>JBAVWC010000180.1:0-24484 GCA_049697595.1 Alphaproteobacteria bacterium
GAGTCGGCGTTGCAGGAAGTGCGCGCCACTTTGCCGCGCGCCGAAACGCATCATATTCTGACGGCAGATTTTCACGACACCAATGCGCTGCGCGAAAAAATCGCCGCCCATATCGCCCAACATGGAACCGCACATATCCTCGTCAACAATAGCGGCGGCCCTCCTGCGGGCACCGTGGGTGACGCGACTGTGGAGCAATTTGAAAATGCCTTTACCCAGCATTTGCTCGGCAATCACATTATGACGCAAGCACTGTTACCGGGGATGAAGGCAGCTCGGTATGGCCGCATCATCAATGTCATCTCGACCTCGGTCAAAATGCCTCTCAAGGGATTGGGCGTTTCCAACACGATCCGGGGTGCTGTCGCCAACTGGGCCAAAACGCTGTCGGCGGAAGTCGCGGGTTTCGGGATTACCGTCAACAATGTGTTGCCCGGCGCGACCGACACCGACAGGCTGCGTGAGATCATCGCGGGCAAAGCCAAAAAATCCGGCAAGAGCATCGATGAAATCATAACGGAGGAAACAGCGGCAATCCCCGCAGGCCGTTTTGCAAAACCCGAAGAACCCGCGCAAGCGATTGCCTTCCTCGCCAGCCCGGCAGCCGCCTACATCAACGGCATCAATCTGCCGGTTGACGGCGGCAGAACCGGGTGTCTGTGACATGACGACGCCCCCGCGCAAAGTGCTGAATTTCATCGACGGCGCGCTGGTGGAACCCGTGTCCGGGAACTATTTCGATATCGAGGATTCGGCGATAGGCGCACCCTATGGCCTTGTGGCGGATTCAGATAGACAGGATCTCGACATCGCCGTCGCGGCGGCACAGCGGGCTTTCCCCGGTTGGCGCGATACGCCCGCTTCGGCCCGCGCCGATCTAATGAACAGGCTTGCTGACCTTATCGAGGCGCGGCTTGAAGAATTCGCCCGCGCCGAATGTATCGACACCGGAAAACCTTTTTTTCTATGCCGCAGCGTCGATATTCCGCGCGGCATCGCCAATCTGCGCGGCTTTGCCGACGCCGCGCGCACTTTTTCCGGCGAGACGTTTCAAAAAGATACGTCGCAAAGCTATACATTGCGCCAGCCTATCGGCGTTGTCGCGACGATTTCGCCGTGGAATTTGCCGCTGCTTCTTTTCACATGGAAACTTGCCCCCGCTCTCGCCGCCGGGAATTGCGTGATCGCCAAGCCCAGCGAGATTACGCCGATGACCGCCTTCATGCTCTCGCAGCTTGTGAGCGAAGCGGGATTCCCCAAAGGCGTCCTTAACGTGTTGCACGGCAAGGGTGCGAAAATCGGCGCGGCTATTACCAATCATCCCGGCATTTCGGCGATCTCCTTCACCGGAGGCACGGCGACGGGAACTGCTATCTACACAGGAGCGGCGCAGCATCTTAAAAAAGTATCGCTCGAACTTGGCGGCAAAAATCCGACGATTATTTTTGATGATTGCGATTTGTCCGCTGCGATTGAAGGCGCAAAGAATGCCGCCTTCACCAATCAGGGGCAAATATGCCTGTGCGGTTCGCGTATTCTTGTTCATGCGCCGATCTATGAACAATTTAAAGCAGCTCTTGTCCAGAAGACTAAGGCTATTGAGATAGGCGACCCTTTGGAAGACTCCACGCGCTTTGGCGCAGTTGTTTCAAAACTTCATATGGAAAAAATCCTGAACGCACTCGCCCTAGCGCGAGAAGAAGGCGGAAAAATTCTGACTGGAGGCAATCGCCGCACTCTGGGAGGCCGCTGCAAGGACGGCTATTTTATCGAGCCGACGATTATCGAAGGACTGCCCTCCACCTGCCGCACCAATCAGGAAGAAATTTTTGGCCCCGTCGTGACGCTTATCCCCTTTTCGACAGAAGCCGAGGCCTTGGCGATTGCCAACGGCACGCTGTATGGTCTCGCCGCTTCGGTATGGACACAGGATCAAAAACGCGCCCAAAGGATAGCAGCGCAGATCGACAGCGGTATCGTCTGGATCAATTGCTGGAACATACGCGATCTCGATACGCCCTTTGGCGGCATGAAGAAATCAGGCATTGGCCGCGAAGGCAAAAAACGGGCAATGGAGTTTTTTACCGAAGAGAAAACCGTAACCGCGCTCCGCTAGAAGAAAGTTTTACTTATGACATCTTCCTCTACCTACAATTCATCAACAGCGCCCGAACCGGTCGGCCTTTACCCGCACGCGCGCAAAGCCGGAAATCTGCTGTTTCTTTCCGGCATCGGCCCGCGCCAAAAAGGCAGCAAGGATATTCCCGGCGTCACGCTCGATGCAGAGGGCCGGATCGTCGCTTATGATATCGAAGCCCAATGCCGCAGCGTTTTCAAGAATGTGCGCGACGTTCTGGAGTCGGCGGGCGCGGCATGGGAAGATTTGATCGATGTCACCGTTTATCTGACGAACATGAAAAACGACTTCCCTCTCTACAACAAATTATGGGCCGAGTATTTTCCGAACAACCCTCCCTGCCGCACCACGCTTGGGATCACCGCCCTGCCGACCCCTATTGCTATTGAACTGAAATGCGTTGCCGCCCTTAAGGAGAAAATAGCATGATCCCTCCGTTTAATTTACAGCGCTGGGTTGAGGATCACCGCGAACAGCTCAAGCCGCCCGTCTGCAACCAGCAAATATTTGAAGCGGGCGATTTTATCATTATGGCAGTCGGAGGCCCCAACAGCCGCAAGGATTATCACGACGATCCGGGCGATGAACTTTTCTACCAGCTTAAAGGCGATATGGTTTTGCGCATTATGGAAGACGCGCAACCTAAGGATATCCCGATCTGCGAAGGAGAAATATTCCTTCTCCCGCCCCACATCCACCATTCGCCGCAACGTTTTGAAAATACAGTCGGATTGGTTATCGAGCGCAAACGCCAGCCCGGGGAATTGGACGGATTTGCCTGGTATTGCGACAATTGCCACGCGCCCTTGCATCACGAAACGCTGTCATTGACGAACATCGTGCAGGATTTGCCCCCTATCTTCAAACGCTTCTGGGATAGCGAAGATCGCCGCACCTGCAAGAAATGTCATCATGTCATGCCTCCAAAAACGGCATAGCATGACATCTCACACTCATGAAAAGTGGGACGTCCACACCCACACGACCTTGTCGCCCGATACCTATGAATCCTTGGCGCGTTTTGCCCATTATGCGGATTTCGTTCGCGTGCGGAAAAGCAGCGTCAAACCCTGCTGCGCCGAAATGGTCAATAATCGCGGCGAGGTGCAACGCTCTATCGACGGCAACGCCTATGACGCCGAAATGCGCCTGACGGAATGTGATATGCACGGCGTGACGATGCAAATTCTGTCGCCTACCCCGATGATGATCCCCGATTATGTCGAAAACGCCGCAGACGCGGCAGAGATTTGCAAAATCATCAATGATGCCAACGCCTCTATCGTCGCGAAATTTCCGAAACGCTTTATGGCACTTGGCTCGCTACCCTTGTCGGATGCCGATCTTGCGATACGCGAAATGGAACGCATTCATAAATTGGGCTTTCGCGGGATTGAGTTGAATTCCAATATCAACGGCCTCGACCTCGACGACGCGCGCTTTTTCCCGGTCTTTCAGGCGGCGGCTTCGCTGGATATGGCCGTTTTTGTTCATCCGTGGGGTGGCTTCATGTCTCCTGCGGAAGACCGCCTGAAAAAGCGCATGAACGCGAACCGCAACTGGCGGCCTTGGCTGATCGCGATGGGGATGGAAACCGCGCTCGCTTTCGATGCTATGCGTTGCGGCGGCGTGCATGAACGTTTGCCTCATTTGCGCGTTCTATACGCCCACGGCGGCGGCGTGTTTCCTGCGCTGCTTGGCAGACTCGAACACGGGGCCTATAGCCGCCCCGATCTTTTTCAAACTGCGTCACAAATGACTCCTTATGAAACCGTCCGAACCTGCGGCGTCTATGCCGACTCCCTGACCCACGATCCGTGGATGCTTGATATGCTCGTCCAAACGCTCGGTGCCGACAGGATCGCGATGGGATCGGACACGCCCTACCCTTTGGGCGAAATTGATCCCTTTGATGCTGTTACTCTTAAAGATCAGCCCGGCAACCCATGCCCTTATCCGGCACGCAAAGCCATTTATCCCGGTCATATGATCGAACATTTACCGGAAGCGAGTGCGGATATGGAAACCGCGTGGCAACACTTCAACTGGCTTCCCCGCGCAACGGCAAACGGCCCGCGCGATCTCCCGCGCCTGACGGCGGCGCAAAAACAACGGATGCTTTCAGGCACAGCGAAAGAATGGCTCAAATGCAAATAACACTGACATTCGGCAAAGCGCGTTATTCCGTGGATTACAGCGCGCCGCTCGACATCTCCGTCCCTGTGCGCTTTGAAGGCGAGCGGCTTTCCTCATTCGGCGCGCCTCCTGCCAAACGGCAACCTTATGAAGCCAGCGGTTTCATTGGCAATGTGGCTCGCGGCGGAAGCTGTAACTGCGACAGCTATGCCTTTATCCCCCATACCAGCGGTACACATACAGAATGCGTCGGGCATATTCTGGACACACCCGTTTTCGTAAACGACATCCTGAAAGACGCCCTGATCCCGGCAACGCTCGTTACTGTAACACCCGTAACGCCGAAAGCGTGCAATGAAACCTATAGCTGCGACTTACGTCCCAACGACAGGGTCATAAGCGCGACAGCCCTTCATGCGGCAATACGAAACCACGCCCCCACCTTTCTCACCGCACTTATTATCCGCACGCTCCCCAACGGCGCAGAGAAAACATCCCGCGACTACAACGCCACCGGCGCGCCGTTCTTCTCCACCGAGGCGATGCGTCTGATTTGCTCGCTGAACGTCAAACACCTGCTGGTCGATATTCCCTCTATCGACCGGATGGACGACGAGGGCAAACTAAGCAATCATCGTTTGTTCTGGGATGTTCCCCCGGAAGTTCATACTGCAACAGGAAAACCCCATTCCCAAAAGACGATTACAGAATTAATATACGCGCCTGAGACTATAGCCGACGGACGTTATCTGCTGAATTTGCAGGCTGCTGCCTTCGAGGCAGACGCCACGCCAAGCCGACCTGTCCTTTTTGGGATTACACCTCTATGAATTATCGCAGCGGCCCCGATTTTGTGCATGAAATGGACAGCAAAGACCCGCTAGCCTCGGCGCGGGCGCGTTTCCATATTCCGAAAACCGCAGCGGGACAATCCTGCATCTATTTCTGCGGCAATTCGCTCGGCCTCCAGCCCAAAACTGTTGCCGCCGCCCTTACGCAAGAGTTGGAAGACTGGCAAAATATGGGCGTGGAAGGCCATTTCCACGCCAAAAATCCGTGGCTGCCTTATCACGAGTTTCTCACCAAACAAATTGCGAATCTCGTCGGCGCGAAACCGATTGAAGTCGTCGCAATGAACAGCCTGACGGTTAATTTGCATCTGATGATGGTGTCGTTCTATCGGCCCACGCCACAACGCCGCAAAATCCTTATGGAAGCGCAGGCTTTTCCGTCCGACCGCTATGCAATCGCGTCGCAGATCCGCTATCACGGCTTCGATCCTATTGCCGATCTGATCGCCCTGCAACCGCGCGCGGGCGAGGCCACATTGCGCATCGAAGACATCGAACAACGCATAGAGCAAGAAGGCGACCAGATCGCCCTGATCCTGATGGGCGGCGTCAATTACTATACCGGCCAGCTCTTCGATATGGAGCGCATCACAAAGGCAGGACATAAGAAAGGCTGCGCCGTAGGTTTCGATCTGGCGCATGCCGCAGGAAATGTGCCGCTGAAACTCCATGACTGGAACGTCGATTTCGCCTGCTGGTGCAGTTACAAATATCTAAACGCGGGGCCCGGAAGCCTTGCGGGCTGTTTCGTGCATGAACGTCACGCCAATAATCCCGATCTGCCGCGTTTTCAGGGCTGGTGGGGACACGACAAACAAACCCGCTTTAAAATGCCGCACGATTTTCACCCTATTGAGGGTGCCGAAGGCTGGCAATTGTCCAACCCGCCTATACTTTCGCTTGCCGCCGTCAAGGCGTCTTTGGACATCTTCGATGAAATCGGCATGTCAGCATTACGCGAGAAAAGCCTGCGCCTGACGGGATATCTGGAATTTCTGCTGGATGAGATCAACAACGGGGAAATCCAATTCCTGACGCCGCGCGATCCCGCGCAGCGCGGTTGCCAGATATCACTTCTCGTTCCCGAACATGGTCGCCGCATTTTCGACGCCCTTCAAAAAGCGGGCGTTATCTGCGACTGGCGCGAACCCGATTGCATCCGGCTTGCGCCCGTGCCGCTTTATAACAGCTTTATGGATGTTTACCGTTTCGTAGAAATTTTCGCGGAACAACTAGGCTCACAGAAACTTGCAAAGGCGCGTTGAATGAAAGAGCAGAAAATTCACGTTATCGGCGGCGGTCTGGTCGGGTCTTTGGCCGCGATTTATTTGGCGCAAAAAGGGTTTGCAATCGATCTGTATGAACGCCGCGCGGATATGCGCCGGGTTGATATTCCTGCGGGCCGCTCGATCAATCTCGCCGTTACGGCGCGCGGCCTTAAGGCGTTGGACGAAGTCGGCCTCAAGAACCGCGTTCTAGATCTCGCCATTCCGATGAAGGGCCGAATGGTTCACGCGCAGGACGGCACCACTTCCTTCAGCCCTTATGGCCAGAAGGATGACGAAGTCATCAATTCCGTTTCCCGTGGCGAGTTGAACAAGCTTCTACTGGAAAAAGCCGATAGCTATGACAATGTGAACATGCATTTTCATCATCGCTGCATGAGCTATGACAGCGCAAAATCCGTTTTCACCTTCCGCGATGAAACAGCAGGACAGGAAAAAACCGTTCCCGCATCCGTAACAATTGCAACCGACGGCGCGTGGTCGGATGTGCGCAAATCGATGCTGGAAAACACGCGGAATTTCAACTATTCCCAGCACTTCCTCGATCACGGATACAAGGAACTCTCAATCCCTGCGGCCAAAGACGGCGGTTTCCGGCTCGAAAAAAACGCGCTGCATATTTGGCCGCGCAAAAGCTATATGCTGATCGCCCTCCCCAATCTGGACAGCAGCTTTACCTGCACTCTTTTTCTGCCTTACGACGGCGCGGAAAGTTTCACATCCCTGCGCACGCCGAAAGATGTGCTGGATTTCTTTTCCCGTTCCTTTCCCGATGCTCTCGCGCTCATGCCGACGCTGGCGGAGGATTTTTTCGGCAATCCCACCGGCTCAATGGTCACCGTCAAATGCAGCCCGTGGCATACGGATTTCAAAGTTATGCTGCTGGGCGATGCCGCGCACGCGATTGTGCCCTTCTTCGGCCAGGGCATGAATTGTGGTTTCGAGGATTGCTCCGCCTTGGGCCAACTGGTCGGACAGAACCCCGATTGGGGTGCCATTTTCCGCACCCTGGAAGCGCAACGCAAACCCAATTCTGACGCAATCGCCGACATGGCCGTCGGAAACTTCATCGAAATGCGCGACACCGTCGCCGACCCGAAATTCCAGCTTAAAAAGCAGATCGGATTCGAATTGGAGCGCCGCTACCCAGAGCGCTTCATTCCCCACTACGCAATGGTCGTCTTCCGCCCCGATATTTCCTATGCCGAAGCCAGAAACCGCAGCGCGGCTCAGGACCGCATCCTCGAAGAACTCTGCGCGGGAATCATATCCCTCGACCATGTCGATTGGAACAAGGCCGCCAAACTTATGAACGGATGATATCCTATAGCATCGCGAATCCAAGCCACGCATGGAGATAACAGAATTTTTTCTATTGCGTTTGGAACCATACGGTTTAGTCTCTTCAGTGCAGAGAAAAACTCAACGCATGTCGGTTTATTTAATGAGCCCTTACCTCACCCCCATCCTTCTTTTATGTGCATCGAATATATTTATGGCATGCGCCTGGTATGGGCATCTGCGATTTACTCAATCGAACCTGATGCTTGCCATTGTGGTCAGTTGGGGCATCGCGTTTTTTGAATATTGCCTGCAGGTTCCCGCCAACCGATTCGGACACCGTGTTTATTCGGTGGCAGAATTGCGTACCATTCAGGAAGTTATCAATCTGACCGTCGTTTATATTTTTTCTTTGATCGTTTTGAAGGAACAGTTTGAGTGGAATAATTTGATCGGGTTCGCGGTTATGGCCTTTGGCGCGTTTTTGATTTTCAACCCGATCAAATTAAGTGGCTTCCCACGAATTATTTGACATTTGCAAATTATCTGGCAGTCATGAAAATATGCGCGAAAATGATAGGGGACGTCTTTGGCTAGTTCATGCCGCCTGAGTGCAAGCACAACGCTGCCCGATAACGGGCCTGCGAAGAAAAACCCGCTATCTGGGTTTCCCGTTATCACTTTCATAACTCTGGTGGCGGCTATAGCAGCCCTTTACTGGTGGCAGGACAATGCAGGGGCCGTCATAGCCACCCTCTCGCTTGCCACGATTATTCTGATAATCTATGGGGAGAGGTTCTGGCTTGACCGTGTGTTGGAGGAACGAGGACTTCCCGGCAGGGATGCGTTCATCCCGCCTTTGGCTTTGATAACCGCGCTGGTTATGGGGACCGTGCAGCCGTCGATCATTCCCGACGTGATCCACTCTAAGCTGCAGATCATCATCATGATCCTGTCCTTCGCCATTCTGGCGGAAGGCATGAGCCGGTCGGGCTTTTTCGCATTTGCCGCCTATAAAATCGTCAATAACTGTCGGGGGAACACGACGACCCTCACACTCTATCTCTACATTCTGGCTTCCCTCCTAACCCTGTTTACGACGAACGATGTCGTGGTTCTGGTGATGACTCCCGTCATCATTTCGGTCTGCGTTAATGCGGGGATCAGGAACGCCCGCCTGCTGCTGCTCAGCGAGTTCGTGGCCGCCAATACCATGTCGATGGCGACGCTGATCGGCTCGCCGACAAACATCATTTTGGGCCTTGGGCTAAAGGTCACTTATTTTACCTATCTGTTTATCATGATTGTGCCCGCCATTCTCTCATGCCTGTTAAGCCTGATTGTGCTGGACTGGGTTATCCGGCGGTGCCGCGGCGGCGGCGCATTTTTCTCCCGCTGGAAGTTTGATAATACCTATCGCATTCCGGCTATCGTCCATCACGTGCAGTTCACCGCCAAAATGAAAATGTGGCTGACCGTGTTCTCCCTTTCGATGCTGCTGGTCGCCGTCGTATCGGCGATGAAAATATCGCTGCTGTACGCGGCGTTCCCCATAGCGATAGTCTCCCTCGGCACCATTTACATCGAAACCGGGCGGCAAACCGGCAGTCGTAAAGAAGCTGTGGCAAGCGCAACCGACCAGATCAAATCGCTACCCTATAGCGTTTTTTTCTTCGGCATGACTTTCTTCATTTTCTCTGCGCAAATGGTGCAGTTGGATTTTGTTACAAAGGAGCTGATGCCGTTCATTCAGGCGCATATCCTTAACGATATGATCGGCGGTTCAATCGGCACCATTATGGCGACCGGGGTTCTCGTCAATACGATCAATGACCTGCCCGCCTCGGCTTTCCTGACCGACCTTTTCCAGCATATCGAGGCCGCAGGTGGGATGCATGTATATATGCGTATTATCCTTATTGAATCTCTCCTGATAGGACTGAATATCGGCTGTTATGTGACTCCCATCGGCGCGCTGGCCGGGCTGCTGTTTTTCAACATCATCGGTCGGGAGGAACGACGTCGGCGACGGACTCATGAAACCGCAGTGAAGGCAGGAAAAAATCCGCCGCCGCTGGAAACCGTCGCCATGCCGGATCGTTGCGATCTGGTACGTTTCGGCACGCTGAACTTTGTGGTCGTGGCCGTCATTCTCGGCTTTCTGATGCCGTTCTTTGTCGAGATGATCGATATGCTGATTAACAGCCCGGATCACTCGACCAAGACTCCGCTGATCGGCCTGATCTCCATCTACAACTATCTTCCTTATATCGGCACCGGCCTTGTATTGCTGATCCTGATGAAAACCCGTTATGTCCTGCAGAAGGGCAACGTGTTCCTCAGCCATATGCGCGAAGTTTTCGCCGTCATGACCCGCGTGACTATCTGGTCGATGACAAACCGGAATATGTATCTTGGCATTCAAATTATGCTGTTCCTCTGGCTCTCCAGCAGCCTGTTATTCTGGGCGGAGACGACGCACGACACAATATACGGGCTGCAGGGCGACGAGAAACCGTTATTCGATTCGATGAGCAGCTTCATCATCTGGCTTATGCTTTTCACCACGACCGGCCTCGGCGGTTCCAATATACCGCACAGTTCGCTGGCTCTGGCGATGACAAGCATGCTGCCGATCATCGTGGTCGGCGGCGTTCTGCTGGTCAGCAATATATCCGGCGAAAAAAGCGTTCTGAAACTGTCGCGAAAACTGGCGAAGGGCGAAATCCCCAGCTACCGGATCGTCATCGTCAACTACAACCACAAATTTGAGAATTTCGTCCGAGAAGCATTATACACCCGCGATGCCTGCGTCCTTCTTCTGTGCAGTTCCGCTCAATATGACCGGGCCCTTTCATTCTGCAACAACGTCAATGAAACGGCGCGCGGCGCTCACCGCGTCTATGCGGCCCTCAAAAATGCCGACCCCTATTTCAATTATCAGGAATATCAGATGGGGCAGGCCGACGAAATCTACCTGCTGTCCGACATGACGACGCAAGGGGAGTATGAGAATCTCGGCTATATCAGTCGGCTCGACATGATGTTCAACATGGAAGCCGCCGACACTGCGGCGACCGAAACCGATATGGCCAGCATCGGCCTTTCAAATATCGGCACCCAGAACAATGTCGACGATCTGTCCACCCTGCCCCGGGTGTTCATCGAAGCGTCATCGGTACGTTTTCAGGATCTGGTGCGCAAATCCTGCAGCCCGCGGCTGTTGAAGAACTCTCTGCAAGCGACATTCAACTCGGACATTTCGGAATTCCTGCTCTCTGACATGGATGAAGGTTTGGAGAAGCTGAACGCCTATTACGGGCTGGGGGTACCGGCGGCGGACGATACGCTGTTTGCCCCAGGCACAAATCCGCTCGAGAAATCGGTCATCAAGGCCTTTAAGCTTGATGAACGCGGCAATGAATTGTTTAAGGATCACTTCTCGGGCACAAGGACGGGCGCTGCCGCGCAACTGACAGGCGATATGCGGGCTCTGCGGCAAATCGCAGCGCAGGTGGTGACGAGCGTGCCGGAAAGCACGAAAGACGCGCGCTATCTCGACGGCTCCGAGTTCAAACACATTGATTATGCCGCGCTGCTGGGCGTGGTTATGAAAATTGTGGACAGCCATATGCATCTGAGCATTCCGTCTGCGGCCATCAGCATGCAATCGGTTGCCGTGGAAAAAATCATTATGCGGCAGAAAAGTGCGAATGCAGCGGAGACGCCTGCGGCTCGCACACGGCCATTAGAGATCGGCAATACCGGGAATATATTCATATTCAACCTGAACGCCGAGTCTCTCTCCTTTATCTATGAATTGCTGCCCGCGCTGGCGAAGAAAAAACGATCCCTCGTCATTCTGGGCTCTCCGTCGCAGATCGTGCCGGAGGATATCGCGGAAAATCCCTGCGTCAGCGTCCTGCAATCGGATATTATTGAAGAGCTGGTCAACCATATTTACCCGTTCCACAAAGCAAAGGAAGCCAGCAATGCTCCTGCCACGGAACTGCATCCGTTCCTGCGCAAGGGCGACCGCCTGTATGTCTTTCTTGATTACCGCCTTGGCAATCCCGAATTGTCCAGCATCGATTTCATCGATCAGGTTAACCGCCGTTTGCAGCAATCTGCGCGCTCCGGCGGCAATCACGATCTTGGCCCCGCGCTCAACCACTCCGACATCTATATCGCCGTCGAGATGAACGGTTCCGACAGCCGCTTCCTGTTCGAGAATTTTTTCATCGACAAAATTTTCGACGCCTCCCTGCCCCGGCAAAACTTCCTGAATATTCTGGCGAAAATTCATCACCGCGCGCTGTCGGATAAAGCCTTTGTTGGCCATACGCACGGCAGCATCGGAGAATTTCGCCGCGCCGCCTCTATGGCTCATTACCTGTGCCGCTTTGTCACCGAATATGCGGGGGATATAAAACTGTTTGATAATTCCGGCATCGAAGTTCTTCTAACCGGCAAAAGCTACGCCGAGGCTATTCGGGATATCGGCAACTATGCTGTGCCGCCCATGCAGCTTTTCGCTCGCTTGCGCCTTGAGGCTGTCGCTGAGAATAATGGGGGCACAGTCGCGCGTCGAACATTCCGGCTAACAGAAGTTGACGAGAACACCCCCATTAGAGAGGATGATCTGCTTCTGAATATTCCCGTTATATAAATCAAGATCATTCAGGCGGCTCCATATGAAAGCGCACAAAAACAATAGTGAAGCGGCTAGCCCATCTCTTATCAGGGCTGTATGGAATCCGCGCATGCTGATCTGCATTGCTTTGGGTTTTTCCTCAGGTCTTCCGCTGTATGTTCTGCTGCAGCTTGTTCCTGCCTGGCTGCGGCGCAGCCATATAGACCTGACCTCTATTGGCATCGTCGGCTTGGCGCAGATACCTTATGCGTGGAAGTTTCTCTGGGCGCCGCTATGTGATCGATACAAGATTAAATTTCTCGGTCGCAGGCGGACATGGATTCTAAGCTCTCAAGTTTTACTCATACTTTCTATGGCTGGCATTGGTTTGCTAAGCCCGGTTGATACGACGAGCGCCATTATAGGAGCGACCTTTATCATTGCGGTTTTTTCCGCGACCCAGGACATCGCCATCGATGCTTATCGCCGCGAATTGCTGCCGGATGCCGAATTGGGGTTGGGCAATTCTTTTTTCGTCAACGCCTATCGTGTGGCGGGGCTTATTCCGGGAGGATTGAGTTTAATCATCGCCGATTCCGTATCATGGCCTGTGGTGTTTTTGATCACAGCGGGTTTCATGATCCCCGGCATTCTTTGTTCTGTTTTGATTAAAGAGCCCATCAACGCCCATCCACCGCGCACATTACGCGAAGCGATCATCGAGCCCTTCCACGAATTTTTTACGCGCACCGATCTTAGATCTGCGCTTTTGATCCTGGCATTCCTGTTGCTCTACAAATTCGGCGATAGCCTGGCAACTGCGCAACTGACACCATTTTATATAGATATGGGGTTCACCAATACCCAAATCGGCACTGTGGCTAAACTCATCGGCTTTTGGTCGATGATCGCGGGAGCATTTCTTGGCGGCTTAATAATGGTCAAGATCGGCATCAATCGCGCTTTATGGTTATTCGGCGGCGTGCAGCTTCTATCGATATTTGGTTTCGCTGTACTTAGTATGGTCAAGATGAATGTCTATTATCTCGGGCTGGCCGTTGGGTTTGAATATATCGGCGTGGGACTGGGAACAACGGCCTTCGTCGCTTTCATCGCCACGCAAACCAACAAAAAGTTTTCCGCAACTCAGTTCGCGCTTTTCTCAAGCATCTTTGCCCTTCCGCGCAGCGTGACAGGACTTATCGCTGGCTTTATCGTGGAAAAAATGGGGCTTGGCTGGACAAGGTTTTTCCTGATAAGCGCGGTAACGGCTTTGCCGGGAATGGTTCTGCTTTACTGGGTGGCGCCGTGGAACAGGCAAAAATCGTAGTTATCGCTGTCGTATAAACGAATTCAAGCGCCGCCATCTCCACCGCCGAAAAACTCTTCAAGACCGATAATGCCAAGGATTACCCACTTTAACTTCCAGACAAGCCACAAACCCACCGTCAACATTGCCGCGCCGACAATCGCCAACTGCGTCGGCACGAGTAAGCCGAGGTGCAGTCCTGCGAATAAAACGAGAAGGATAACTAGCCAAGACATTTTTTTGTCCTTTCGATCCTCAGGTTTTATTTGCCAGCAGCAAAAGCACTTTGAATTTGTGGCCACAATGAAGTGCCCCATTGCTTTTGTTTTTCAATATACGCCAGTTTTTCGGGATAGCGGTTTATATTAGCTGGAACCCAATCTGAATCCAGAAAGCTTAAGGCATCATCCTGCTCTATGCTGCCGCCTGTTGGGTCGAACAGATAGGCGACATCCAAGGTGCCCCATTTTTCATTGCGTAGAAATTCAACAACAACAAAATCCTGGGGGTAAGTTACCCCTTTGGATGCCATATCGCCTGCCGCCGCACGTATAAGGTTGTTAAGCTTTATGTCTTTGTCGCCCCATTGCTGCCAGGGAGGGGTAAAAAAACCATGGATCATCCAGCAAGACTGATGATCTTTAGGCACATTGTCGTCAACCGCCGTATACAGAGAAAAAGAAAAAGCGCATGTCGAAAAACTGCTGGTAGCTTCGGTTGCATCTGGCTTGCTTCTTAAAGCATAGGCAATCATCGCCGATTTAAGGCGTTTGTTTTCTATTTGTCCGAGAAAATACCCCACACCTATGGCTGTCGGCACGTCCATTTTTGCGGCGCTTAACAACGCCCATTCGCCTTCGACCAACGGCAGCTTGAACCCATTTAATTTGATCGAGCCGCTGTAAAGGCGTCCCGTTTGCGCGCGCTCCAACCCTGTTGCTTCTTGTTTCGGATCTTTGGGGCCCGGCAGGGCAAACGACACATTCGCCGTTTGAGGCTGGGGCGAAGAAGGTTGGGGCGCGGATGGAGTGAATAGTTGCTGTGGTGTAGCTATGATGGAATGTGGAGTCTGCGTTTTCGGTAGTGCAGGCGTTTTAGAAACGTAAGAAGCGGGAGGAACGGTTAGTGCCGAACGGGCATTCTGGTTACCTTCGGGCGGGAAAAGCGCGAATAGCAGCGTAAGTAATGCCGCCGACATTCCTGTGAACCGCCAAAGCGGCGCTCTCCGCCAGAGCGATCTTAGCGTATTGCGGAAAGGGATTTCTTGCGCCGACATCATACTTCTGGTTTGACCTTTATGGAGCCATCGACACAAATAAGCGACATCTTGGTGCAGCCTTTTTGCTTGGCTTCGATAAGCGTATCGGCGATGGATTCCTCGATCGCGCGCACCAAATCCCTTGATGAAGCTGCTGTACCAAGTTTTTGCTGGCGGTGGATCATATCCAGCAATATTTCCGGAGCGATGCCGCCTTCTGACACATGCAGCCCGTAACTTTGGATCATGGCTTCAATTTCCAACGCCGTAACGCGGGCAATATCCAAACCGGATAATGACTGGAACACGAAAATACGATCGATACGGTTGAGCACTTCAGGCGCAAACCCGGCTTCGCGCAAAGCGTTAGTAGACGTGCGGCGCAGCTCGTCGGCATTATTTGCGTAAGTCTTGCTAAGCGATTGCAGGGCATCGGTCGCCGCATTAGTGGTAAGAATAAAGATGGCGTTCGTTGTCGCAATCTGTTGTCCGTCCGACCCCTCCGTAATGAACCCGTCATTCCAGGCCGTGAGAAATTTCTTATGAACTTCCTCATGCGCCTTTTCAAACTCGTCGAGGAGGACGACGGCATCCGGCACGTCGCGCAGCGACCCGGTTAGCCTGCCGTAGGTATCGGATCCCACAAAGCCTTTGGATGAACCGAATAATTGAGAGGCTCCGAATCCGCCGCCGGAAAACTGCGTCATATCGTAGTGAAGCAGTTTTCGTTGAAGTTCGATTGCCAACCGTTTGGCCAGATAGGTTTTTCCTGTTCCCGGGGGCCCCGCCAGAATAAACACGCCGACAGGCTTGCCTCTCTGCTTGAGCGCAAGGCGTCGCCGAATTTGAGCGGCGATATCGTCGCAGACAATGTCCTGACCTATAACGTGGCTTTTAAGGGCGCTCGATAGTTTCTCCGTATCAATGAAAACGGCTTCCGGTTCTTGGGCGATTTTTTCTTCTAGAACCTGACGGTTCGTCAAACGATCGAGTATGTCCATTATCCTGCCCCCTGTGCCGACAGATGTTCTCCGCTCACGTTCATGAAAGAACCCGGCGAAAGTGAATAGCCAAAAAAACGCAGCCACGTCCAAAACAATCCAAGCCTGTGCATGAAGAAAAGCCGCTGATTCATGAGAATATACTCCAATGGCACCGCTTTTAGGGCCATATTGCATCCAAAATTGAGCGACGACAACGATTGCCATCAGAACAAAGGCAATCGGCATCAGCTTGGTCGCGGTAGAAGTTAGCCAGCGCATTCATTCACCTTGAAACTTTTAGCCCAAGCACTTGACCTTCGCTCATAACCGGAAATACCGCCACCGATGTGCCTGAACCAAGACCGACAGTAATACCACCTCCATCGCCGTCGCGAATGCCCCTCACATGAACGATCCCATCGGCGGGAACGGGAATGGCGAGAGTTATGGGCTCATGCTTAAGAACAACCGTTCGCATATAGCCTTCGCTTTCGATCTGCACGGCGTCGCCGTCCTCAACATCGGTATCCCACAAAGATATCCAGGCGAGGCGAAGCCGGTCTGAAGCAGCCGCCGCTTCCGGAGTCGGTTGAGCAGTGGGAGTGGGTGCCGATGCCGATTGATCCGCAATGGGGGCATGCGCCGAGGATTCCTGGTCATTTTTGGCTAAATCAGCCATCAACGACTGCTTGGCCCCTGCCGATAGATTCATGCTTTTGATGGCCTCGGGCACCTGATCTGCTGTTACTAAATTGAGCGGTATTGGAGCCAAAGCCATAAAGGCCGTCATGCGTTCTTGCATTTGTTGTGTCGATAAATCATCCCCATGATGAAAGACAAAGGGAGGCGGGAGCACGCCGCTGCCATACAAAATTGTTGTAACGACAGTGAGCAGCAACCCGGTCGCCAACAATGACTTGCTCAGGGTCGAAAAAGAAGAATATGGACTTGCGCGCCGAGAAGGATTCGAAGCGGTTGGGCGGGCCACAGGTGTGGGGGATGGGCGAGGAGCAGGCTGCATAACGCCTAGTTTCTGTTGCATTAGTTAAAATTAAATGAAACCAAGGATTCGCCAGATTTTGATTGGAAAATCGGGGTTCTACGCCCCTTGCAAGGCTGGAGGCCTGATGCCATCACATATCAATGGCATTCTCGATGCAGCCGGAATAATATCGACAAATCCTCCCGATTTTTTCTCATAAGGATGACCTCTATGCCACCAACACCGCCGGCAAAAACGACAAAGCTGGTCTCTTCAATAATCGACAATCCGCTCATTCAGGATGTGTTCGTTGATGAAGCGGCAGGCTTTCATAGATACAACGGGAACCTTCGCATAACCTTCACGACTCTTCGTGCCGATCATACTGCAGGCAATCCAGCCCCGACACAACGCGTCATCGTCGGTCGATTGGTAATGCCGCTTAATACGGCGGAAGCTTTGCAGAAAGGCTTGGCCCAATTCCTCGAGCAAGCAAAGAAGCAGCTCGCATCCGGTGGCAGCACAAGCACGGTTCAGTAGCTTGACGGCGCTATCCGGCCACAGGGCTGGATGGCCCTCGGTGTAGAGAGACGAAACTTTTGACAATTTCCGCAGGCCTGACAGGAGGCACTAATGTCAAAGATGACTCTTTCCAGGTTTGGTGTGGATGCGTTTCAGCCATTGACGGCAAATCAAGCGTTATGCGCGTTATTGTTTTTGCCTCGGCTGAGGGCACGATGACTTCATCACGTACGATACCAAGCCCGAAATCCTGTAATACAAAATTTATAGTTTTCTGATTGCCGGCAATATCCAAATGAGCAGTGACTTCGGTGCCTGCTTTGCAAAGCTCACCCATTGTGTCGCATGCGAGCAGCATAGTGCCGTCTTTTCGCAAAAAGGCCAGCACAACAAAGTCTTCCGATACATCCGGCATAGGGCACGCTTCATCGTCTAACAACATATCTATCTCCTCAGAGTTCTGGTTGCCATAAAAGCGGCTAGATCAGAATCTTCTGAACCTATCCGTAATTTGCCACCGATTGCGGTAACGTAAATGAAGTGCCTTTTGGAAAATCACGCGGCTGCAAAGAGCCTTCCATGTCCGAAGGGTTATAAAACTGCGCTGGCAACTTCAATACGTTGTTGCATTTTTCGACATTCACGATCTCAGCCCTTAAATCCAGCCACTTGACTGCCATAACCCTTATATAACGAGGCAGGCGTGTGTAGAAACCCGTGGCTTGCACGGTGCAGACTTCACCTAAGGGGGATTGAGAATCCATTCTCGAAGCCGCCAAATCCGGCCTCATAGCTGCATTATCAAAGAAAAAGTACCAGTTCGTATCGATATCAAAGCGCACAGGCTCAACCTTGCCTTGCTTATTAATCTGTTTTCCTAAAACGGTAAATATTTCATCGCGTGGGGCAATCGTTTGTCCTGCCTTGCTGGCATGCAGGAATTGCTCATTCACAAAAACACCCGAACTTGGAACATAAACATCGTTGTACGTCTGGAGAGTCGAGTAATAGTAAGCACCTGTAGACATAATGGGTGTGGCAGTCGCAACGAGACCCAATTTGATTATATTCTTGGCGGTATACCAGGCATCAAAATGACGATTGCCATCTTTGTCTTTTTTGCATGTAAGAACTACTGCAGCGTTTTTAGCGCCACGCCCAACGTAAGGTGCAGTTTTAATCGCGCCGCGCAGAATTGGTTCTACAATCGGATCGAGCCAACTCCAAACAACAGCACCTCTTCTGGCCGTCGTTTGATAAGCGGCGCGCGCCCAATCCGTCATGCGCTTGCCGGCGCCATAGGCAGCCTTTGCTTTATCAGCAACGCCACCATTGCTGGCAGTAACGCCAGTCTTGGAAACGACTGCGGCTTCTTTGACCGCGAGTTCCCGTTCTATCTGAGCGCGAATATCATCATTGCTAGACATATTAGCCTCCACCGTTGGTTAAATTTTTCGCTTCCTGTTTAAACCCTGGCGTTGTCGCCTCCGGATGATGGGGTTCGGAAGCTTCCTTTTGTTGAACTTCGACGTTTCTGTCGGCCAACATGACCCCATCAAGCAGGATATCTCTGCCTTTAATTGTCAAATTCATAGGCTTTAATTCATCATCTGCATCGCCTGCTTCTCCAACTCTACGCGCAAGCAACCGTTCCGTAATCAGGGGGCGCAGAGTGCTGTTGCTAAGCTGTTTGATGCTTCTGCCGCCTTGCGAAGGATCAAAATATTCTGAAACGATGTTATGTGCGTCTGTTTGATCCAGATTGACATAATAGCCTTTCGACGCAATGCCACTGTTAATATCGCGGATATTTTTCTCAAGAATCTTTTGAGCGACTTCTGGCGACAACTCATTACATATGACAATGATGTCTATGCGCCCCACGACTTCCTTCTTGAAATAAGCGCGCCCCGTTTGCGGATTTATCTTGCAATAAGGCAAGCCTGTCGCCGGATTAATGTCCTCTCTCCATAATTTTTCACGAACAATGACGTCATTCTCCATTTCTCCCGGAGCAAAATCAGCGGGCGTCAGAACATTGCTGGCCATAATTTCTATGGTATCCTTGAAGGATACAGTATTCCCATACTCATCCTTCATTTTTCCTTTGTCATTCACCTGCATAAGCGGTTTTTGCATATCCTCGTGGGCTTTTTCAATTTCGTCGAGGAAGACAATGCTTTTGGGTTTTTCTCTTACAGCAGAGGGCAATGTCTTGGTCTCGCCAAAACCTACGAGCCCTGGGGATGCTCCAACAAGCTTCGCTACGGATGATTTGTCGATAAAATCGCCCATAGCGTAGTCAATTAATTCACTGCCGTCGAATTCAGCAAGTTTTTCGACAGCTTCTGTTTTACCGCATCCCGGGGGCCCCAATACCAAAATGACACCCGCAGGGCGAGTGGGGTCGCTGGTGCCCGCTTCGCGCGTACGATAAACTTTGCCGAGTGCACTGAGCAGCGGCCCCTGACCAAAGACCTTTTTGCCGAGTTCTTTTTCTACATCCAGCAATCGTTGATCTTCGTTTGACGCGCCGCCACCTGCCCCGGTTAACTTGGTAAACCGTGCTTCCACATCGCCTACAGTCACATGGGGCGGAACTGTGTATTGATCTTTTTCAAGACGCTTCAGCTCGGCTTTGAGAGCCTGCTGAACCTTTATATACTCCTCACGCGTCTTCATTTCTTTTTCCGTCAAAGGTTCCGGCGGTTGTTCTGCTGGAACGGCGGCGGAAGGAGCCGCACCCGGCATCGTCGCCTCCTCTTTGGCTTGCTGGCGTCGCAGGGCGTCCCTGTCTTTCCATGCCTGATAGGCTTCCAATTTCTTTTGAAGCGAAACAAGCGTGTTAGTCGCCTCGACCAGGTCAAGTCTGGTAGAACGGATTTTACCAAACTTGGCCGCCCACGCGTCCAGCTTGGGCTTCAAATCGGCTTCCATTACTGCGATCGTCTGCCGGATGGCAGCAAGTTTTTTATCGCTTGGCTTAACAGAGGCTTGCAGAGTCTGTTCTTCCACCAGAGCTTGGGCAAATTCCATTTCCTGCTTTAACAACTCCACCGACTTGCCATACTTGGCGATATTGACGTTGGCAGCCAACTGATCAAGGAACTCATTAAATCTTGCCGGGCTTTGCCCTTTAAGACGGCCTGCATAACGTTGATCCAGACGGATGATCTCGCTGATAACATCTTCTCCAATCACGACATTATGTTTCATTTCAAAGCGCGGAATCATTTGGCGCAGAATATTCTTGGCTTCTTCCGGGGTGCGTTCTGCAACCGGCAACGGCTTAAAATAGCGTGAAAACAAGGTGTGGGTTTGATCGATCGCCTCGTGATTTTTGGGTAGCGCGGTGACAAAGGCGCTAACGCCTTCGTGCTCCAGCGCATTGAGCAGTGAACTCATCAGACGGCGGGCGCGATCCGGCCCTGCGCTGGCAACCAAATCATCAATACGCTCAAGAATGATAAGGCTGTTCTTTTTTTCCATATAATCCATCGCCGCCTCAAACTGCGTCGTTTGCTCGGCGGAAGACAGCTTGAAGAATTCATGCTGGTTAAAAATAAAAAAAGACTTGGACAGGAGTGCGGGGGCGGCATCGCCCAGCGCGACCTTGTTCAAAAGCAACTGGATCAGCGAGGATTTTCCAACCCCTTCCGGCCCCGTCGCATAGACGCTGTTAGTCATGGCCGATGTCAGAATGTCCTGAGCCTGTGCAACCTCGTCCAGAAAACCGACGATACGCTGAATACGCGTTCCCGGACTTGCTTCCGTAGGATTCTGATAACCGTCCTCACCTCTGAATAAGGGAAGACGCTTCTTGTATTCAAAAAAATCGACCTCATTCAAAAACTTAAAACCATTGACGGGCCGAGTGGGAATAGCGCGTGGCAATGTCATAGCAATGCTTTCTGTTTTAATATTTTAAAACTACCTGAAAGGAGTGCCCACAGGCACATCCTCTCAGGGTTGTTTCATTTATTAGCCGACCTTCGGTGTTGGAGCTGTAGTCGCTGCTGGAGTCGTTGTTTCTGCGCGATCAGCCGGACGTCCTGGCAGTGAAGCAGCGCTCATCTGCCCCGTAATATCACGCATAGTAGATGTTGCTGATTCCAGCTTTTCGCTGGCTGTACGCAACAGCTTCTGCCTATCGGCACGTTCCATGCCTTCAGTAACGGCTTGTTCCAGCGTATCAGCAACCAATCGTTCGCTTTCATGCAGCTTCTGAATGGTATCGTCCAGATATGACATGTCCTTACTGTGCATTTCTTCTGAACGACGCTTCATGGATTCTGCCGTGCCGCGTTCCATCTCGCCCGCAGCTTTGGCAAACTCAACGACTACCTGCTGCATTTCGTCGTTCTGATCCGCAATCAAAGAATTCAGAACCGACTCCATGTTTTCGGCAATCTTATTCAAACCATCGCGTCCCAAGATCGTTACAGACTTTCTGGTACCATCGATGATCTTCTTGCCATTTTCCGTCTTCGTCTTGCGGTCAATGTTGCCCGCCAGAGTAAGCTGCATTTCAGAGATAGTACTATTAAACCTTCCCTGAAAATCAACGACATCATCAAGCTTGGTTCCAAGTACAATCGATGCTGTCTTTCTCTTGCCTTGCTCCAAGATGGATAGACCCTCGGCTTCTTGAACAGCAGGGGCTGCGGTCGCCTCAAGCTCTTGCTTAAATCCATCGATTTTATCAGAAGCCATCATAAGCCCCGATTGAAGAACCGTCAGACTGATCTGCTTATCAGCGACGCGACGACCGATGTCATTGATAGCATCTTCACTGTTCGTGACGCGGTGGAACAATTCGATAACAGATTTTTGACCATTACGAACCGTATCGATGCCGTGCTTACCAGAAGCGATGAGGCGCTGTGAAAGATTATCGCCCGTTTCATCGACGCTGCGCAGAATCTTAAGCACACCATCTTTTTCTTCCAGTTCCTTATTTCTCTCCGTCTCAAGCGCAGCGATTTTGGCCGCTACTTCGGCGAGAACTTCTTCCTTCTGACCCTTCAGTGTTTCCGCAGCCGTTACGCGATCGCTATAAGTCGTGTCTTTTTTGATAATGCTAAAAAGTTTGTGACCAAAAGATCCTTCGGCTTGGTCGCGCACCTTGATGCGATCATCGACGGCTGATTGCGCAGCGGTGACAGCGGCAGCCGCGGCTTCCTTGTCTTTCTCAAGTTTAGCTAGATCCGCTATAATTTCGTCGTTTCTCTTAAGCGCTTTTGTCAACGCCTCAACAGTCAAAGAATTGCCTTCCTTGTCATAAGTTGTGCGGGCGACGCGCATAACTTCAACTAGTTCACGCGATACACCGATTTCAGCTAACATGCCCTTCAGCGCCTTCAACAACTTCGCAACTTCGATGTTCTTGTTCTCTTCCAGGTCTTTGATCATCCGCTCGACGCCTTGTACTGCGGCATCAAGATTTTCACTCTGGATATAAGAATAATATTCCTGAAACGCCTTATAGTTTTCACGCAGCTTTTCCATCGTCTGCTTCTTGGGATCGAAAGCATCGGCGATCTGCTGCATCTTATCTTCTTGCGAAGTTTGTGTGTCAGCCACTATCTGGTAAAATTGATTTTCTTTAATATGCAATTGCGTAGCCGCGCTTTGGGAAACGCTTACTTCCTCCTGCTCCTCGGTTTGAGTCGCAACCTTTGGTGTCGCCTTTACTTGTTCCTTAGCCTTAGCAGCAGCATAGGCTGGGGCGTCAGCATCGCTGGCAGTACTACCGCTCACAAAACTAGTGGCTTTCTTGCGCGCTGCGGCCATAATTTCTTCTACTGAACGTTTTTGAGTCGATTCAACCATTTTCTTCTCCTTGATTTTAATATGTGCGTAAAGATTTTTGCTCTTTTTTACACATTATGTTGTCCAACCATTTTTAATACATGCGGCGTCGGCGGACTCGGGCGCTGCATAAATTCAGTGACCGCCTAAAATTTTTAAAGAACGAACTGCGCGGGCTAGGCTTATAATCCGTTGCATAAGCATGTGTTAGCACTTGCACATGAAAGTAAAAAGAAGAATTCAACATTTTTTGAATAAATCGGTTACCAAAAAAGGACAATGCACGGAGGGTGGTGCGCGAACGAGCTCGCTGAGCACTTGAAATTTTTGTATAGCGTCGAGGCCATTAGATATTAACCATATATTTTTATAGCCCGCTTTTTCAGAATGTCATTCGCAGCTCACATTCAACAATACGTTGCGCGAATTTGTTTATAGGCAATGTCGACGCCCAAACTATCGGCTTTGGCGGCGTGATATAGATGGATGGCGCTATCCGCATGGATGCGGGCATCTGCGATTCCGATCAGCATCACGCCGCCGTCTTGCAGATCGAGCAAACAAAAAACCTGATATTGGTCGCGCGCAAGCTGATGGGCTTTCCCTTATCATCTTTCCTGAAGGAACACGCACCACACCGGGTATCTGCTTGATGTTGGCTATGTGCATCTCATCAAATACGGTGAAGCAATGGCTTCTTGGCAACTGATTCAGAAAGATAAGAACAAGGAAATCCAGCTTCGCCGTCAGGAAATCGAAACCCGCCTCAAACAGATCGAGGAACCGGCCAAGAACGACAGGGAGACCAGGAACGACTATCAAGAGAAACTTGTTCATAGACCATTTCATGACCACGGAGGGTCAGCCCCAGGAAAAGTCGCAGGAAGGATGCCAAAACTTAGAAATCTCGCATAAATCTAGGTGGAAACAACATTGGCGGCAAGAGTTTGTAGAAATTCAGCGGGGAGATGCTTCCAAAATGCCTTTTGTAACAAGGTTTTGCAGCATTTTCTTGGAGATTGACGTAGCCGATTTAGGAGCTATTATCGCCGCCTGCTTAGCTATCTGGCTTGCCCCAGTGGTGGAATTGGTAGACGCGATAGACTCAAAATCTATTATCGGCAACGATGTGGGGGTTCAAGTCCCTCCTGGCACCGTCTCTCGTCAATGTCCGACCCGGACACATAGGTAACAGAACGTACCGGCTACATAGGTGACACCCGCGGGCCAAACGGGTTGTCTAGGGGTTGCAGGGTTCTCTCCTCCAAGTCGATATAGCCGAGATCATAATCCAT
>JBAVWC010000181.1:0-18669 GCA_049697595.1 Alphaproteobacteria bacterium
GGCAGGGAACCGATATCGCCGTAAATGATTTGCGCTTGCGGGGCGATTTCGTCGGCGAGCGTTTTCAGGATCGCGGTGGCGAAAGACCCTTTTCTCAAACTGCCGGATAATCCGAAAAGACGAATGGGTTGTGACATGGAGACCTTATAGCTGGCGCGATTGATAATGAACTTAATAAAGCCACAGCAGCACTATCCGCGTCAACGGTATATAGGATAATCCAGCTTCTCACCCGGACGGCCAAACTGTCCCCATTCCAGTTTATTGTCCTTGATATGCTGGATGATTATCTCGGGATTTACGCGCCCCATCGCTATTGCCGGACGCATGATAAGCTCGAATGTTACATTAATGGGGGGCAATATAGGTTTTGCCTGCACAATAAATTTATGGATACAGCGAGCGAGTTCGTGGGCCCATTGCGTTCCATTAACTTTACGCGATAGCTCTGACATCGTAAATAATTCAGCATAAGCCTGATTCCAGAATATTTTTAAAGCATCAAGTGGCTTGAGGTGAGGTTTATGGTTTTCTGGAACATTCAGAATTAACCCATATTCACTGTCTGGTTCGGCGACAACAGTGCGAACCATTGCCGCGGCCATTTCAGTTGTAACGGAATCCTTCCCCCCAATTTGTTGTAAAGCGTCCCCGATAACTTGAAAAATAGAGTGCGGCGTATCCGTCAATAGGGCTCCGAGATTGGGGCCGCCATAATAAAGAAAATTATTGGCGGTTTTGAATATTTTAAAAATATCTTGTTCGGATTTTTTCTGCTTTCCAATAAACTCTTCACGCATCCCCATTTGAGCGGCAAAACCGGCGAGCGCACCCATAACGCAAAGAAAAGTTTCTACATGCAGGCCGGTTTTTACAGCCCGCGCCATTCTTTGTGCGATTGCATTCCCAACAATAGTACCCAATGGATATGGGGGGCCACCCTCCATCAAATCAATCTTCAATTGTTCGGATGATGAGTTGTCGCCTGTCATCTAAATGCCAATGATAATTAATGGGCCAATCGGGATACCCCGCTGGTGAGGCTCTCTCGAACCCTGTACCCGAAGGCAGAATCAACATACCATATAGCGTGACAATGGCAAATCGGGAAAGCTAGGCGGTGCGCAAATTCCATCCGCTGTTTCATTTTTTTTCAGACTATTAAGATTATGTCTTCTCCGATTAGCTATCAGTTTTTGCTGGCTCTAAATAACCAAAATAGCTGATGACGCGACCGCAGAACCAGAAACCGACCATCGTACTGAAACGATAACGGCCTCGCCATTCATAGGCGCGGGCCTTGAGGGAGGGCCAGAAAAGGCGGGGCAGCGGAATCCCGAGAAACCGCACCTTAACCGTATGCAGCGAGAACCCTTTGTGATCGGCCACTACCCTATATACAAAGGTGACGTGCGCGCCGACGAGACACTCCGATAAACAGGACCCTTCATTTTTCATAATCGTACGAAAACGGCTTTCGCCAAAATGGCGATCCCATTCTTCGTAGGTATCGTACTTTATAAAATGAATATGTATGGGAGTGCTTTGGGTGGGCTTGGGTAATCTTGCCAAAATTCTGATAAGCCAGCTTATCGGATTTTTGGGGCCCAGCACCCGTGAACGGCCATAAACATCACGCGTTGCCGATAGGCTATGCATGTTCTTAACCGCTTCCGGCATTTTATCGAAATCAGCGCCAAGAATGCTGCGAAATAGTATTTCAGTCATGATAGTTCTCTCCAATTCCAGGATATGGGGTAGGTTGCAAGTTCCTGCTGAAACTCGGCAAGTGATATCAGGTGTTGACATGCATAGGCACCTGGCGCAAAAGCATCGCCGCGCAACAATCGTTTGATTAAAATCATCGCCGGCGTCACAGGAATTTCCAGGCCGCTGCCTTCACGCGCCATCATTTCAAACAACAGGCGTTTAGTTTTGCCTTGGGAATCCAGACCGCTCAATTTCATGTAGAAACCGCTGTTATAGTCGCCCACAAACCGGATGGCATCGACAAATAGCTTGATAGTGCGGGTTAAACAATCCCAGTTTCTGACCAGCCCTATGCGAACGCAATAACTTAAGAACGAGAGAAACCCAACCAGCGCGGGCACATCCAGGCACGCGCCGAAAGATATAGATTGGAGCGTTGGATACGTAGTAGGAAACAAGGCATGATCGGGAATATCACAATCGACAAGGTAACGACGGCCAACCGGCTCGGGAAAGTCGTGATACCTCGCGCGACCTAGGCCGTATGTAACAACGTCTTTTCCATTGCGCAAAGTGGAGTAAGGCTTGCCACAATAATTCATCACGGCTTCAAGCGTTGCCACGCCAAGACCCGTTTTGAGTCCCGTGCTAATACCGTAATCGATGCTGATAAGCTGCGTGAGTTGATCGAGACCGGCGTCTATTACAGCCGACGATAACCCGGGAACCGTACTGGTTCCGGTGATGAGGGTAACGTTTTTCGTTTTTGCTTCCTGATCTAAAGAAGAAAAGTTCGCCACAAAATCCCTGCCGTCAGCGATATCTATATAAGTCACACCAAACTGAATGCATGCTTTGGCTATATTGTAATCCTGATTTTGGAATGGCCCAGCCAAGTGGACGACGAGATCGGGCTTATGATGTTGCAGAGAAGCTTCGAAATCACGCTTAACATCAAACGCAACAGCTTCAATTTTAGCGTTGTGATTTGTGTGAACGAGTTCATCGCGAAGTGCGGTCAATTTTTCTGCGCTACGGCCATTCAGCAGCAAAGCAATATTAGGGATAAAGGCCAAACGGCGGCACAGCCGCTGTCCAAACTGCCCCCCGGCCCCCAAAATAAGGATACGCATGACGCCAGTATGGCTCATTTCGATTTGCTTTTCGCTTTGGCTCGGCTTTCCTTCTTTAAAGGACGGGCGACCGGGCACACCTCTTGCGCGAAACCGTTTAACGTATTGACGAGATTGTCCTGCACCAGGCTGTAATGGATGAACTGGCCCTCTTTTCTGCCAACAACCAGACCCGCATTTTCCAGAATGCTCAGATGTTTGGACAAAGAAGGCTTGGAAATAGAGAACCGTCCAGCGATTTCACCCGCCGTCATGCTGGTGGCCGAAAGATAGGCCAAAATCTTGCGCCGGACGCCGGAAGCGAGGGCCTGAAACACTTTTTCTATATTTTGCATGGTGTTATCCTCCCGTTGTTTAGCCTATTGACTAAATAACTAAATCTGATATCATACACTAATTAGCTACATAGTTAAATCTATCACGATAAGGCCATTAACGCAAGGGTAACCAAACATGCAAGCCCATCAATCCTTTGAACTGATTTATGACGATCAATGCCCAATATGCCGTACTTATTGCCGCAATATTGAACTGAATGATAATGCAGGCGAACTCATATTGGTTGACGCGCGCCAGCCGAGCAACGCCATGGACCTCGTCACGTCAAAAGGCCTCGACATAGACGAAGGCATCGTTCTCAAAACCGGAACAAATCTCTACTATGGCAGTGAAGCTATTTATCAGCTGAGCAAGCATATAAAACCCATTAATTTTATGGGCGGCGCGAGCGCCATCCTCTTCAGGTCGCACACCCTTTCCAAACTTATCTACCCGGTTGGAAAGGCGGCCAGAAATGTCGCGCTTCGCCTTTTAGGCATTGAAAAGATAAACAATCTTCAAAGCGGAAGCACAATCCGCAGACAGATGAAAGATGAATGGCATCGGCTGCATCCCAATATTCAAGCGCGTTTTGCACGCGACCCCAAGCCAGGAGAAGAAGTTGTTTACGAAGGAGTCATGCAGACCATTCGCCGAACCCGGATGGGGTGGCTTTTCGCATATCTCACAAGGGTTATCGGCAACCCGCTGACACCTCATGCCGGTGATAATATCCCCATGGAAGTCAGGCTATTCAAACGCGAGGGCCAAACGGGCGTGTTTTGGCAACGCACATATCATTATCCAGAACGGAAACCCTATGTGGTGACATCGGTTAAAAGGGAATCAAAAAAAGGCGAGATGATGGAATGTGTAGGCGGCGGCTTTGGCATGCTTTTAAAACTGTATGAACAGGATGGAAAACTTCATTTTGAAAGCTATCGCTATTTTTGCCAGACAGCAGGTCTTCGCATACCGCTGCCGCACTGGTTATCTCCAGGAAAAACCCATGTGGTCCACGAAGATCTCGGTGAAGGAAATTTCAAATTCACCATCTCAATGGACCACGCCCAACTCGGGCAGACTTTCTACCAAGAAGGCATTTTTCATGAACGGCAATAAATAAAAACACACCAGCGCGCAAACTCCAACTTTACGATGCAGGAATAAGACCCCATGGAGCCATGCTGCCGTTGCACCTGTGCCCATCCTCAGAGGGGTTCAACTGATCACTCTGCACTCAACCCAGCCAAATTCTTCGACGAACTCAAACGGACGGCTATTCCTCGTAGCCTGCGTTTCAGGGAAAAAGCCGGAGATAACACAGCTCAGATGTCCCAACCGGGTCGATGGGCGCAGCCCTCGTCGTTCGTTCAATGTGTGTCAGCACATGGAAGGAACGAAACTTATGTGGCACACATAAGACAACTTGCCCACCCCTTTCTCTTTTAAAAAATTAACTGTTGTTAATAAAAATGGGGGGCAAGGCAATCTGGACATCGTCGCCGCCGGATGGCTCAAAAAAAGAGAATATTATAAAAATTGTTACTTATTTTTTTCTGGCCCTTGCCGCCAAATTCGCCACCATTGCCCCTGAGGAGCCTGCCCATACATTAAACTGCGGCGGCTGCCATAAGCCCAGCCAAGAAACCAGACGAACTCAAACGGAAGCAATTTCAGATTTCAAATTATTTCGGTTCTGGTTTTGAGTTAGGGTTCTGCGGTCTCTCAACCCCGGCCTATTTTGGTTTGTTCTTATCGCGGTATTCGACTCGCGGGCACTTTTCTAGCCAGGCCAAGACTTCGTGTCGCCACCACCCCACCAAACTGCTGCCCTCCCCCAGAGGTCTGATGGGTGCCGGGAACCCCCTGCGCAACGCATCATAAAGTGCTGTTTTTTCACATAGGGCAAGCCGACACGTCTGCTTCAAAGTCAGGAGCTTCTTGTCAACTTCATGATCAAGGGCAATTCCGGGATCACCGCCGCCTTGCTGGGGCAATACCTCTCCCACGATCGGCGTGCCCGCCCCATCTCCGGCGCTAGAAGATGCCTCGTTTGCAAAATATGGGGGTTCGTCTGTCATGGTTGTGATTATACACAACAGTCATGAATCGATTATTAACGGACACAGATATATCCATTTTAATACCTAATGTTTCGATAGTATCAGGCAGAACCTAACAAATGCTTAATATAAACCTAATAATTCATGCGCAGATTCAGTAGCGTCCTGCTTAAATGGCGTTTTCGGAAAACAATTTATTATCCACCAGAATTCACGCTCCCCATTACCCCAGTCCATTATCCAGGATCGTCAGCACAGTAAGGATTTCATCACGCGCAACCCAGAAGCTTTGTTCCTCAACTTCATAACGGCTGCATCCCTTAAAATCGAACCAAGCATCAGCCCCGATTTTACGGGGCCACTTCTCCTCTGATGCTCCGCTAAACAATACCCCATGCGCGAAGCTCTCAGAATCAAGATCAGATTGCAGACGCCACCATCCAGGCACCATAGAGGAAGGCCAACTCCACCGTCTTCCCGAGCAATCATGACAAACCAATACGATTGGATGATCGCCGGATTTAACAATTTTGATTAAAGTTGCTGTCACGCTCGCCTTAAATTGATCTGCTATTTCACGAACGGACGACAGTGTTATAGTAGTCTCGTCCCTGCTTATAGCGCAGGCTCATTATTCAATTAAGAAATGTAATGCTCAAAAATACAAAGCCTTTGGTCATTCTCGGCTCTTCAAGAAGCAACGGCGAAACACGCCGAGCAATCGATATTGCTCTCAAGGATAAAGCGGATCTTTTAGATCTCTTAGATTTTCGTTTTAATTTTTTCGATTACGATCACTCTAATCGAGAAGATGATTTTCTTAAACTGATTGATAATCTTTTGGCTTCAGAAGTCATAGTGTTTGCTACACCAGTTTATTGGTATTCGATGAGCGCACCACTCAAAGCATTCCTTGATAGGCTTTCTGATCTTATCACTATTGAAAAAGCTAAAGGACGTGCTTTGGCAGGAAAATCCGTATGGCTGATCGCAACAGGCACCAGTGAAAATCTGCCAGAAGGTTTCGAGGTTCCATTTACGAGAACCTGCGCTTATTTTGACATGAAATATTGTGGAAGCAGTTATCTATATACTGGCGATGATCGGCAATTGCGTGATCGAACGGAAATTCAGATGAGAGATTTTGGACACACAATTTTGAAAGAAATGCCCACAGTTTAAATAGCGTATATCAAGCTGATCGCTTAACGACACATTCAAATTATGGTTAAAATGGTGCGCCAATCGGGATCGTGGTATTTTTAGTTATCCCTGCAAACAAAGAACAAAACGATGTTGTATTTTTCCCAGTGTCCACAAAAGTGTCACTCGGGACAACTCGCTGGTGAGGCTCTCCCGAACCCTGCACCCGAAGGCAGAATCAACATACCACAAAACACGACAATGGCAAATCGGGAAAGCGGGGCGGCGCGCAAATTCTTACCGTGGTGTCGAGGGGCGGCAGGCCGTCACAGCACTGTGCTAACGCCGCCTTCCGCCCCCCGAAGCGACTAAACTGATCGTTCCGCACGGGCTCCAGCCAAACATTCGGGCGAACTTAGACGGACGGGGTTAATTGAATGTATTGTGCGGCTCAACCTGCGCCCCGCCATCCACAGAAGCCGCCAATGGGTCTTATTTCGATCTGGTGTCTTTGGCTCCCGCAAGCCAAGTTTATGCAAAAAGTAAGCGGTTGCCTCGTCCGAGTTACGCTAGTAATGCTTAGACGCGCTTAACACCTTTATTGGCGATGCATAATATGCCTCATCACATTCACGCAATTTTTGATGTATTGGCGTGGATGTCGGCCCTCGGTGTTAGGTTCATCCTAATGCGCTCAGGAGACTTTTCTGTCGTACAAATGTCTCCTGCCGTGAGTCTCCGATACAAGGTGGTTTTGCTACTCGGCGCTTCAATCGGGGCATTACTTAGCGGTTCGTTCAATTTAATGATGCAATACCATAATAAAGGGCTCGGTCAGGCGCTGTTGCGTGATGCGATGATACGAGCGGTCAGCGTTTCCGCCGATGCTGGAGTATTTGCCATACTGGTTCACGCCCTTTCCGATCAGGCCAGACAGTTTTACCTTTCGCGCGGCTTCGTTGAATCCCCCTTGCAACCAATGACCCTGCTCATGACGCTTGAAACTTTGAGGTCAATCCTGATTGAACCGAATTGACTGTGCGGCGTTACGATTAAATCTCACTAAAGTTGGATCGCAGAGGGAGAGCAGCCCTCATAGCCGATCTGTATTGGCTATACCTCTCCGCTGCTATGATCTCACCCTGGTTGAGAGACAAATGGTTGCAAGGGATGGTCGTGGTGCTATTGTCATAAGAGAGAATCAAACGCGGCAACAAGCTTCGACGCTTTGCTGCCAATTCAAGGTTTTTCCTTATATTTTGGTGACACTCTCCATGAAAATGCTTCCTGCCTGCATCGCGGCTTTATTTACGCTTCTTTTGTGTATCGCGCCGGTTAAAGCGGCAGATGCTCCCGTCGAACAAAATATTGGCGTGTTTGGGGATTCCCTTGGGGATGGCTTGTGGTCAGGGCTTTATATCGTTACCAAGAAACATCCGGAAGTGAAGCTATTTCGCCGCACCAAGGTGGGCACAGGCTTGACGCGCGGAGATTTTGCGACATGGATAACTGAATTTTCAACGCAGCTCGATACCGACCACCCTACCGTTGCCGTGGTCATGTTCGGAGCAAACGATCAGCAAAGCATTCGCGACGAGAACCACAAAGGTTTTCTGTTTAAGAGCGAGGGATGGAAACGCACTTATACGGCCCATATCGCGGCGATGTTTGCGGAATTTGAGAAGCGCAAGATCCCCGTCATCTGGGTCGGGCTTCCCATCATGCGGGATGCGACTATGAATGAGGGAGGGCGTTATCTGGACGACCTGTTTGCGGAACAGGCCAAGCTTCACAATGGCACCTTCGTTCCCTTGGTCGATACCTTCAAGGGTGCTGATGGAAATTTTGCCAGCCACCTACCGGATGCGACTGGGAAATTGCACAATGTTCGCGCTGATGACGGCGTTCACTTTACCCCCTATGGCTATGAGCTGATCGGGGAAAAGGTTTATGCGACAATCAATGCCGCCAAGCCAGCGCCTGTGCCTGCTGCTGCAACGGATTCACCTGCCCCCGCTGCTGCGGCACCTGCCGAAGCGCCTGTTGCGGTCGCGCCGCCTGTTGACACTCACTAGGCTGGCGAAAAATGCGCGTAAAAGCGACATCACGAGGCATAACCGGGCTGATTGTGGTGGCAATCCTTCTTATCGCCGGATATGGGCGCGTCGCCAATGCTTATTCAGCAACCCCTTCGGCCTCCACGACACAAACGCAAGCGGCGATGGGGCCTTTCTTTCGCGACCTGACGCGGCTGGAAACAGGAAAGATCACGCAACTCAACATCTTGCAATTGGGCGACAGCCACACGGCGGCTGATTTCTTTTCGGGACGTTTGCGTCTTCTGTTACAGCAACGATTTGGCAATGCTGGGCGCGGTGCTATGCCTCCGGGCATAGCTTTTCAGGGCGTCGATCAACGGCAAATGAAATTTGTTCAGGATGATGGGTGGATTGTCGAGAACAGTCTCAAGTCATCCAATACTGGCCCATACGGCATCAGCGGCTTTGTCGTGAAAAGTCAGGCATCTGGAGCGAGGATGGGGCTTTCCGCCAACACGCCTGAAGACAATTTCGAGGAAGTCGGCATCGATTATTTACGGCATCCGGGAGGCGGAAGATTTCAGGTTCTGTTGAATGGCAAACCTGCAGCCAGCATTTCGACTGCGGGGCCGGAAGGGCAAATGGGGCATTATGTTTTTCACAGCAAAACAAGCCTCGGCGAAATTGAGATCATCGCGCGCGCCGCAAATATTGGGATTACCTCTTGGTCGGTCAACCGACCCAATCACGGTATCATCCTGACCAGTCACGGCGTCGTCGGCGCGAGCGCCGATATTTTTAATCGCTGGAGCCCGCCGCTTGTCGTCAGCGATATAGCTGCGTTAAAGCCTTCGCTTATCCTCGTCGTCTATGGCACGAATGAGGGGTTTGATAGCGATTTCAAGTCTGGTCTTTACGCGCAGAATTTTGAGCATGTGCTGGAAACACTGAAAAAGCTTGCGCCTAACGCCTCTATTTTGGTCGTCGGGCCACCGGACTCCCAAAAGGCCGATCCTGCATGCCCTACAGCAAGGACTGAGCCTTCGGAATGTACGTGGGGCGCACCACCCGCCTTAAATGCTGTTCGTGACATTCAACGTGACATCGCCGGAAAAATGGGCGCGGGTTTCTGGGATTGGTCGAGCGCGATGCCCGAAGGCATGGGGGCATGGGTTGATCGCGGTCTGGCGCGTTCCGATCATGTTCATTTTACGCCGCAAGGATATGAAACGGCGGCGGACCAGTTGTTTGAATGGCTGATGACGGGTTATGCTTCCGCGCGGACGCACGTATCGAAACACGGGCAGCGCCAATGAACGCAATAAATATCAATACAGGTTGTGACGATGCTGTTTCCCACGCTTAATTTCGGGATATTCTTTCTCGTGACATTTATCGTGTCGTGGCTGTTGGCGTCGCGCATGAATCTGCGTTTGGCGTTTTTGATCGCCGCCAGCTATGTCTTTTATGCGATGTGGGATTGGCGTTTCTGTGCGTTGCTCTTTTTAAGCTCGGCCGGAAATTGGGGATTTGGTCACGCCATTTTTTTGAGCAACAGCCAGAAAATACGTCACTGGCTGGTGGCGACGGCTGTTACGGTCAATTTACTCGTGCTGGGCTTTTTCAAATATTGCAATTTCTTTATCGGTTCTCTCAACGACCTTATGCACACATTCGGCGCTACGCATGACGTGCAGTTTATCGACATGGTTCTGCCGATCGGCATATCGTTCTTCACTTTCCACGGCATTTCCTATGTCATCGATATTTACCGTAAAACCCTGTCCAAGCCCGCGACATTGCCGCAAATGCTTCTTTATATTTCTTTCTTTCCCCAGCTTGTCGCGGGGCCCATCGTGCGCGCGTCGCACTTCCTGCCTCAGCTTCTGGCACCCGTTAAACCTGATGATATTAAAGCTACCCGCGCTTTCCTTCTGATCCTCGGCGGATTGTTTAAGAAGGTTGTTATTGCCAATTATCTTTCCACCGATCTGGTCGATGACGCTTTTTTCGATCCAAGCAATTACAATCCGATAGATTTGCTTTTGGCGAGCTATGGCTATGCCATACAGATCTATTGCGATTTTAGCGCCTATACCGACATCGCAATTGGTGTTGCAGCTCTCTTGGGCTATCAATTCCCGCAAAACTTTAATCAGCCTTACCGTTCCATCGGCCTGCGCGATTTCTGGCAGCGCTGGCACATCTCTCTGTCATCGTGGTTGCGGGATTATTTATACATTCCGATGGGAGGCAATACCGGCGATTGGCGGCATTATCGCAATCTGTTCATGACGATGCTGCTGGGCGGTTTGTGGCACGGGGCGGCATGGAATTTTGTTATCTGGGGTGCATTGCACGGCTTGATGCTGGTTATCGAGCACAAAATAGCCCCGGACAAATCCGTTCTTCAGAAAATGCCGGTGTGGGCTCGTGTGCTGAGTGTTGTTGTTACTTTCCATCTTGTTTGCATTACCTGGATATTTTTCCGCTCGCCCGATCTTGCGCATGCGGTGGGCTTCTTCTCCAGTTTTGGCAATTCCTTGCAAGCGCCTATGGTCGCGACGCCCTTTATGCTTCTACTCATTACGCTTGGGCTGGCGATGCAGTTCCTGCCCCAGGACAGGCTGGCGATTGCCGAGCGTTGGACTCTTCGCTTTCCTATGGCCCTGCAAGGTGGTCTTGTCGGCGCTCTGATCGTCGTTATCAACAATCTCGGCCCCTCTGGTGTTGCCCCTTTCATCTACTTTCAGTTCTGACCCATGACGCAAAAAGATCCCACCCACCGTCCTATATCCTATAAGCCCTCCCTCGTTATGGAGGGTGCGGCTTTCTTCCGTTTTGCCGCCGTGGCGCGGGCATCGCTTCTGGCCGCTGTCGTAACGCTGGTTTTGGGCTCGAAAGCCTTGCTAAGTTGGACCAATGATCTGCCTATCGGCAAAATTAGTGATGTCCTGCTTTACTGCGCGCAAACTTGGCAGGATTGGATGAGCAATCTCGGCATAACCCATTTTGCAGATGCAGCTTTTAACGCGCTGCGCTGGCTGGAAGCGTTGCGCTGGTAAACGGGTTCTTACTTCTTTTTGAAGACCGCACACACATCCAGAATTTGAATGCGGTAATTCGGGCTTCCTTGCGGGGCGCGGGCAAAAACGATCCGGCATTGATCCGATGACAAAGAAGCCGCCACAACATTACCCGTTACGACAGGAACGGCAGCCGCATCCTCAACGCGATAAAGACCAGCATCTCCTGCCGTAAAGAAAAGGCCAGCGGCAGAGGGCAGCGGTTGGGGAAGATTTTTCACATAAAACCCGAATGGAACGCAAGATTGCGTTGATGCCCCCGTCGTTGCGGCGATCTGCCAGAAAGGCAAACAGCTGTTTTTTGCCCAGCGACGCGCCATTTCCGGCAAAAGGCTTTGATCTTGCCCATCCAGACTGACAACAAATGTATCGGTCTTGGGCAAATAATCTGCGGATAGGGACAATCGTCGATCAATCCGCAGAGCCGGAGTCATCGGGATTTCTGTGCTGTCCTTGTACAATTTTACAAAACGATCTTCCGACACGGCTTCATTCACGCGCTCGCCGAGATCGATATAATTGTGGCCAGCAGGGCTGCCAACCAGACGGCGATGCAAATCATACCGACAAGCGCTGGCAAGATCGGAGGAAAGCGGCGTCCAGGCTATCGATGCGTGCGATGCGTCGGGGGCTATTTTAACGGTCGCAGACATTGGCTCCGCATCGCTGCTCGCTTTGCGGATCAGGATGATGTCATCATTCTGGACGCATAATTTTTGAATATCGGCGGGATCGCTGAGCGTTTCTAGCGAGATAACGGCATCCTGCCCCGGTTTCCAAACGAAAAGGCTTGCGCTGTGCGAGCCAGCGGGTTCGGCCACCACAGCAAGCTGTCCAGTGCTTGCCCATGCAAATAAAGGTGCGCTCCCTACTTTGATATTTGTCTGAACGAGGGCTTTCTCCGCCTCCGCCGATGGCTCTGCGGTCTCCAGTTGCGATTTGCGGATCGGCGTCGATATGTCGGATGGTGCCTTATCCGGGTTGGCCTTTATGCTCTCTAAATCCGCAGCCCGTTCATCATAGGCCGCAAGGAAACAGTCCACATAACGGGCTTTATTATCGTCCGTAACCTTTGTCTGCTTTGTAACGCCGCATTCCCGGTTTCTTAGAAGCAGCCAATTATGCTGATCGGCGCGCAGCGCGTCTTGCCGTGCCGGGTCGACCAAGCTTGACTTAAGGGCCAGATAACTATTGCCCATAAGATAATCGGCGTGACTCAACATGGAATCGCTGCAAATGATTTTCTCATCGACCAGCGCGGCCTTTTGACAATCAAAGCTCGCCTGTTCAGCCTGCGCCGCATGCCCCCAACACATCAAAGCAAGCGCGACGCCTATAGGGGTCGAGAAAGAGGGTTTTTTGTGCGTTGGTCGAGCGGTATACAAGACAAACTCCTAGCTAATCAGAACAAACAGCACTATGCCGCGCTGTTCCCATTAAGACAATAGTCTTGGCTTGGATAAAAAGAGCCTTAGTATGATGTTCTAAAAGGGAGAATCAAATGCGACCCAACTCATGGAGACTGCTAATAATAGCAGCGCCGTTGCTCATATCCCGCCTGGCATATGCCGATGGGTATTTTCCGGACTTTCCTTTTTATCCGTCGCCGCTTGATCAACGAGAAGCAATTTTGGCAGCGCCTCCTGTCAATGGTTTTGCTTTTGAAGTCCAGAAGTTCGCTGAAACACCTTCCGATAAATTCATCCCTGTTGAGGGGGAAGAATTCGTTGATAGAACCTTTCTGGCCAAGGATGAACTCGCGCGACAGAAATTCGAACGCGAAAACCTAAACTCGGCACAGATTAGCAGTCTGGAATCCGCCCGCGCGGCCACAACCGGTGACACTGCCTATGCTGCTGGCGCGACCTTGCCGCCGATAGTTCGGGCTTATACAGCGGGGGCAGTTGCTTTTAGAAACAATGATTTTCAGAATGCCACCAATCGCTTTGCCGAAGCTCAGGCAGCCGAAGGACCGCCGACCTATAAAGTGTGGGCAACGTACATGCTGGGTCGTACCTATACCAAGCTTGGCGACGCAGATAAAGCGCGTGGGTTTTTCTTGGCTACCAGGGATATGGTACAAAAGGGCGCTCCCGATCCGCTGGGGCTTGCCGTTGCCAGCTTTGGGGAAGAAGCGAGAACCTATCTTGACCAGGCAGGCGGCGTCTTAAATGAAAAAAATTTCAAACCCGATCAACCCAATCGCTTGCAGAAGTTTCATGAAGCGGTACGGCTTTATGCGCTACAGGCTCGAGCAAACTCACGGAATGGTTTGGATTCCCTACATATTCTGGGCAAGGACATTAAAAATGTCCCCACAGATTATACGCTTCTGATGCAAGATGAACTGGATCGTCGTTTGTTCCTGGCCTATGCGCGCGGTTATAGTGGAGGCATTGAGGCGCGCAAAGAATTCCTTACCTCCTTGTTGCCGCTTTTTCCAGACCCAGACAAAGATATCGCCGATCAGTTACCCGGGATTATTATGTTTGCGATTGCCGTGTTCTTTCTTTTCCGTCCGAAAGCAAACGCATATTTTGTCAGTTTGCCGGAGTCATAAATGGCACTAAGGATATTCAGAGTTTTCTTATATATTGTTGGCTGTTTTTTCGTTTCCGTCGCGAATTTACTATCTTTTATTCCTGTTTCTCCGTCATCCGTCTCTGCATCCCCACCGATTAAGCTCGTAATAATGGGTGTACTCGGATTAATGAGTGGATTGTTTTTTCTTATTGCAATGGCAGCCAGCCGATTTCAGAAATGGAAATTTCCGCTTGGCGCGACCCTTCTAACTTCAGCGGGGGTGACTTCTTTCTCTATACTCAACTATATCTGCATCCAATTTTCGCCAGAGATGCTCAAGATGATGCCGGTTGCCGATCCAATCATACCGAACGATTATATTTTTGGAGGTATTACCACTATAAGCCTATTGATCTTGGGCATCATTTTAGTCAGATCAACGCCCAAGGAGCATGCGCCGTCCTAGTGCCCCCACCTCACCTACTGAAAATCTCGGTAACTTTTTCCTCTCCATGCGTTCCCAAAACACTTAACTTTCCAGTGGCGGCGCAGGCCGTCATCGCCAATCGGGAGTGGCTGTTGGCGACGGGGGGCTTGAACCAACTGAATTGATCGTCGATTGAGGCCAGGGGCATCGTGCGGGCTTGGTGGGCTCGTCCGGCGCTGTTGATGGGGCGTGGACGCCAGCCGTGGCCGATAAAGTTCAATCTCGAGTCGAACTGGTTAGAGGCACAGACGCGATCATTTTCCAGGGTGCGGATGGCGTAGTCATTCTCGGTTCGTTCGATGACGCTGGCTTCGCCTTGCTGCGCACCACCCAGAATGTAAATCACCGGCAATGCAACGGGTGTTTTGGCGAGCATCTCTCTAGCTTCTTTGTAATCCTTGGCTTCTTCAAAAACCCTTCTCAGCAAATGGGCGGGCGGCAAGCCAGTCGTTTGGAAAACATTCTTACGGTTCTTTACCCAATCACCGATATAGGTCATGCGATGGCGCTGCATCGGGGCCTGATTAAGAGAGGCAGAAAATCGCCCCGGAGCCATGCCCTGAAATATGCCGCTTACGCCCGGCCATGTCACGTTGTAGAAATCTCCGCCGCTGCCGCTTTGATGCGCGACGATCAGGTTTTCGCCCAGCTTCGGGAACAGCCAATCCAGAACCCGCGTTAGAGTCGGGCCTTCTTCTTTGGCATAAACGGCGCTGGTGCATCCCCATTCGAAGCAGATATTCAGGGCATAGATGCCGGGTACGCCAAGGCGAGTTGCGTAATAATCTATTTCATCGAGATAGGGGTTGTTGGTTTTGATAAGCCAGTCATGCGATATGCTGTCGCCGGAGGGCAGGATCGCGCGGCTTACAAGCTCGGAAAACAGGCCAAGCGTCCGGCGGCTTGCGTGGATCAGCTCTTTCGCCCGGTCGGGATATTCATCAACCAATTGCCGTGGGCCGGATGAGCGAATATCGATGAAGGGGGTTTTTTTCATGATAGCCTTATTGCTTATGTGAAATTGTTGCTGGCGCTGAAAGAGTTCTCAGCCATTTCAAACTTTCATCGGTAAAGTCGCCATCAAACATATCGTTATGCCCTTTATCGGGAATAAATAAGAATTGCTTGGGCTCGTTGGCCAGCGCGAATAGCTGTTTGCCTTGAGACGGAGGGATCACGCCGTCTTTCCCGCCGTTAGCTATAAGGACGGGCATATGCAGGGTGGGAATCTTTTTAAAATTCTCATAGCGGTCTTTCGCCAGATATTCCGCCGGGAAAATGGGGAAGCGAAGTTGCGCCATTTTTGGAATGGAGAGATAGGGCGCCAATAAAATGAGTCCGCGAACATGAAATTCGCTTGCCATTTGTACGGCGACGCCTGTTCCCAAGGAATGCCCGAAGAGAACGATGTCTTCTGCTTTAACGCCGGAAGCGATCAAGCTTCTGATATAAGCGCGCGCGTCGGCATAGAGCCCTTCTTCTGTGGGGCTGCCGGGCATGCCGCTATAGCCACGATATTCTGCCAGAAGAAAGCCGTAACCTGCGGCTATATAGGGAGCAGAGATAAACGCCGCCGTGCGTAGGCTATCGGCATTTCCGTGAAAAAACACCACAGTGAGATGATTGCCTGTTGCCGGGGCATACCAGCCTTTTAAATCAATCCCGTCATCCGTTTTGACAGCTAGCTCCCTGATTTCCTTAGGCGCATTGGCTGCTTGAGGTGGTGTATAGGTCGGACTGGGCACATAGAGGATATTTCTTTGAAAGATGTAAATCCCCAACAAAGCCACAAAGTAAATGGCAATTATGAAATACAAAGAATTTTTTAAGATCATATGAATATCTCCCGCTTCTTTTTAACCCCGACCCTGCTTGACAATGAGGCCAGCATACGCCATAATTAAACAATGTTCAATATAATAATATACATTGTTCAGTTTGGTGAAGAATGGCTCGTCGCAAAGATCACACGCCGGAACAGCTGAAAGCGCTTATTCTTTCTGCCGCAACAAAGTTAATAGAACATAAAGGATCTGGAGGGCTAACCGCGCGAGCTCTTGCCACAGAAGTGGGGTATACGCCGGGCACGATCTATAATGTCTATCGCGATATGGATGCCCTTATCACCGACATTAATTATGAAACGCTGGGAAACCTTTATTCTTTCTGTCAAACGCGCCTTGAACGGGCGACGCCCGATTTCTCGAAAATCAGAGCGTTGGCCTATGCCTATGTCGATTTCAGCCACGCCAATATCCGTGCCTGGGAAACATTGTTTAACGGCAGTCGCACTAATACCGGGCCCAGCCGATTGCCCAAAGCCTATCAGCAAAGAATCCTTTCCCTCTTTCAACTGATAGAAGATGTATTGGTTGAATGTTTGGGACTTCCCGTTGCCAACGCGCATCGCTCGGCGCGTCTTCTTTGGGCCTGTCTTCACGGCATTACGGTTTTGACAATCGACGGGCGATTAAAAATGGTCGGGATTGAAAAGCCGCACAAAATAATAGACGACCTGCTCGAGAGGTATTTCTCCCAACACATCAAGGGGTTGCGGCATGACAAATCCCAATAAACGGGTATTGCTGAACATTGTTCATTATTATATTGAACAATGTTCAATAATGAGGTATAATCCAGAGATTACCTAAGGTCAAAAGGAGCATTTTATGAACAACCTGATGTTATCAAAGCGGTTCCTTCCTTTATTCATCACGCAATTTTTTGGCGCGTTTAACGATAATGTGTTTAAGAACGCCCTTGTCATATTGGTGACCTACAAAATCGCGGCGAATGACAGCGCTACTTCGGCGCAACTGGTCAATTTGGCTCCCGGGCTTTTTGTTTTGCCGACACTTTTGTTCTCATATTTGTCTGGGCAACTGGCGGACAAAATAGATCGCGCGCAAGTGGCGCGGCTGGTCAAGGGAGCGGAGATTGTTCTGGCCGTAATCGGAAGCGTCGGCCTTTATCTGAACAGTGTTCCGATTTTGCTGTTGACCCTCTTCGGTTTCGGCACGCATTCGGCTTTCTTTGGCCCTGTGAAATATGCGATTCTGCCGCAGCATCTTCGGGAAGACGAGTTGGTTACAGGCAACGGGTATATTGAAGCGGGAACTTTTCTGGCCATTCTGAGCGGCACCATTCTGGGCGGCGTTCTTATTCTTACTAACAGCGGCGTCACTATGCTTGCCGCGATTATGATTGGCGTTGCCGTGTTTGGTTATCTTGCCAGCCGCCAAATTCCGACAGCGCCTGCGCCGGTTCCGGATTTGAAGTGGGCTTTCAACCCCGTACGCGAAACGATCCATTTGATACGTTACAGCAGCGGCAGAGCGGATGAATTTCGCTGCATTCTCGGCATTTCGTGGTTCTGGTTTATCGGGGCATTAGTTCTGGCGCAATTTTCGCCTTTTGCAAAAGACGTGTTGCGCGCCGATGCTTCCGTGGTCACACTTTTTCTTGTCATGTTCTCAATCGGCATCGCCGTTGGTTCGCTCTTGTGCGCCAAATTGATCAAAGGCGTTGTTCGCGCGACCCCCGTGCCGCTGGGCGCTCTTGGCATGACGATTTTCGCCGTGGATCTTTATCTGACGAGCCGCCAGGGAATGCCTTTGGCCGATAGCCCTCTGTTGGGCGCGGCTACTTTCTTGAAGCAATCTTTTGGACAGCACATTCTGGTCGATTTGCTTGGGCTGGCCATATGCGGAGGCATTTATATAGTCCCTCTTTATGCCTTGTTGCAGGTTCGCGCCGACCCCCAACATGGGGCGCGCGCCATTGCCAGCAATAACCTGATGAATGCGGTATTTATGTTAGTAGCAGCGGTTCTCGCTATGGGCTGCATCAAGCTTGGCATGACTGTTCCCCAGATTTTTCTGTTGGCAGCCATTCTGAATGCTGGCGTAGGCATCTATATATGCAAGCTGTTGCCCTTCCCGCTGATGGGGGCACTTCTTAAGCTTCTGTATCGCGTCGAAGTGCGCGGGCTTGAGAATTGGGAAAAGGCGGGCGATCGCGTTCTGATTGTCGCCAATCATACGGCCTTTCTCGATGCGGCTATTCTGGCTGCGTTTTTGCCGGAACGCGTCGGTTTTGCGATCAACACATTTATCGCGCAAAGCCCAATGTTGCGGCCTTTTTTGAAACTACTCGATACTTATC
>JBAVWC010000182.1:0-1999 GCA_049697595.1 Alphaproteobacteria bacterium
ATGCCGCGGGTCCGCATCAACTCGGCCAGGGCCGCCTGAGTGTATGCATTGGCGCGCACAACCCACACGTCGGCCTCGGCTTCGAGGATCGGAGCGCTGCCAGGAGCAGCCTGCGAGATCTGCTGGCCCATCTGATTCGCTTCGTTCAACTCCGCATCCGCCAAGGCATCGATCTCGATCGCTCGCTTCATCGCATCCTGGGCCTGCGCATCGGTCATGTCGGTCATCGTTCTCATCTGTGGGGATGCCGCATTCTGTGCCATAACAACGCCGTAGACGTTTTGAAACTGGCCGGATACGATTGGCACATTTGCAGCGTTGCGCGAGAGCAGCAAGGATTCGAGGTTTTGCGATTGCGGCAATGTGGCGCTCGATACGTTCACGCGGAACATGCCGCTGACTTGGTTGAACTGGGTTTCGAACTGCATTACCGACGACTTCGCCTGATTGATTGCGACGAGGGGATACATCACCTCTTGCTCGTACTTCGCCACACTCTGTTCGTACTGGTTGATTGTCTTGAGCGGCGTGGCGATAAAGGTGTTCATCAGCGACTGCATTTTGGAGAGCGCCGCCAGAATCGCAGCTGTATCGATGCCGAACTGTCCGTTGGCCCGCGTTGGGAGAATCGCAAGCACTGCAAGGACAATGATCGCGACCTTCAGCAGACTTGGGTGATACCAAGGTTGCCCCTCACGCTGTGGCGCTTCAGCAGCAATGGTCGGCTTCGTTAAGTCCGGAGGGAGACAGGGCTTACGCTGCCAGAAGAATGATCTGCGTATTTTCTTAGGGTTCTTCTTTGGATCCGTCATTCGGATGCTCCTTAACGCGCCGTCAGCGCCCCTGTGATGAGGCTGTTGATCCCGCCTGTCGCATCGGTCCGGCGTTTGACAAGCACGTTGTCGTGCGCAACGCGGCCGGCCTCCTGTCGCAGCTCCGCCGCAAGCATCTTCTGCATGAACGCCTGACAGCGAAGGTTCGCGACCTGAGCTTGAGCAGTCAAAAATGGATTTGAGCCGGGCGTGCTCACCGCAACCTGATTCTCCATCTGGTTGGCGGTCAGAAGAATGACATCGGCACCCTGATCCGCGATCAAGGTTGTTTTGAGATTCTCCTGCCCTAGTGCGTCGTCCACGTCCATCATCACGCGGTCTTGCGGCGAAGCTGCGTTGACGGGAGGAACTGAACCGTAATTGGAGAGGAAGCTTGTCTGCAGGGCTGGAATATTTGAGGATAGGCGGCTATGAAGGATGATCTCAAACTGTTGCGGCCCCGGAGTCACCGCACTTGTAAAGGACGTGTTGAAGATCTGATTCATCTGGCCGCGAAAGCTGTTGATTGAGTTGGCGACGAACCCGCGGGCCTGATTGAGGGCCGCCAGTGGCGCCAACGTGGTCTGATAGAGCTTCTGGGTTTGCTGCATGATCTGGTTGATCTGGCTCAATGAACTACCGATGTCGTTCTGGATGGAGCTGAAGATCGAGTCGAAGACGCTCAGAAATTGCCCATGAGCAAACTTCGGCAGGACGAAGCATGTCTCGATCATGAGGACACAAATGAGCAGTCTTCTCTTCCAGTGAACGCGGGTGCCCCAGCTCCGGTCGCACCTCGCATCTGCCCTATAGGACTCTCCGTTGAGAAGTAGCTCTATCTCGGGTTGGTTCTTGTCAGTCATTGGCTGAAGGCCTCCTGCATTTCTCCAGAGAGTTCGACCGGCAACGGCGCCAGTTCGGCCAGGCCGCGCGGATACTGGACGGCCAGTTCCTCGTAAGCCTGAATAAGGGGCATTTGCCAGTGCTGGCGTAGCCACCATTTGCGAAATACTCGTTCCCGCGCGTATGTAGTCGTAATCCAGTAGTCGACGTGACTGGGAACGACCCTGATCGCGTGAGTCGATTCCGCCTTTTCCCCAATCGAAATCAGGAACTCGGCGCTATGGCCCTTCTTCGGATGAGCGAAGGTCTTGATCTGATTGAGCGCGGTTTCGTTAAGATGAACG
>JBAVWC010000183.1:0-2944 GCA_049697595.1 Alphaproteobacteria bacterium
AGGGCATCAAACGCGCCCCGACACGGCACCAAGGCGTGAGGCCAAAGGTCAAGGGTTCGTCATTTAATGGCACCCGCTCGATTTATCCGCGCAGCCCCGTGGTCAAGACAACCAAGACCACAAGCGCGGACGGCACAATTAGGGTCATCGCCACCATATCCCATTCGGCGTTGAATAATATCGGTCAGCCCAACCCGCCGCCATTTTTTCCAGTACATCCGACCCGCAAGGGCTGGCCACCGGAGGCAGTTACCGATTGGGAAGTATGGGGTCAGTTAAACAAGGCGCGGTTTTTCGCTCTGTGGCCGGAACTAACTTAGGACTTTTCACCAAACCGGAGGGGCGCATTCATGACAGAAAACAACAGCCCTGATACACCGCAGCCCACCCGCCCGTTCATTCGTGCCGCACAAAAGTATGACGTTCTGCGGGAAGCGGAAGTTGCCACTATCGCCGTTCCGTCAACAATCAAAGAGCTTTTTACAATGAACCTGACCGCAAGCAGCGAGAAAGGAGCGCCTATGGATGATGTAAGCAAGCTTATAATTGATTTGGTATTCAAGCCCGATAACGGACTCAAATTGCGTCCGCAAGAAATACAATTGATTTTGGCTCATATTGGTGAGATTCTGAAAGAATTAGAAGCAGAAGAAAATTTGACCGCACAACAGGAGGACGCACCATGCAAGTAGCATTATACGCGCGTGTATCAACGACCCGTCAGGCCGAAAATGCCTTGTCGATACCCGACCAGTTGCGGCAAATGCGGCAATGGGCGGAACGCAACGGGCATGTCATCGTCAAGGAATATATCGAACCCGGAGATACGGCTACCGACGACAAACGCCCTGCGTTTCAGGATATGGTCAATGACGCTACCCTTAAGGCCGCGCCCTATCAGGCGATCATCGTGCATAGCCTGTCGCGGTTCTTCCGCGATCTGGTCATGGGGGCGATGTATGAAAAGAAGCTATTGAAAGCCGGAGTCCAGCTTATCTCGATCACGCAACAGATGCAAAATGACCCCGCCGGGGAAATGCAACGTCATATCATTATGATGTTCGACGAATACCAGAGCAAAGAAACCGCCAAGCATGTTTTGCGCGGGATGCAGGAAAACGCCCGTCAGGGGTATTTTAACGGCTCAAAGGCTCCTTTTGGCTACAAAACCATTGATGCAGGGCAAACCGGCGCTCATGGGCGCATCAAGAAAAAACTGGCCATTCAGGAAACCGAAGCTTGCGTGGTACGCGAGATTTTTGAACTGTATGTCAACGGCATCGACAGCCCGCGCATGGGCATCAAGGCAATCGCCAATCATCTGAACACCAAAGGCATCCTGATACGCGGGAAGCTGTGGCAAATACAAACCATCCACCTAATCCTGACCAGCACCACCTATTGCGGCTGGCATGTGTTTAATCAGAGGGACTCCAAAACCAACAAGATCAAGGATGAAGCCGAATGGATAAAAACCGCCGTTCCGGCGATTATCGACCAAGAACTATTCGATAAGGCCAGCAAGCTGCGCGATGCGTGGTCGCCCAAGAAATGCGTTCCCCAGCGCGAGGCTTCGCCCAATATGCTGATGGGTCTACTCAAATGCGGTCATTGCGGATGCAGCATGTCTGTTGTGACAGGCAAGGGCGGGCGCTATCGTTATTACAAATGCAACGGGCGCGTCAGAAAAGGCGACACCGCTTGCCCCAGCAAGAGCTTTCCCTTGGAAAAAATCGACAGCCTTGTACTGAAGGCATTCAAGGACAAGGTTTATACGCCGGAGCATATTCGCGCCATCATTGACGAATTGCGGGAAAGCTTGTCCAGAAACAAAGACCCTGAAAATCAGTTGAGCCTGAAGCGATTGGAATCGGAACTTAAAGAAACCGAAGCGGCACAGGCCAAGCTGTTCGAGGCCGTGGAAAAAGGCTTCCTCGACCTTGACGACCAGTTGCGGGAACGCGCCAAAGCCCACAAGCAGACCCGTGAAACCTTGTTGGTCGAAATTGCCAGCCTCAAACGGCAGCATCAGACCCCGCTGCAAATCCTAACCCCGCAAAAGGTCGAGGCTGTGTCCAAAATCCTCGCCAGAAGGCTGGCTACGCCTTCGCCCTATGCCCGAGCATACCTGAAGGCCACATTAAGCGAAATTCGCATCACAGACGATCTATTGCGGCTTAGCGGCAGCAATACGTCTATGGTGGGGCTGATTGCGAACAATGGCGCTATTGCTGCGGAAACAGCGGTGCCCATGTTCATACCTAGTTGGTGCGCCCGATTGGATTCGAACCAACGACCTGCCGCTTAGAAGGCGGCTGCTCTATCCAACTGAGCTACGGGCGCACAAGGGTATATTCCTGTAAGGAAGCTAATAATTGGTTAGCCTTTCAGGTCAAGAGAAAAGGTGGCGGATATAGGGGCGTGGATGATATAACCGCCGATATCCCTTATGGAAAAGCCGTTACATAATGACTGAAGCACCCCATAATACTGATGATTTACATCCGGCGACGGACGGATGCGTGGGCTATCTGGCACCGCAGGGGTTTCTGGGCGATCTTCAGCAAGAGCTGGGCGACAGCGTTATCGACATATACGACCATCTGGTTTTGGCCAAAAATCCGGGCAAGCCGGTGGCGTGGGTGGCGAATGTCTGGCAAGACCCCGTCTTTATCCCCATTGAATCGATCGGCGATGCGGCCAAGAAGCTGCGCGCTATTCAACGCAACTGGGCGCTTTATCCTTTGGCCCTGCATCGCCGGGCGGCCTTGATTGTCGATAACCTGCCGAAAGTCTCGGCAAAGCCTTTGGTCTTTGGCACAGAGGCTCCCAAAGCGCCGCTGGGATCATGGGCACTGATCGATGCGAACACCATTCTCGCCTCGCCGCACTGCTCCAGCGCGTTTCCCAATGGCGAGGTGCAGTTCATCGAAAACCACATAGG
>JBAVWC010000184.1:0-17459 GCA_049697595.1 Alphaproteobacteria bacterium
TAAACAACATGGTCAATGACACCGCAATGCCGTAAGCGGAAGCAAGCCGATCTGAGCTGCCAAAAGAGACGGTCAGAATCAGAGTTCCCACCATAAGCATCCAATTTACGGCGCCGATGTAAATCTGCCCGTAGCCTCTAGCGGACGTTTGAGTAATGTGCAGGCGGGGGCACCAATCAAGTTGAATTGCCTGACGCGTCATGGAAAAAGCGCCGGTAATGATAGCCTGGCTGGCAACAATGGTCGCCATCGTCGCAAGTCCGATAAGCGGCACCATCAGGAACGACGGGCAAAGATTATAGAAAATGCTGTCTCCCACAGGCTCGCCCGACAGAAGCATCGCCGCCTGTCCGGCGTAATTGAGCAGGAGAGCCGGCAGTACCAGTCCGTACCAGGCAATACGGATAGGGCGCGCGCCAACATGGCCCATATCGGCATACAGCGCTTCCGCTCCCGTGACGGCAAGGAATACGCCACCCAGCACAAGAAAAGTTGTCCATCCTTCCGTCATAACAAAGCGAATGCCGTACCACGGGTTGAGGGCCAGGAGCACAGCGGGATAGTGCAGGATACCCCTGACACCCAAGAGGGCCAATACGATGAACCACAGCATCATGACCGGCCCAAACACCCAGCCGATACGGGCCGTGCCGTGATACTGAAATGCGAATAGGCTGAATAGAATGACGACCGAAATCGGTAACACAAAAGGCGTTACTGCGGGAGAAATGACTTTGATACCTTCGACTGCGGACAAAACCGAGATTGCTGGTGTAATGGTGCCGTCGCCGTAGATAAACGCGGCACCGCATACACCAAAAAAGGCAATCCATGGTCCGCTGAACCCCTCTCTTTTCAGTAGAGAGGCCAGAGCAAGAATACCACCTTCGCCATCATTGTCGGCGCGCATGACAAAGGTCACGTATTTAAGGGAAACGATAATCATGAGCGCCCATATGATGAGCGAGAACAGGCCGAGAATGTTTTCACGGCTTGGCGTGCCGCCTGTAAGGCCGATGATAACCTGAAAGGCATAGAGCGGGCTGGTGCCAATATCACCAAAGACAATACCCAACGCCGTAAGCACAAGACCAGACAAAGCCCCAGAATGTGGCGCACGCCCAATTTTTTGATTAGTTAAGAAATCATTCGACATCGAATCTCCCAAGGCGCTAATTCATCCTCACAAATTTTATTACCATCTTTCATTCAATCACTGTAAAAAAAATCCTTACTCCTATGAACATCCAATGGAACTTGCGCAAACTGATCGTGTCACAGCTTAGAATTTAAGAAAGGTGATTGACGCCCTCTATGGGAGTCGAGCCCAACTTGCACCCCCAGTTCGAGAAGAGGCTGTGTGCGCTAAACTGCCAAATCCAAACTTTCATTTCTTTGAAAGAGACACCGTTCATGTATCTGGATTGCCCGATAGGTTACTACCATTGCTGTGTAATAACAATGCATCAAAAAAAACGTCAAACACGAAAGCGGGCCAAATTGGCGTAACTACTTGGTAGGCATCAGGTAACAACCAATCATCCACGGCATCACGGGCACTATTCCGTTAACGCTAAAATCAAGAAAAAGCAATAAAACAACGACATTCTCGCAAAAAATTCGGCGGTTGTTAGGCAGCTTTTTGCGCCATCTGCTCCGGCGCAAGGTAGCCGATAGCGGAATGGATGCGTTGGCAATTACACTACTGATGGTCGGCTGGAGATAACTAAACGTCCGCCGCAGCATCAAGCACAAGCTGGAAAAGAGCGAATGGATCGCGCCTGCTCCCCTTGGCTATCTCAACATCATGGATGTGGCACGAGTCGGAATTGAATCGGCATTTAGCGGGCCGAGGCGTTTGTTGTGATGAAAGTGTGATAGGGCAGGCGCCTGACATGTTCTGCTGTCGTCGCACAGGCTATCAGGAAGGTCACGAATGTCGACAGGAAATAACCTAGCCCGTAATAGGCAAAACCCGCATAAATCGTTCCCAGCGTAAACGCCACGTTGGTGATGAGAAACACAGCCTGAATCCTCAAACAGCCCTTGCGGTTGTCGAAATAGGTCAGAAGCACTAAAAGGAACAGAGTTAGGATCTGGAAAAACGCGCCGATCAGGCCGTAGCGCAGCATGCCGACCTGAAGATAGTTGCCTTTCAGGAAGGCGATAATTTTTGGCGCCATTAATGCTCCCAGAAAAGCAATGCTTCCCTGCAGCACGAAGAAGTTGAGCGCGCTATCCGAAATCGCGCGCATGATCGCGCGATGGTTTTTTTCAATTCGCGCCCGGCTCGCCTTCTGCTCGATATCGCGATAATAGCGCGTATAGCGCTCGAAAAATGTCGTCTCCGTGCTGAATAAAAAGAGCGCCATCGCCGGTACTGTCGTCAGATAGGCGATGAACATCGTGCTGTCGTAAAGCGGATAAATCATAAGATGGTTGTCCATGCGCGTCGCTTCGGGTGCGAACCACATGATCCATTTGTCGGCCCAGACCGCGAGATTGTAGACGAGCCCGCTCAGCGCGATCTCGCGGTATTTGCGGAAATAGGAGAGAAACGCGAACGGATGCCGGATCGGATACGGATATTCCGTCAGCACATTGCCCAGCAAAAAACCAAGGATAACTGTCAGTCCCAGCGAAAAGCCGTTCAGCATCCCCGCCACGCCATAGGATTGCGCTGCAGCCGCGCTAGCGATAGCAGCTGTGATCATACCAAACAGGAAAGCGCGCGTGATCAGCAGATAATTGCGCAGAGCGGAAATAAAAATCCCGACCATCCATACCGCGCTCAGCAGCAGAAAATTGACGATCGCACTCAACGCCAGCACGAGGTTGAGCTTGGCATAGAGCAGGTAAAAGGCGCCTGCTATCACGATCTCTATACCCCACAGCAGCGCCAGCGCGCCGAACAAGGCTCCGACCGCGCCGGAAACGTCACGCTGGTAGATTTTGTCGGACAGATAGCGTGTCATGATCATGAACAGCGGCCCCGACAGCATCAGCGAGAAGGAAAAGTTGTAAATCAGGATGACACGGAAGCTGAACAGAGCCGCGTCGGGCACCAGCAGCGTGCCAATCGACGCGATACAGCCCAGCGCCAAGACGGTGAACAGCCACGGGCCCGCAGCGGCGAAGGCGGAATGAAGACACGCCGCCGCTAGGCCTGACAGATTGTCTTGCTTGTAAAGCTTGCGAAGAACGAAACCGATGCCTGCCATGTTCCCTCTAACCGTAAGCTGCGCGCTTGTTTTCGATCGCGTATGGAATCACGACATTCTTGCCGTCGATCAGGTCCTGATAAAGCTCGGCATACAGGCGGCGCTGATCCTCCTTGCGATAGTGCGTCCGCACCCGTTCGCGCGCCGAGGCGCCGTAACGGTTGTAAAGCGCGCGGTCGGCCAATAATTTATGCATCGCCTGCGCGACTGCGGGCGGATTGCATAAATCGACCACGATGCCGCCGGGGCCCAGGCGTGAATACTCGCCCGGCGAGCTGGTTATCATTTCGCGGCAGGCGCCGACATCTGTCGCCACCACCGGGATTCCGGCAGCACCGGCTTCCAGAACCACCAAAGGCTGCGCCTCGCTGATGCTGGTCAGGGCCAGAATATCGATCTTGCCCATGTAATCGCGCACATTGACTTCGCCCGTCAGTGTCAGCGTGTCCTTAAGCTGCAAATGTTCGATCAGCGCCACGCATTCGCGGGCATAGGCAGGGTCTTCGTCCATCGAGCCGAGCACGAAAGCACGCAGGTTGGGGAAGGATTTTTTCAGGATCTGCACAGCCTTGATGAAGGTCTTGATGTCTTTGATCGGCACCACGCGCCCGATTAAGGCCACCGTCGGCGGGTGAGGCATGCGTTCGATCGAGGCATAAAGATCGGCATTGATGCCGTTGGGGATGACCCGCATCTTGTCGGGCGCGGCGCCGCCCATGCGCTGGAATTCCTGATTGCCTTCGTAAAGTGTGATGATGTCGCTTGCCGCCGCATAGCAGAAGCGGGAATAATTGCCGAACGTGTCCATCCACAAATCTTTGATGTCGCGTTCTCCCTGATCGCCGGCGACCGCCAGGTTGAAACTGTGCATGTCATCGATCCAGGTCGCGCTTGCGATCTCGATGCGGCGCTCATTGGTATAAATGCCATGCTCGGTGACGACGCAGGGCCTGCCGGTCTCGAGATGCGCGCGCGCCAGCATAAGGCCGGCATAGCCGGTGCACAGAGCATGATAGACTTTTGCTGTAGGCAGGTCGGCGAGCAGGATGCTGAACAGGCCGCCGAACAACCCGCGCCACGACCAGAAATAATCGAGGAACGACGTATTCGGCATCGTCGTTTCGTAAAGGCGATTCAGCAAATCCCACGCGGCCTGGGATTCCAGAAGCGTCCGCTTGCCCACGCGCCCACGCCACGGACTTATGATATCAATCGCTTCCTGTAAATCGTCGAGCGAAGCCGTCGATTGCAATTTGAGCAAGCACGGCTCGAGTAGGTCGCACAGCATCTTCTCCTCAGCCGATGTAAGCTCCGCGCCTTGTGGAATTTGCTGTAGCCTTATGGTTTTAAGGCTGACCACGTTGTCCGGCAGCTCGTACAACATCTTTGTCGATGCGTCGGCTGCTACCAAAGTCACGACCGAGAAGGTCAAATGCTTGTGCATTTTGATCAATTCATGCGCCCAACTGGAAACGCCGCCCGAAACGTAGGGGTAGGTGCCTTCGAGTATCAGGCAGACATCGGCGGGGGCTGTCTCAGGCAGCATGGCGTGCCTCTTTCGACAGTTGCCAAGCCTGCAGGATGTCTTTGCCGGGGCCGTTGTAGGACATTAGGTCTGTGGCATAAGTGTCGGCGAGATCGCGCAGCGCCGCATATTGCTTAAGCCGGAACAGCGCTTCCATATACCAATACAGGGCCGCACAATAATTCTTTTCGACCAAAGGCCGCAACAACTGGCGCGCTTTTTCTGGTTGCTCGTGGCGCAGGTAAAGCCGCGCTGCGCGAACGCGCCATTCGGGCCGGTCTTCGTGGCCGAGGCAGGACTCGTACAAATGGATCGCCTTTTCGCGTAACGCATGGCGGTTCTGATCGTCCAGCAGGTTGGCATAGGCGTAATCGTCGTATAGATCAGCCAGCTTGAGCTTGGCGGGATCGTGGTCGGGTATATTCTTGAAAGTGTTTTCAAGATTGATGTAGCGCATCATGAAATCGCGCTCAATCTTGGCCAGTGCCGTCGCCGCCTGCACTCGCACGGCCGCGTTGGAATTGCGCGCGGCCTGAAGCAGAAGCGGGGCGAATTGCGGCCGGAAGTAGCGCGAAATCTTGGCAACCGCCGCCTGCTTCTGCAATGTCGTGCCGCCCGCAAGAATGTCGCGGAACGGCATGACGTTTTCGGTCGCCTTGAACGTGTCGAGCCCCATCGCGATGCGCTCGCAAATGCTGGCACCTTCGTCTTCGGCGTCGCGCTCGAACAATTTTTCGATCCACTCGGCCGGAGACTCCGCGTCGCCGGAAGAAAAGCGGTGCGTCAGTGCCGCCAGCAGGCAGAACAGCGCTCCAAACGGTCCCGTCACGGCCACGGCGGGCAGCATGAAGGCCGCAAATCGGTTGTCGTAATGGCGGTCGCGCAGACGGACCATAAGCGTAATCAGCGCCAGCGTTACCGCATGAATGGAACCGGCCAGAAGAAGCCCGTTTTTCCACGTCAGCAGGAAAGCCGCGGCGCTTTCCAGCAAGAGCACAACGATTGCCGTGCCGTAAAAAGCAGGGCCAATCGCGCGCAAGTAAAGATCGCGCCGGAAGACGGGCTGAGTCATCTCAGGCCACCTGCCAGGCGGAAACCGTCTGGTTCGAGGCGTCCTGATAATCCTCGATAGATGCCACCTGTCTGGCGGAAACCGTCTGGCTCGAGGCGTCCTGATAATCCTCGATATTAGCATAGACGCGCGCGATCCAGGCACACAGGGTTTGAAAAATCTCATTGGTGCGGATATCCACCTCGGTGAAGCCGATCTCTTCGATCTTGAGCATGCCAAAGGCGCGTCCGGTTTCGGTATCGACGATTGCGCCGGCCAGAACGCCCTGGCCACCGAGAATGGATTCGTCTTCCACGCTCGTCACGTTCATGATGACGGCAGCCTGTTTCATGCGGTCGGCCAGCGCGCTGTCGCCGTCGAACGATTTGACGAACGTGTCGTTTTCGCTCCAGCCGTAAGCGGTGGACAGACGCAGCGCACCTTTCTGCCACACGTAAAACGAGAATTTTTGCGGATTGAGGGCCGTCCTGATCAGCCTCTCTATCCCCGCCTGCGCGGCGTGGGGATCGATCGTCTCGAGCTCTTTGGCGATGTCATAGGCGGTTAAAATGCTGCGGCGCTCTTCGGCGAGGCGCAGCTCGAGCCGCTCTTTGGTTTCCTTGACATGCTTATAATTTTCGATGATCGCCACCGACGTTTCGTTGACGAGGCGAACCTGCTCGATCAGCACGTCGCGTTCCTCGATCTGGCGTGCGCGGATGCCGCCCAGAACCAGCGCCGTCACGATCCAGAAAAACGGTTGTTGGCTGACAATCCAGACATAGTCATACATGGTTTCAGAAAGGCTGCGTTCCGGCATGTTGCCAAGCAGGAGGAACGTCGATGAAAGGAGTGCCGCCGTCAGTCCTTCGCGCGGCCCATATTGGGCGGAGATGAGCAGGACGACGAGCCAGAAAGGGTGCGGTGAGGTGGTGGCGAAGCGGTCGCCATTTCCGAACACCAAGTCGATCGCCGTCAGGACGAACAGAAGGCCGACGGTTTCGATTATGGCCGACCGGCGTAGCCTATGGCTATGCGCAAGACCGATATCACTGCCCTGGCGTAAGGAGGGGGCTAACGCTGCCACCCTGGCGGCCACGGCGACCGGTTCGTTAAGAAGCTGACCAATTTTCTGCGCGTAATTGCACCAGACTTTTTTGTAATTATCCCACATTGCGAAACACCAATCCCTGAACTATGGCCGCAACTTACACGAAGGGCCACATCAAAGGACAGTGCTTTCTATAGTTAAATTACTTTCATGCCCGGAAAATTAATAAGCCCATTTCATATTTGCGCCAAGAATGTCTTCTTTTTCGCTGTCGTTCTGGCCGCCCAGCATGTTGCGGGAAGCGTGGAAATTAAGCGAAATATCTTTGACCACGTCGTATTTAATCACAAGGCTGTAAAGGGGGCCAGATTGACCGGTCATGCGGTTAACCCCCATCCCGGCCTGAATCTCGGTCGTGAGCTCGGGCATAAGGTTTTTGGCGGCCGTGACTGAGAAATCATGCACTTCGTAATCAGCCGTCGGTAGCGGGGTGAATAACTGATTAGCGGTGTCGATGCGCTGCGCGATATGCGTGAAATATTCGGCTAGGGCACTGTAATGGCAGCCCAGCGTAACGTCGCCGCCTTCGTCTTCGGTGCCCTTGCCGTCGAACAGCTTGACAGGGCGCACATAGTCGAGGTCAGCCCCCCAACCCGGCGCATCCGCCGCGTCCGTAATGCCGTCCATTGCATAGGATGTGAATCCGCCGAAAACGCGGGCTTGCGCGTATTGATCGATCAGCAGCTTGCGCTCAGCGTAAATGTCATGCTTGACGCCGTGTTCGACCACCATCTCGACAAAGTCGTCAACGGGCTTATTGTAATCGGCGTACAACGAAGTCGTGCCCCATTTATCCCACAGGCTGTAATCCAAACCGACGCCGGCTTTGTTCTCCAGCGCGTAAACAGAACCACGAACTTCCTGCCCGTCGTCAAACATCTTGTCGAGCGTTACGAAGCCTGACTGGCGGTTGCCGTAGAAACTTTGCGTCGTGCCGTTCGAACGCAGGAAGGGAACCGTGGTGTTGACATGGTTGTCCTCGAGTTGAAGCGACAGCCCAAGTCCTTTGCTAAGCTGGGTCGTGCCCTCGACGCTCCATATTTGTTCGTAGGCTTCGTCGGTGACGCGGCGCTCATAGCCGCCGCCGACATAGCCGCCGAGCGGAGCAAGCAACGCGTCGTGTTGCAGCTTTGCCGCGTTAGGGACACCGGGCGCGCTGGCGTCGGCGAAAGCCATACCGCGATTTTCTCGCTGCAGGTCGAGTTCCGATTGCAGGGCATAAAGATCCGCGTTACCCGGATGCTTTTGTTCGAGCTGCGCAAGCCTGTCGGCGGCTTCGTCGAGATTGCCGTTTTGGAGGTCGAGATTGACTTCATCCATTTGCAGACGCAGGGAAGTATCGTCGCTTGCCTGTACGGCATGGGCGTAAACCGGCGTTCCGAGCAGGGAAAGGCCCATAAGCAGAACAAAAACGGTTCGATGTCTATAAATGGCAAGATGGCGCATAATCACTCCTGGTTTTGGGCATTGGTGCCGCACCTTATTGTGCAGCCTTATCGTTCTGCTGTCTTAATGTGGTAACAACCGCAAAGCTTCATCATATAGACCTGCATCCGTCAACATTTCAACAAAATCCGCCTGCAGATCTTTATCGGAGGGATGCTGATCGATCAACTTGTGGGCCATGCTGACAGCTTGCTGGTTTTTTCCTGTGTAAAGAAGCAGATGCACTTCATCAACCGATTCCTCTTGGCTCAGTTCTTTGCTCTCCGTTAACTTTTGCAGCGCGCGTTCGAAATAAACCTTGGCCTCCTCGGCCTTATCGTTACTTTGTAATATCTCCCCATAAGCGTAATTAACCGAATAATCGCCGTTATTGGTGCGCAAATAGGTGGCCAGCAGCGGTTCTGCCTCGTCATAGCGATTTGCGTTATAGGCAGCCACCCCCAACTGCCTGGTGGCTTCGGCGTCCTGCGGATCAATCTGATGAGCCTTGCGCCAGCCCCGTTCCGCCGCCGCGTCGATATCCTCTTGGTTGGCGATCTCCGCCAGGCGCTTAAGACGGCCCAACGCGTTTTCTTCGTTGATCGCATAGGTTAAGGCTTCGGTGAGCTTTTGTGTCTCATGCGCTTCGACTAGCGCCGCTATATACTGATCCGCGATGGCGGGCGAGGATTTCCAGTCGCCCTGCGCCACTATGATCACGCCCTGAAAGTCGCTCATTTCGTTAAGCACCGTCAGCCAGCTAGCCTTCTCATCGCTGCCGGCACGGCGTGCGCGGCCTTCGACCCAGTCCTTGCCTGTGGGCGAAGGATGATCTTGCAAGAAGCCGAGCAGTTCGCTGACTTCGTGGCTGCCATAAGGTTGCGCGTCGGCGGCCTTGATATAGATTTTCTCGGCCTGATCGAACAGACCGATATCGTCGAACAAATCGGCGAAGCCCAGGCGATCGCTTGCAGAAAGATTCATGCCCTGTGCCGACGAAAGCAGAAAACTCTCGGCTTCCTTCTTTTGCGCATCCGGCAAATTCTTGATCCCCGCTTTCTCGACCCAATCCGCAACCGCGTCGAGATAGAGGCGGCGGCTCCCCTCGTCTTTTTCCGCAGGCGGTTTCAGATAGGCCTGCGCCTCGCCGAACCGGCCTTCGCGAACCAAGGCCTCCGCCACCAGCAACCGGTTAGGCAGCGTCGGTGCTATCTTATAAAGGCGCAGCGCAAACATAGTCGCGACGTCGTTATGGCCATAGCGTTGTGCGATGTCGTGCCCATCTGCGAAAAGATCGCTATTCTTGTCGCCATAGGCGTCGGCCTTTTTTGCCGCCTCTGCCATGTGGCCTTGCCCCGCGTCGAGCAGCAGCAGCGCCTCGTCAATCGTGGCCTGCATTTGCAGCGTGCCGTCATCACGCGCCGCGACCAATTGCCGCACGCCATCCTCTGGCTGCCCGGCTTCGAGATAGAACAGCGCAAGATCAGCCGGGCCTAAGATGTCGAGCATATCGGGCAGCGACGCCGATTTGATCATCGCGAGCGCCTCGCCGCCAATGCCGTGCGACAGGTAAATGCTCGCAACCGTAAGCCGTTCTGTCGACGAAACCATGTATTTTGCCGGCACCGCCCGCAATGTCTTCAGGGAGTCGGAAGTGTCGTTGACGCCGATCATCAGCACGGCATCCAGCAATGGCGCCAACCGCAGATAATCCGGCCCCAGGCGTTCGCGCAGGATTTGCGCGAGCGTCTGCCGTTTGGTCTGCTGCGCGAAATTGGCATAGCGCAGCAAAGCATCTTCAGGCATCGCAGCGGCATCGGATTTTTTTAGGACGTCGTCCGCCAGCGTGAAATCCTTTTGCGCGATGGCAAGATCGATCAGCGCAGGCGCAAGCAAAGGGGGTAGGGTGCCCGATTGGTACTGGCCCTTGAGCATCGCCATCGCTTCGTCGTCCTTGCGCTGCGCGAGCAGAATATTGACGATCTGTTGCTCGAGTTCGGGCGATTTGCCAACATCTTTGGCAAAAGGCTTAAGCAAATCGTAGGCGGCATCGGGCTGACGCCGTTCCTCGAATTGCGAGGCCAGGGCGATCGCCGCATTGACGTCGCCCGACCGTACCGCATAGCGGGCCGCAATGTCTTCGGCCTTGTCGATCTTGCCTTCCTCGAGCAGCAGGTGAACGGCCAGCGACGCCGTGTTTGCTCCGACCTCGTAATCGCGATCCTTAATATAGCTTCGAATGACGTTGACGGCTTCGTCGGATTTTCCGGCCACATGCAGGAAAGTGGCAAGCTTGATATAATCCTCGTCCGCGGGATTGTAGTCCTTGCTAGAAATGAGACGCGTCAGCGCGCCCATTTCCTCCTCGCGGCGGCCGAGAAAATCGTAGGTATCGGCAAGGTCGCGGAGATTGCCGGTCGAAGGAGAAAGCTTCTGCAATATCTCCAGCGCAGCGCAGTAATGATCGAGCCGCTGCGAGGATTTGTAAAGTTCGGCCAGCCGCTTGTATCCTTCCGCCGAATGTGGGTGATCGGCCAGGTATTGCGTTAGAACTTCTATCGCCTTGTCGATATCGCCGTAGTAGATGTCGAGATTGATGAGCGGCGATGCCACATTGATAGAATTGTCTCCCGCCGCATGCAGGACAGAAAAGCTTTTGAACGCCTCGCTGAAATCGCGGTCGTTCATTTGCATCAGCCCGATTTCCTTCGGGCTCGGCGCGATATAAATACCGATCCCGGCGACGCCGCCCGTCAGTAGCAGGGCATAAAGAATGGTGCGATTGCTAGGGCGCATTGCCTACCCTTGTCACGATGACCTGCACCGGCTCCAGCGCGTCGCCGTCTAATGAAAACTTCAGCAAACGGTCGTTGCCAGCCTCGCCGTCAAAGCTTTTGCCCTGCAGGGTCGCGCGATAATGGCCGGGCGCGGACACCTGCCATATCATCTCGCCGTTGCCATATCCCTGCGCGGTGAAGCCGATTTTCTGCTCCGACCGCGACAGGCTCGAGATTTCCCAGCGACTCTCGATCAGATAGGGCGTGCTGTCTTCCGGCTGAGCGTAGTAGCGGTCGTCGTCCCTCAGTGCGATCACGGGCTCCTTGGCTGCCGGGTCGAGCGAAACGTAAAGGCTGCCCTGAAAGCGCCGTTGTCCGATGACGCCCTCTGATCGCTTGAAATCGACCGCGCGCAGCGCGCCGTGATCAAAGCGAATTGTGTTGAGCGTGCCGCGATTTTCCACGCGCCACATGTCGCGATCCATGGCTACGAAACGCGCACCGTAAAATCCTTCGGCGATGTGTGTGAATCTGCTGACCTTGATGGGAATAACGTCCTGTGTACGCGCGTAATCGAGGTTGCTGAGCAGGGCGCTGAGGCTGGCCGCGCGTTCACCCGAATACATATGGTAATAGATCGTGAATGGTTTGAGCCTGAAAGGCGTCTCGTTGTCGTCGAGCGTTTTGCGTAAGTATCGGAAGGCGTGAAAATTTTCGGTCCACAGGTCGGTATAGGTATTTTCGTTGCTGCTCGAGACGTAAATCTGCCTTTCCTGGCCGACTTGACGTCCGATCGGCGCGACGGAAGCGTAGGCGGGGTAATCCGGATCGAAACGCGTATCGCCGCCGTTGATGTTCTGGACACCTGCCACGCGGGTCAGATGCACGGCTTCCTCCCACGGCACGCAATTGCCGGACCAGGCCAAAACCTCGATACGCTTGCCTTTCGGCAGCAGGGGTTGCAGCGCTGCGATTGACCCCGCGATCTCCTTATGAAGGTCGAACCGCTCGACGGCGAAGGCGCGCGGCACGTCGAACCCTTGCGACAAGGTGGGCGCTTTCATCTTTGCGGCTGCCGCCGGGTCGGTGGGCTTCCAGACCGGCCCCTTGTATTTGTACAGCTTCAGGAACGGGATTTCCGCGTCCGCGTCGCCGTTTTTAAAGAAAGACCAGTCGAACGGATGACTGTATGTGTGCGATCCGGCCTCGACCCACGGCAGCGCCCACAATTCGCGCGTGACGCGGCGGCTTTCCTCGCTGCCAACCCAAGCGGTATCCACGTCGCCGACGATCGGCGCGATCATGACCGGCAGGTCGGGATAGGGTTTGACCGCTTTTTCCATGACGACTTCGGAAGACAGCGTGTGCTTGTCGCGGTATTCTTCGAGTTGTGTCACATTGTTCCAGCCGTCGCCATCGATGTTGCTGTAATAGATGCGCCGCCCGTCCTCAGTCGTCGTGTCCGGCTTCGGCACCTCGTCGGTGGCGAAAGCCAAGCGGAAGAACAGGAACGGGTCGATCATCCATTGCGTGACTTCCGATCCGTCGTGATTGTTGGCGCGGATCGCGTAATCGGCATTCATGTAGCCGCCGGAGGGGCTGGTCAGGATCAGGGCCGAATCTTCGGTTTGCGTCCCCGCGCGGTGCGCCGCGAGATGCAAGCGCACCTTATCATCCTCGGCCTCGACGATCTGATAGCCGGGATGCGTCCAGCCATAGGGTGCACGCGTCAAAAAAAGTTCGGGCGTGTTATAGGCGTAAGTGACGTCGAGCGGATGTTCCACCCAGCGGTCGATCATGCGGATCCCGAGCATGTCGAGGAAGCGCGTGGCGAGCAGCGAATTGTCGCGATACTGCTTGCCTTCAGCGATACCAAGGGAGCCTATAATCACATATTTCTTTCCGGCTTCGATCGCGGCGTTCGCCCAGGTCAGATAGGACGCCGCGTCGAGCCCGGCGTCGCCGTAGAACCAGGTGATGACTCCGCGCACGTCTTTGCGCGCCGCGATGTCGGGCAGGGGATCGCGGATATTGTGAAATTCGACGGTAAGGCCTAGATGATTGAGCGGCATCTCCGCAACGGTATGGATATAGGAATCCTGCACGTCATCGCCGCTATAAAGTGCGATGATCGTGCGCGGCACGATTTCTTCGGCCGCGGCCATACATGTGAAACCGCACAGCAGCGCAGCCGCAAGCGCCAGCATATGGGTATAAGCACGCATCAATTGCCTTTTGGTTCGTCGACCAGCAGATCGAGGCCTACCGTCGCGACATAGGGGGTGAACCCGTTGGCGCGCTCGGTCTTATATATATCGGCAATCGTTTTCGTGTCCGTGGGCTGCGCATAATCGAGGCTGTATATCTTGAGCTGCGGATTGATACGCTGCGCGTCCTTCAGCGCCTTCAACTGCTCGGCGTAATCCTGCGCCGAGACTTTGCCATAGGTCTTGGTGTCGAAATTATAGTCGTAATAGAGGGACTCGGCTAAAACCATGTCGGTCGAGGCCGCGACCTTGGGCAGCAGCGCATAACCCCTGTTCATCATGATCTTGATCTGCGGGTAGTTTAGACGTATCGCCTCGACCAGATGCGCCGCAGCGTCGGTCATGCCGTGATACAGTTTGGGGTTTTCTTCCTCAAGTTCGCTCGGATTGTCGAGCGTATCGAGAAACACGCCGTCGAATCCTTGCCGCAGGAGCTGCGGTATCAGGTCTTCGATCACGATTTTGGGCCACAGCGGATTGCGTATATCGACAAAGAAACTGCCCTTCCAGTTCTTGTTCTCTTTCAGGATCAGCCCATGGCTTTGCAGTGTCGCGTAGGAGGGGCTGGTCATGTCGACTTCGCCGAGCGAGATATAGGCGATCACCAGCTTGCCGTCCTCCTTGAGTGGCTGCAAAGACGGGTGATGCTGGCCATCCAGAACCAGGAAATGATAGGGCTTGAAACGCTCGACCGGGATTTTGTCGGCGTAATAAACCGCGTATTTTTCATGCGTATCCTGCTCGGCATAAACGACGCGTGACGACAACAAAAGCGCCAGAACGGCGCATAAAATGTAAAGAGAGAGGCGCGTGATCATTAGCGGCCTTCCGTGAGCGGTTTTTTGATACTTGTCCGGACTGTAGTCAGCGAATAATTTCAAAACAAGAATTTAATCGGTCATGCCACCATTTTTCCTTCACTTGTTATGAAAACATGACAGGCTATGTCATTGAAATAGCGCAACGCTCTGTGACATTTTTGTCGGCCTCCACTCGCCGCAGGTCTTATTTTCTTGAGTTTCGGTTTTTCAGCCTGTACCTCTTTGAAAACAGGCTGCAAAACAGGACAAAATCGCAAAATGGCTTCTCTCGAACAATCTTCGCGTCGTTATCTGGTAACCGGCGGCTGTGGCTTCATCGGTTCGCACCTGGTCGACGCGCTAATCACGCAAGGGCATGATGTCGTCATCCTCGACGATCTGTCGACCGGCAGGACGGAAAACAAAAATCCCCGCGCCGAACTGATCATCGGCGACACTGCAGATTACGCGACCGTCGAAAGAGCTCTTGGGGGAACCGATGGATGCTTCCATCTCGCCGCTGTGGCCTCCGTAGAAAAATCGGTGGTCGAATGGGTCCATACCCACACTGTCAATGTCACCTCGACCGTCAATATTTTTCAGGCCGTCAGCCGGATGCAAAAACGCATCCCGGTCGTCTATACATCGTCTGCCGCCGTCTATGGGGATTGTGCCGAAACGCCGATTAAGGAAAACACGGACAAACAACCTCTGACCGCCTATGGCGTCGATAAATACGCCTGCGATTTGCACGGGCGCGTCGCCTGGCATGTTCACGGCATCCCGACGATGGGCGTGCGTCCCTTCAATATCTACGGGCCCCGCCAAGATCCGGCGTCGCCTTATTCGGGTGTGATCTCGATCTTCGTTGATCGCATGCGCAGCAAGCAGCCGGTTACCATTTTCGGCGACGGCGGACAGACGCGCGATTTCGTTTTCGTCGCCGATGCGGTCAAGGTTTTCGTTGCCGCGATGACGAAGATCGAGTCCGCAAGCGGCGAATTCGATATCGTGAATATATGCAGAAGTGTGCCGACTTCCGTACGTGATCTCGCCGACACGGTCGCGCGGCTGACCGGTTATGATCTGCCCTATAATTACGAGCCGCCGCGTAAAGGCGATATCCGTACTTCTGTCGGCGATTCTTCCCATTTGCATAAAACGTTGGGCTTGACCCTCGGCGTCACATTGCCCGAAGGGCTCGAAGCGATGCTCGGCACCCGGTAATTTTTGGGCAGAATAAAACTGTAGGGCGAATATGGCAGCGCAAGCTGGAAAAATGCCTGATGAAACCTTGCATAAGCCCAAAGGGATGGCGTGCCGTACAGGATAAATCTGGGCACTGGAAAATCAACATCAATATCTAAAAAAGACTTCTCATTTGGTTTCAGAAATAGAAAGTTGAATATTCTTGCACGTTGCTTCTGCCTGATTGGACAGTCATTTTCCTAGCTCGCTAATTACATTTTCTGGAATTCCAAGGTCAAATGGGCTAACTCCCGTGCCTTCGTCAAGCTTGACCCATTTTCCATTCTTTTTTTCCAAATAGACGGTATAGTTTTCTCCGAAACCAGCTTGATCTACATAGGCTACTGCATAGTCTTGATAAATATTTCCAATTGTGACGGTAACCCCATCGTTCGGATTTTGTACTGCGCATCCCTTTATGTCCTTACTTTGTGTGGGACCAACATCGCAAATCTTTCTGATTGTTAGATGCTGACCTAAAACGGCTCTCTTAATTTCTTCATTCTGCTCATCAGCTAAGCAGGTATGGTTTAGGGCCAACAGGATGAATGAGCCAAACATGATTTTTAAAATAATGTTACCCATGGTTTGTTTCCTTTCGATTGGACTTCAGGGGACGCAATACACTATTGCACAATCGCGCCCATATCCTGTTTGGTGTGTTTGTTTATCTAATTGAAATTGAAGGAATAATTTAGTGGCGTGCCGTACAGGATAAATCTGGGCACTGGAAAATCAAGGCTGAATTTTAGCAAAGTGGCTCTTGACTGCTATTGATGTCTTTCGTGCCCTCTCGAAAAGTCAGAGGAATGGGGGTATTATTTTAGCAAGTATGAGAACTCAGGCTCTTAGAAATCTTTAAAGAACAGCGTTCTCTAAAATAGAAAATGCCCCAGATGTGCAGTCGATTTCAGCCATGACGCCATAAGGTATGACAAACATAGGGTCTGTATGGCCAAAATCTAGTTGGGAAAGTATAGGCAAATTTATCAAACCTAGCTCCTCTCCAATGACTTGTTTCAATGCCACATCATATCGAGAAATACCATCAAGTGGAATTTGTCCGCCTGGTCTTCCTAAAATGATGCCATTCAGAGAGGATAAAATATTTTGTGAACCATAATTTCTAATCCACCTTTTAAATAGATTGACGTCTGGTGCTTCTTCAGATGTCTCTAGGAAGAGGATTGCACCACGCCAGACATTTATTGACGGCCAAAACTCGGTGCCTTTGAGCATTTCCAAGACTTCTACGCAGCCCCCAATCAAATGTCCTTTTGCTTTTCCCTCGCCTTGCAGAAGCTTGGATTGTGTGGATTTTGAAAACTTCCTTTTAACCATTTGATTTTTTGGGTCAGCCCAATTTAGGTGTTCAACCGTCCATTCATGACTGCTTTCAATTTTGCCGATATTCCCATCGCCGCGCCCGACAGTACAAATAGATAGACAAATACTTTTCTCGTATTTGACGGATTGTATGGTTTGCTTCTCAATGCAGAGGGCTTCAAGAATTGGGCTTTCGGGCGCGGCATATCTATGACTCGCCCGTTTTCCAGTAGGTTGGCGATTTCTTTGCGTTGGAAGTATCCCGCAGGAAGCCCCATTAATAGTCCAGCAAAAATGATAGCCAGAAGACTTGCGGGAAAACGTGAAATATTTTCTGTTAGAAATCTAAATTGCTCGTGCAAGCTATGATCTCGATAAACAAAGCTCACAAAAATGAGGGCAACCCCCATACCTGCTGAATAAGCACCCTTTTTATTCGCATCGCCCTGGCTAATTCCCTGTATTTCTTCGGCTGTTTTTGAATCCACAATATATCCAGGCGCTTTTTTCTTTGGCCAATATAGTATTTGGTTTTTTGAGTTTACAAAAAAACCGTTACCCTGACGGCCACCTTCTTTTACACTATACCAGCCGTAATCGGTTTGAGACATCTGATCTCCCTCCTGTTTCGTTCACATTGCTTCCAGCGATAAGGAAATAGCGGTCTGATTTATCGGGCTTTAGCTCGCCTGCCCCCTCCCGTTAAAC
>JBAVWC010000185.1:0-3942 GCA_049697595.1 Alphaproteobacteria bacterium
GGTGCGGCAACGCGCCAGATCGGGATACCCATTTCTACGGCTTTAGAATTTTTGTGTATGTAAATCTGCACGGGGGAAGTCATGACTAATTTTCCGCAAACGACATTTCGTCGGGCGTTCGGTTTTAACAGTGTTTTCGGATGCTTATTCATCCTCACAGTTTTGTCTCTGGCTTCTGCGGCTCATGCGGCAGAAGCGCCGGATGACGACAGATTGGTCATTTCATCGGCCGATGCTTTGAGCAGTGACGATATGGAGACGAGCCGGGGATCGGGCGGCACGAACATTAGCGTCTCTGCCAGCCAGACGATGAATTCGACGACAAGCGGCAATACGCTGGATGTGGGCGGCAGCTTGACCAACGGTAACATATCTTCGGTTACTTTTAGCGGCAGCGGCTTTGGCAGCTATGTCATGAATACAGGCAATAACTCTACGATCAATTCCGGGGTGAGCCTGAGCGTATTGATGATGCAGTAGGGCGAGAGTCATGTCGCACAAAAAACCGCTTTACCTTATGGGGATGATAGCCCTCGCTCTTCTGCTTTGCGGATGCGAAGCGAGCGGGTCTATTGGGATGAATGATCCGGCGACGATTGCCGCCTCGGCAAAAGAGAAAGACAAGGCGGCGACGCCTTTGGCCAAGAAGCCGGACGGTGCTACGGTGATCGTCGATAACGGGCAAAAGGGTGAATCGGTCGATGTCGGCGTTATCAGTTGGCGCGACCTGCCGTTTCAGACCGTGAAGCATCAGGCCTTTGATTACAGTTGCGGCTCGGCGGCAGTGGCGACTTTGATGACATTTGCCTATGGCATTCCGACATCGGAGCAAGACGTTTTTAAAGAAATGTTCGCGCAGGGAAATCAGGACAAAATCCGCAAGGAAGGATTTTCCATGCTTGACATGAACCGCTATTTGAACGCGCACGGGTTGGAGTCTCAGGGCTATAAAATTACGGAAGATGCTATCGAGCATTACAAATTGCCTGTCATAGCTCTGGTGAATATCAAGGGGTACAACCATTTCGTCGTCGTCAAAGCTGTGGATAGCGGGCGTGTGCTGGTGGGTGATCCCAATATCGGCAATACCGAATATACAAAAGACGGGTTCGCGAAAATATGGAACGGCATCGCTCTGATCGTCGGCAATAAGGTTAGCAGGGCGCATATGGCTTACAACGATCCTGAACAGTGGCGTTTTGTTCGAGCTCATGCGCCAATTCGCGACGGTAATGATCTGGGAACTCAAGAAGCGGCACTGGCGCCAACGTCGTGGCAGATAGCTCCGACGATGACTAACCTGCTGTCGTCAACAACAATAGGGGCAAGCCTGATGGGGGGATTATGAAAACAGCTCAAACATTCCTTAAAACTGCTTTCTGCGTTGTTGGTTTGTGCGGCGCGGCCCAAATGGCGCATGCCGATTCAATGCCGGATTTAGATCGGATTGCTCTGGCCGATATATCGCCGCTTTCATCGGATGATATGGAAAATCTGCGCGGGGGATTTGTTGATCCGACCGGATTGCTTTTTAATTTTTCCGTGAACGTGCAAACCGCTATCGATGGCGCCGAGGTGTACACGAAATCGATCACTGTGAATACGTCAGGACTAAATGGGCAAATACAGACAGCGGTAACCAATAGCCTCCAGCAGAATAACATGCCAACCGGCTTAACTATCGGAGCTATCAGCGGCGGCAGCGGCGTGACCGTCTCAAATGCAAGCGGTACCGTCGCCACCGTTCTTAGCCAAACCGCAGCCGGAGCGCCGGCGAGCATCATCTTGAACACGAGTAGCAATATTAATTTGTCGCAAACAGTCACCGCGGCCCTCTCGCTGCAAAGCCTGACCGCGATTCAGGGTTTAATTCACTCGACGGCCAGCCAGACGGTAGGATTGGCACAGCACGTGGCTATGCGTTCTCTCGGATTCTAGGCAAAGGAGTAGCCGGGTATGAGTGGCTTGACTATTTAAGATCACACTCGTAAGTGGAGGCGTTAATAAATTAATCAACCTTAGATGTAAGGACGAAGGTGTTGTATGCAGTTTCTGACGGCTCTCCCGCGGATGACCACGCAAAGATTGTTTCTTCTAACGTTTTTGGGTTTTTGTGTCTCTTTCTTTCCGATGCCGGCACGCGCAGATGTGGAAAGCGAGATTAACGATCTTCAAACACGGCTGGATAAACAGGAGAAGCTGATCGAGACTCAACAGGGCACGCTGAACTCCCAAGCCGCGCAAATCCGCGAGCAGCAAGTACTTCTCGATTCCCAGACCGACGAAGAGACGAAGAAAAAGAAGAACGCGGCAAAATCGGGCAGCAATCAATCTGTTTCCAAAGCTGGTCTGCCGCTTCCCCCGCCTCAACCGTCGCCAGCTCCCGCGCCTCAACAAAATGTGCAAGCTCAATCGAGCATGACTCCTCTGGCTGCTCCTGCGCAGCCTGAACAGCCGGTGCGCCCTCAAGTCGCGGCTTTGGCCGATCAGGGGGGCGTTTTGTCGCCCAAGGGCATGCTGACTTTTGAAAGCACGACTGAATATACTGACACGACGCGCAATCTGTTCACCTTCAACGGCGTAGAACTTGCGCAGGTGGTTCTGGTTGGAGCTCTCAGCGACACATCCGTTCAACATCAAGTTGTTCAGGAAGCGGCGCGGTTTCGGCTAGGGCTCACCAACAGGTTGGAGGCTGATGTTCATGTGCCCTATGTCTATCGCAACGATGCGACATCCACGCCGGATGCGACCACGGGAGCTCAGGACACTTCATCCGTACAGGGATATGCTCTCGGCGACGTTGATGCCGGTCTTGCTTACCAAATGAACGACGGCAAACAGGGGTGGCCATTCTTGATCGGCAATCTGCGTTATAAGGCGAACAATGCCGACGGCCCTTATGATGTTCCTTATGATGCCAACAACATCGCCACGCGACTGCCGACCGGAACCGGCTTTCAAACTGTCGAGGCCAGCGTCACCGCGATCAAGGTCAGTGACCCTGCCGTTTTATTTGGCAATCTTGGGTATGTTTATGACATGTCGCGCAACATCAACCGTGATTTTAACTCGACTTATGTCGGCGAGGTCGATCCCGGCGATGCTATCAATGCTTTGGTCGGCGTTGCTTTTGCCATTAATCAAGACACCTCGTTCTCGCTGGGTTATAAACACAGCTATGTCTTCTCCACAACCCAGCATTCGGTCGATTTGTCTTCGGGAACGCCATTCACCACGAGCAGCGGCTCCGCTCAAGTCGGTACTTTAAATATCGGGTTGTCTTATGTCCTTACGCCGTCGACGACGCTCAACTTTAACATCGCGGCGGGCGTTACGAACGATGCGCCGGATGTCGATTTGACCCTGCGCATTCCAATCCAGATCGGCAGAATCTTCTAGGGAGCAGGAACATGAAAACGGGTGTGTTGCTTCTTATCGTCGCATCCGCCCTGTTTCCCGCGCGCGCCAACGCGCAGGATGTGTACGACCAAAACAAACCTCCCCCCTATATCACCCAAAATGTGGTGCAACAACGTTGCCCCAATGACACCGTCGTGTGGTTCGATAGCCAAACGGGCCTTTACTACTTTGGCGGCCCGCACGGCGGCTCAAACGTCAGAAGCGGCGCCTACGCGACGGGGGGCTATATGTGTCTGCAAAATGCCATTAATTTGGGAGGGCGTTTGGGAACCTATTGGCAATACTGATCGGAGAGAAGATCTAGGGTTGACCAAAGCACGCATTCTATGGAACATTCGCCACACGATAAAATTCGATTGTAAAAATTAATATTCAAACGGCGGGCATTATGGAAACATATAGTTACAAGAATATCTGTAGCGGTGAATTTGCGGAAAAAGTTCACCAACTGCTTTGGCTCTATGACTCTGATCCCAAGGACCCGTTTGTGGGCGGTTTGTTCACCGAAGTTTGGCAGAGAGA
>JBAVWC010000186.1:0-1647 GCA_049697595.1 Alphaproteobacteria bacterium
GTTCAGGCTCCTTGCGATTTTGGCTCAGCTTAAACTTGCCTTCGATCCGCGCAATCGGAATTCTGAAACCGACAATCCCCGCCAACATCGTCTTGCGGTAGCCCTCAGGCATTCCGTGCCACGCCTCAGCGAAGGCCGGCTCATTGGCCTGGATCAGCCCTGAGAGCAGCGCTTCTTTCCCTGCATCATCTTCAACCAGCGACAGGACGCCATAGGCGTGAATGGCAATGTAATTCCAGGTGGGGACGGAGAGCGATTCATCATAAAGAGCTGGCGAGACGTAGCTGTGAGGCCCAGGAAAGACGACGAGAGTTTCGCGGCCGGCGAGCGACTTCCAGTGAGGATTGGCCTTGGCGAAGTGACCTTCGATTACGCCGTGCTCGCCCTCTTCTTTGACAACAAGAGGCAGATGCGTAGCGACCAGCGGCCCTGGTTGCTCTGGGGAGCCTGCCCCGGATGTTGGCCCGAAGACAATAGCGAAGGAGTAAGCGCGCATGGCCTCGATAAGGATGGAGCGGTCGGAGACTTGATTGAATTTCGGCGAGTACATGAAGCTCCTGGCAATCGATGCGGCTAGGGCGGTCTCAGCATTGCTATACCCACTTGGATTTGGGTGCCCCCGGCCCCTCGTCCGCCGCGGCGGAGGGACCGGGGATTGCACTCGCGCTGCGTACACCAACTCTGAAAATACTCTAGCTTTCGGGCATCCCACCAATTCCGCAAAGGTCGCGGAACGAATGGTGCAATAACTACTGAATGCGCTCGAAGCGAAACGCGGCTTCGCGCAGAGCGTGGCTGATGGCGGTGATGTGTGTCGCGCCGCGCGTCTCAAGGGTTATATCGATCACCGTTTCTCCCAGGCTCACACCATAATAGGCACGGTTGTGAACGGTCTGTACGATGTTGGCGCGCTCGCGTGTGAGGATCTGAGTAAGTGAGTGCAGAGCGCCAGGACGATCCTGCAAGTAAACGCGCAGGCGCAGCAGGCGCCCATCCTTAACCAGGCCACGTTCGATGATCTTCGCCAGCAGAGAGACGTCGATGTTGCCTCCGCTGACCAAAATTACAGTCCGTCGATGGCGAAGGTTAGTTTTCGATTGCAGCACCGCGGCCAGCGCCGCCGCTCCGGCGCCTTCGGCCAGGGTCTTCTCGTGTTCCAGCAGCATCAGGATCGCGCTTGCGATTTCTTCGTCGTCGACGGTGACGATCTCATCGACGTAGCGCGAGACCAGTGGCAGGGTCAGATCGCCGGATCGGCGCACAGCAATGCCGTCCGCAACTGTCGCTTCAGCTGCAATGGTGACAGGATGGCCTGCCTCGCGAGCCCGCAGCATGGAGGGTAGGCGCTCCGGCTCGACTCCGATCACGCGAATTTTTGGATTGGTCTCTTTGAGCGCGCATGCCAGCCCGGCGATGAGACCACCCCCGCCGACGGGGACGACGACAGCCTCAATGTCAGGAACCTGCTCAAGCAGTTCGAGGGCGATGGTGCCTTGACCGGAAATGACTTCAGCATCGTCAAAAGCGTGAATGAACGTGCGGCCTTCTTCGATGCGGAGGCGCATGGCTTCGTCGAACGCTTCGTCATAGCTTGCGCCATGAAGGATTACTTCCGCGCCGAATCCGCGCGTCGCCGCAACCTTGATC
>JBAVWC010000187.1:0-1619 GCA_049697595.1 Alphaproteobacteria bacterium
GTTTTGGATATGACGAAGAACCGTTCGACGACCGCCCGGAAACCGCGTACAGACGCGCTGCGCAACCGCGAGCGCATTCTTGAAGTCGCAAAGGCAGCCTTTACCCGGCAAGGCGCCAGTGCCAGCCTGGAGGAGATTGCGAAGCAGGCGGGTGTTGGAGCAGGTACCCTCTATCGCCATTTTCCCACGCGGGATGAGCTGATCGAAGGTGTTTACCGGAACGAAGTGGAGAAACTCGCGGCGGCCGCGGCCCGTTTCGCCGAGACCATGTCCCCTGTCGAAGCGCTTCGAGCCTGGATGCTGCTGCTGGTCGATTACATTGCCGCAAAGCACATCATTGCGCCCGCTCTCAATACCATTGCCGGAGGCCCGTCCAGGCTTCATGAAGGTTCACGCACCATGATCCATGCCGCGATCGATGGGCTGGTGAAGCGGGCTAAGAGGAGTGGCGATCTGCGAAGAGACCTGGATGCATACGACCTGCTTCGAGCGCTGATCGGCGTCTCGCATGTGGGCTCCGGCGCTGATTGGCAGCAAAGCGCCAGGAGGCTGGTAGACATTCTGATCGCAGGCTCACGCCCGCTCCAATAGACCGCGTCTCGCCGTACCCGATCGCTGGCAGTGGACACCCGTGCCTTGCTCATAGCGCTGCATCGGCAGAAGCCAACCGGCTTCACGCTTTCGATTGGGGCCGACACCCCATAAGCACCCATCGAGCTTGCTTTGCCCTTCGAAACAGGAAGGGGTCTTCGAAAACGCCGATTGGACAGCAAATCATTCGGCGTCAGTCCGGGCGCTGAATTCCGGACCCTGGCCAACCTAAGGGTACCGATCAGAAATCGACCAGTGATTCGGCAATACGCGAACAGCGAGTTTCTGAATTCCGATTTACCTGTGCTCGATGCTCTTGCTATCCCTGGTCTCAAAATCGAGACCGGGGGCACCCGCGTCCTTACATCGCAAATCCCGACCTGGTTCACAGGTTCGCCGAGGATGCGCCGCTTGCCGAAGTGGATTGGCAGACCGTCTACGCCTCGGGGCCACATGGCTATTCCGATTCCCCCACCTACCACCGCACCAAACCCCACCACAGGCAACAAGGAGCCGATGAAGCCAAAGACAGCCCCTGAACAGAACAAGGCGATGGTTCTCGAAGCCTTCGAGACGCTCTTCAACAAACGCGCCTACGCAGCGGCGGAACGCTTCTGGTCGCCGAAGTACATTCAGCACAGCGCGCACATCGCACCAGGACGCGAAGGACTGTTCGGTCTCATCCGTTCAGCGCCAGATACGTTAAACGTTCGAGAAGTCGACGTCTCGCTGGCGACCGTCGGCCTTACTTCCGTGGCATAAAAAGGCCTGGAAATTGGAGTCGCCAGGGCAACCAAATTCGTGCTAGCATAACTGCCACAACGCTGTCCGGCCTAAGCGAATCCAGGCCAGACCTTCTCCCCGGTGCAGGAGTTCGCCAAAATCTCCAAGCGAGGAGGCGGACATGCTTAAGATCTCCGCCGCACATATCGTCGCAACAGGGGCTCTCCCAGCTCTGTTGCTCGCCTTCACACTGAACGCGCAGTCCGGCGACCGGACCACTCAGCCTGCTTCCGTTTCGAAGGTTC
>JBAVWC010000188.1:0-1985 GCA_049697595.1 Alphaproteobacteria bacterium
GCACTGCTGCAGGCCAGCCGCGAGACCGATGTGGTGGGCTGGTACAAGGGTGGGAGTGCGATCGGTGTGATGTTCACCGGTCTGCAGATCAGCGACAAGAACACCATCCTGAGCACGATTCTGAACCGGGTCAAGACCATCTTCAAGGACGAGCTTGTCTTCAACCAATTCACCCAGGTGGGTCTTTCGTTTCACCTGTTCCCGGACGACTGGGATCAAGACGACACAGGGCGGCCAAGCAACCCGACGCTCTATCCGGATCTGATGATTCCGGGGCAGCGGCGGAGGAGCCTGCTGGTCGTCAAGAGAGGCATCGATATTGTATGCAGCGCGCTGGCCCTGCTGGTGATGACGCCGCTGTTCATGATGATCGCCCTGGCGATCAAACTGACGTCGCGGGGGCCGGTGTTCTTCCGGCAGGAGCGGGTGGGGCAGTACGGAAAATGCTTCACGATGCTGAAATTCCGATCGATGTACGTGAACAACGACAGCCGCGTACACAAGCAGTTTGTCACCGAGCTGATCAACAACAAGGTCGATAGCAACCCGGTGAACATGAAGGAAGCCGGAATGTACAAGCTGCGCAACGATAAACGGATCACGCGGATTGGCAAGCTGTTGCGCAGGAGCAGCCTGGACGAGCTTCCGCAGCTTCTGAATGTGCTGTCAGGGGAGATGTCTCTGGTGGGTCCGCGGCCGGCGCTGCGGTATGAACTGGAGGCCTATCAGACGTGGCATCGCCGCCGCATATTGGAGGCTAAACCGGGGATTACAGGTTTGTGGCAGGTGATCGGGCGCAGCCGCGTGAAGTTCGACGAGATGGTGCGCATGGACCTGCGTTATGCGATGCAGTGGTCGCCGTGGCTGGATCTGAAAATCCTGGTGATGACACCGTTGGCAGTGATTCGAGGGACGGGCGCGCACTAAGAATGCAGTTGCCGCGTTTCTGCTGGTTGTACCGTTGAACTGCACGCGTCCGGCAAGACCGGGCCTGAACACGCTCCGACGCATTCCATGATTTATCCGCGTTGAGGAGACAAGGTGGGCTGGGATGAATTTCGGTGTCATTGGTTACGGGTACTGGGGTCCGAACGTCGTGAGGAACCTGACGACGCTGGAGGGCTCGCGCGTGGTCGGGATTGCCGACCTGGGCGAATCGGCCCGGGCAAGGGCGAAGGCGCTGTACCCGGGGATCGATGTTACGGAGGACGCAAATGAGCTGATCCGGTCGGCGGAGATCGATGCGATCGCGATTGTGTCGCCGGTGTGGACGCACTACGATCTGGCCAAGGCGGCTCTCGAAAACGGCAAGCATGTGTTTGTGGAGAAGCCGTTCACCAGTACAGCAGCGCAAGGCGAAGAACTGATCGAGCTGGCCGAGAAGAAAAACCTGCGCATCATGGTGGATCACACCTTCCTGTTCACCGGGGCGGTGAAGAAGATCCGGCAGCTGCTGGACGAAGGCGCGCTGGGCAAGCTGTATTACTATGATTCAACGCGCGTGAACCTGGGACTGTTCCAGCACGACGTGAACGTTCTGTGGGACCTGGCGCCGCATGACCTGTCGATCATGGATCACCTGATCGGATTGAATCCGGAGGGGGTTGTGGCGACCGGGCAAAAGCACCTGAACGGCCATGAGGATGTGGCCTACCTGACGCTGTACTTTCCGGAAAAGGTGATTGCGCACATTAATGTAAACTGGCTTTCGCCGGTGAAGATCCGGATGACGCTGATTGGCGGCGAGAAAAAGATGCTGCTGTGGAACGACCTGGTAGCCGACGAGAAGTTGAGGATCTACGACAAGGGCGTGGACATCACCAGCCAGGAAGGCGTGTACGATCAACTGGTGCTTTACCGTTCGGGCGACATGTGGGCGCCGCAACTGGAGCACGGCGAGGCGCTGCGCCGGGAACTGAAGTACTTTGTGGAGTGCGTTTCGACAGGCAAGACACCCTTCAACGATGGGCGCGCCGGGCTGCGGG
>JBAVWC010000189.1:0-1660 GCA_049697595.1 Alphaproteobacteria bacterium
TGCGGCACCATTACTCAGCCCACCTCCACGGTGCCTGCAACGTACACCGCGCCGGCGACGCTCACGGCTACTGAGACCGACACGATCGTGGCAACCTCGGCGGCCGATCCTACCAAGACCGTAACCATCAAAGCGGTTATCTACCTGCCTCCTACAGCCTCGTCTCCGCCCGCGATGGCAATCGTCGCGCCTGGAGGCAGTGCGACCTATACCGTGAACTTGAGCCCTGGCACCGGCGATCCACTCTATGGAGAAACGCTCAGTTGCTTCAATGCACCCAACGGCGTTAGCTGCGTGTTTACGCCGAATCCTCTGCCCGGCGGCGTCACCAGCTTTACAGTCCAGGTGACGACGACGGCGAGCGGGGTTGCATCGCTCAGCAAGACAAGCACCACGATGCTGGCCGGGCTTGTTCCGCTCATCGGCTTGTTCATGTTTGGATTGCGTGGCAGCGAGTATCGGAAGCGGCTGATGCGCAACTTCTTCCTGGTCGCGCTTGTCATAGTGCTCGCAAGCGGCATCATCGCATGCGGCACCAGTGGAAGCTTTGGGACCGCTCCGACGGAGAACCTGCTTGCGACGCCGCCAGGGGTTTACACAATCACGGTGCAGGCCACATCGAATGGCCCTGGTGGCCAAACGCCAAACGCATTTGTTGTGACTACGCTGCCGTTGACCGTAAATTGATCCTTCTTTGCCTGTCTGCGGTCACCACCCGCGCCGGGATTTTGATTCGAGAGGATGATGAATGTCAAGAAGATTGGTTGTAGCTCTTGTCGTGTTGATCGGATGCAGTCTGCTGGCGCGAGGGCAGTCGAACGCGAATCCCTGCATCAATCAACCGGGGACTCTCTATTGCTTGGCTCCCAATTCCTATGGCAACGGATTTGTTAGTCCGAATCCTTTCACTCCGGTGATGGCAAGCATCGGCGGCCAACTGTCAATGGTTCCGCTGGCGTCGCCGGCCTCAGGCATTGTTTACGTGCTTGACCCGAGCTTGAAGATTCCCGTGGCCGCAGGAACTGAAACATTTGGCCCGGTGCTGGTTGAACGCGGAGAAACTCTCGGAGCGCGCAAGCTTTTCCTGGCTTCGACCTATCAATATTTCTCATTCTCGAGCATCGACAGCGTAAAGCTGAACAACATTCCAATTCTCTTCAATGTGTGCGATCCGTCCGATGGGCAGTGCGGGCCGATTGCAACTTCGAACCGGTTAGATCCGAAGATCAATCAGGTAGCGTTCTTCGGCACCTATGGCATCACCAGCAGAATCGACGTCTCGGTAGCGCTCCCGATCAATAGCGCGAGGCTCACAGTGGCCGCAACCGGTTGCACGCCGCCCTATTGCAAAACTCAGGTCTTTTCCAACCAACAGCAGATCAGTTTTACTCCGACGGAGTCAGCTCGAGAGACAGCCACAGGAATCGGAGACGTTGCGCTGCGCGTAAAAGCCCAAGTCTACAGAGGCGAGCGCATCAGGGTGGCTGCGGGTGTTGACGTTCGCACGCCCACTGGGAATGCGCTGAACTTCCTCGGGACGGGCGCAATCGGCGTCAAGCCATTCGCTGCAATCTCACGCTCGGGCCGGCTCGCACCCCACGTTAACGTTGCGTACCAGTGGAATGGCAGCTCCATCATCGGTGGCTCGACGCCTGGTGTT
>JBAVWC010000190.1:0-2258 GCA_049697595.1 Alphaproteobacteria bacterium
CGCTAAATAGAGATCATGGTTTTTCGCGAAATGGCTGTTGCAGGTATCGCAAACGCAATCCAACGTAGGGGTTGAGGTTCCAAAAGTACCGAACGCCTGTGGCACTACATGTTCCACGCTCTTAAAAAAGGCTGGGTCATTTTGTCCGCAGTAAATACAAATTTTGGTGCCTATGCTCATGGCTTTTCAAATATTCGCTCGTTCGTATTGATGGTGTCAAAGGCTAAGATTGTTTGGTTGTTGGTTTGCCTGTGACGTTCTCCCCATTATGTCGCCGGGACAAGTTAGAGTCTTTTGGTAAAATAGTCATAGAACGGTATCTCCGCAAGCGGCAGCCTGCGCGACCGCTAGGGAGGGCTGTTGGGGGGGCATTGCCGATCTCGCCCCCCCCCTGTTTGTCCATCGGGAGATCATCGTGCAAAATTACGGCGACATCTTCAATCAAGTCACGATTTTCACCCGCCATTGCCTTAAATTGTGTGCCCATATGACCCCGTCAATTAAGGGCCGTTTCTGGCGCCCAGAAACGTTCTTGGGTTTTTCAACTATCACAAATTATGAATCAAAACTCAAACTCCTCCGGCACCCTTTGAAATGCGGCATGGCCTGTGAATTGCTTAATCTGGTCTGAAGGTTTGCCGAAGGCAATTGCGCCGCGTCCATAACGGCGGTTGATTTTGTCAATGAGGGGTGAAAGCTTTTGGCGGCGTGAATTATCAGCAAATAGATCGGGCTGGTGTTGCGCGACAGGAACAAGGCCAAGAAGCACAATTCCAACCTTGATGGGTTTCATGCGCGGCACTTTCTGCCAAAGCTGCGTCAATCGAGCCAACAGGAAATCTGTATCCTGTGTTTCGTGAAATCCACTTTCATCCCAGAATTTCTCCCAATCTCCGACCGCTGACAGGCTTAATCCAAGGCGGCAGCAGAAATAGCCCTGATGCCTGAGGCGCTCTGCCGCTTTAGCTAGCAAATGCTGGGCAAATTGGCGCGCGCCGTCGATTGTGCGCAATTCAGGTTCAAGGACGTGTTGATGTCCGATGCTTTTAGTGTGTTCTGATGATGGAAACTGTAAATCAGCCCCATGCAGCAATTCATAATAGAGAACGCCATAGACGCCGCCCCAAACTCTCCTCAACTGGTCACGCGAGGCACACATAAGATCAGAAACCGTTTCAATGCCAGCCTGATTGAGCCTATGCTCCATGCGCGTGGCGATGCCGTAAATGTCGGTCAGTTTGAGCCTGTGCAGAATGTCAGGCAGGTCATTCTTGGTAATGACGACCAGCCCATTTGGCTTCTGCATATCGCTGGCGACTTTGCCGAGAAAGACGCTGGGAGCAAGACCAACCGAACAAGTCATGCACTGCCCAACTTGCTGCTGGATTGCCTGTTTGATTTTGTGTGCCAGTTCCGTTGCTGCTGGAACCTCACGCTCCCGCCCCATCAGGCGACACGCCATTTCGTCGATAGAGGAGACTTTGGCAACGGGCAGGCAAGTATCGACGGCTTCAATAATTCGGTGGTGATACTGGACGTACAGCTTGTGCCGCGCCTTGACCAATACGAGGCCGGGGCAAAGCTTCTTCGCCTCCCATATCGCCGTGCCGGTTTTCACGCCGAAGGCTTTGGCCTCATAGCTGGCGGCAATCGCGCAGGTGCTATCCGTCATCATCTGGACAATTGCTATCGGACGCCCACGCAGTTCTGGCCGCTCCTGCTGCTCACAGGACGCGAAGAAGCTGTTCAGGTCGAGGAACAGCCAGTTGACGGAGCTATCGGCGGAATCGTGGGATGGTTCAGCGTTCACGTTATGTTCTTATCATGCAGGCTGTTTTCCCGCAACTGAAAATTGGGGATCGGGGACATGTATCCGCATGACGGATTTCTGCACTCAATTCACCACGCCTCTTTCTTACCGGAAGGGGCGTTTTTGATTCCGGCATATCAACACCAGCAAAGGAGGATGCCTATGAGCGAAGAAATAGAAGCCTATCGCGTATCTGAATTTTGCAAACGCTATGTTCTTTCAAAAGCCACCTTCTACCGTGAAGTTGCTGCCAAGCGGCTTCATATCATTAAGCGCGGACGAACAACCTTGATTCTTCGCGCAGAAGCCGAACGCTGGTTCCAATCTCTTTGCCAAAGCCAGCCGCAGCAGATGGCATAAGCCTCCACCTAATATCCAATCCCTTTTCCACAAAAGCATTTCCCCGCAACACCTTTTTTAAGGAGGGATTCATGCGCCATACAGGATC
>JBAVWC010000191.1:0-2944 GCA_049697595.1 Alphaproteobacteria bacterium
GTTTAAATGGGGCCTATATCAGCAAAACATCTATTGAAAGCCATAATATGACTGATGAATGCCTTATAAAACATCAATGACGCCATTTATTATTGCCTGAAATACATTTATTTGCATTTACGAAACAAATAGGCACAAGCCGAACCCGAGACAAAAATAAACAAAAAATGGTGGTCAAATCTTCTATCGGGCCGCTTGGCTGGCTTCCCAAGCGGGCATCAGCTCATCCGTTACGATCTTGTCGGTTAATATGCCGGCATAGTGCCAACGGATGATTCCGTGGGTATCGACGACGAAGGTTTCCGGGACTCCTGCCAATCCCCAATCGAGGCTGGCGCGGTTGTCCTCGTCTTGCACCACCAGCGCATAGGGATTGCCGGCGTGGTCTAGATAGGCCGAAATTTTGTCGGGCCTGTCTTTGAACGTTATGCCGATCAGCGGGATATGCGACGCCTCGAGCGTCATTAACTCTTCATGTTCAGCGCGGCAATCGCTGCACCAGCTGGCGAAGAAATTGACGATGTAGGGTCGCCCCCGCCACGCCTTCGATATAAAGCGCGTGCCGTCTGCGGTGAGGTTCGGCAGATTAGTCTCGGGCGCGCTGGCACCGACACGCAATGAGGTTGCGCTTGCCCTGTCCATTTCCTGGGGATGCAAGCCGACCAAAAGAACAACGACCAGAATTCCAAAGATAACAAACGGAATGGCGGTCTTTAGTTTTTCACGATTCATTTTCATTTCCTCACTGCGGATGTCCCGCGTCTTTCAGTTCTTTGGCGACTTCGGGCGGCATGTATTTTTCGTCGTGCTTGGCGAGCAAGACGGTCGCCTGAAAAACGCCTGACTCATCCATTTTACCGGTGGCGATGACGCCCTGCCCCTCGCGGAACAAATCGGGGACAATGCCTGCGTAATGAACGGAAAGCGTATTTTTCATATCGGTGATGCGGAAATCGATCTCGCTGCCTGTATGCGTCAGGCTGCCTGTTTCGACAAGTCCGCCGAGCCGGAGGGCGCGGCCGCTTTGTTTTTCAGGATAGGTTCCGGACATAATTTCGGTCGGCGTGCGGAAATAGGAAACATTTTGCCCCAATGCCACAAACACCAAAACCGTTGCCACGAGTACGCCGCCCAACAGCATCAAGACCATATAAAGCCGCGCGCGCTTACGGGTCATTGCGTTTCATCGGGGCGGCGCGCGGGCAGCGATTGCCATTCCTTGACGCGGCGTTTGTATTCGCAAAATGACGCAAGCATCAGGCCCATAAGCGCGACGAACGCCGTGGCATAGGCCGCAATGACAAAATCGGCGTGAGTGTTGTTGATCCAGTCGGGCATGAAAACACTCATAGGCCGTTTCTTATGCCTTGAAAAGCGCGAAAAAGACGACATAAATCCAGCTAAGCCAGCCGTCGATCAGCATCCACAGGATCGACTTATTGGCGCTGTACGACAAAATCATCGCCGCGACCGCGCCATAGGTAATGCCATATTTAACGAAAGCCGGGCCGAACGAGCTGAATTTATGTTCTACGATGACGGACATTGTTGCCTCCTGCAATTGTGACGAAAGATTATAGCATCAACCCGCGCTCAATGCTGCGCAGAATTTTGCGGCGCGATTGGACATCGGGCATTGTTTCCGCGAGAAAGCCCCAGAAACGCGGGGAGTGGTTTTTGTGCCGGACATGCGCCAATTCATGCGCCACGACATAATCGATAATCGGCAAAGGGGCCAGCATGAGCCGCCAGTTCAGCCGGATGATGTTATCGACGCTGCAACTGCCCCAGCGGCGTTCCGGATCGGTGACGATGAGTTTTTTATATGTGACGCCCATACGTAAGGCCCATAAATCGAGGCGTTTTTTTAATTTGATGCGGGCGCGCTTTTTAACCCACAGCATGATTTCCAGCCGGACTTCCTGCTGCAAATTTTCCGTCGACAGATTTTCATCCGGCACATGCACATGTAGGACACGCGGAGATAACAGGCAGGATTGCGGCGCATGCACCCCTTGCGTAACGCGTAATGTGTATGTGTGGCCTAGATAAGAGAAAACCGCGCCGTCGATATAGCGGGGCAGCGGCAGGGATTTTTTTCGGTTCGCTAATTCGCGCGCGATCCACGGCGCGCGGTTTTGCAGGATTCTGGTCAGTGAGCGGAGGCTGGGCGAAACAGGGGCGAGAACGCGCAGGCTGAAATCGCTTTCCATTTTAAAAACGATTGTCCGTTTGCGCTTGCGCGAGCGGGTAACGGAAAAGGCGATACTCTCGCTACCGAGGGCGAGAATGCCTGTTTCTGGTTTGGTGTTTCTGCCGATCAAATTTAAAAAACTTCCCATATCGCCCCGCCGATAGAGGGATTCTACTCCCCCTCAAGCTCCAAACGCAATTCTTCTAATTCCAGCCAGCGTTCTTCGGCTTTATGCAGGGTTGCTTTGGCCTGCGCCAGATTGCGGGTCAGTTTATCGAACAATTCGGCGTCGCGGGTATAGAGTTCGTGGTCGGCCAGTTGGTTTTCCGTAAAGGCGATTTCTTTTTCCAGTTTGACGATGTCTTTGGGAATATTTTCCAATTCATAACTTTGGATATAATTCAGTTTGCCGCCGGTTTTGGTCGATTGGGGCGTTGTGGTTTTACCTTTGGCGCTGGCCTTTCCGGCCTCGGCGGGTTTTTCCGCGCCTTTACGTTTGGCGAGATAATCCTGATAGCCGCCGATGACGGCTTCGATTTTACCGTTGCCTTCGAAGGCCAGAATTTTGGTCACGGTCTGGTCGAGAAAATCGCGGTCGTGGCTGACGACCAATAACGTGCCGGTATATTTGGCGATCATGTCTTCCAGCATATCCAGCGTATCCATATCCAGGTCATTGGTCGGCTCGTCGAGGATCAAAAGGCCGCAGGGGTTGGCCATAATGCGCGCCAGCATCAAACGGTTTTTTTG
>JBAVWC010000192.1:0-2941 GCA_049697595.1 Alphaproteobacteria bacterium
CTCGGATGCTGCAAAACCGGGGTAAATTTCGACTCCCATATTTTCGGCCTGCGCCGCCAGCCATTTGGCGAAACGCCCCAGGCTGATGATGTAATTGCCGTGATTATTCATCGTCGGCGGATTGGGCATCCGCCACGCGCCTGTGCCGGTCAGAAAATAAAAACTGTCCTGTGTCGCAGGAACGGTCAGCGGCGCGTCCATCTTTTGCCAGTCGGGAAACAGCTCCGCCAAAGCGCGCGGCTCGAACACCGCGCCCGACAAAAGATGCGCGCCGACTTCGGAGCCCTTATCAATGATGCAAACGGAAATCTCGCGTTGCTGCTGCTGCGCCAGTTGCTTCAACCGGATCGCGCAGGAAAGTCCCGCCGGGCCAGCACCCACCACCAGCACATCATAAGACATAACCTCGCGCGGGGATTGATCGGGGTGGGGCATAGGGAGGACGACCTTTTGTTGATCCGAAAGGACAGTATTTCAAATCTACAAAAGGAATAGTAGCGAAAAGGTTAGAACCTGTTCTTAGGTGCTCTGCCCATTGCCCGGTGTCAGGCCGAGATTCATGTCCCTGCTGCTGCCGGGTTGCTTCGCTTTTGGGGCGATTGGTTTCTTGCCCCGCGTGTCGCCACCCGCTCCCGCTACCCGGTTGCGCGCCAGTACAAACTCGTTCACGGCATTCTTGCCGTAATCGTTAATCCAACGGATGATGTTAAAGCTTCTCGGATTTCCAAGCTTTTGTTCCCACGACACATCGGGTTGATTCGAGGCGCGCATAGTCCCTGCGCCATAAAGTTCGATAATGCGTGGAACAACGTCATCGTGGGTAGGGTATGATTTCCAGTCGCCCAAAACTCTGGGGAGCATTTTGGGGGGGAGTGCGTATTTGGCTGTCATATTCTATGTCCTCCAAAAATGCCTTAATCCTCAATTACCTTACCGTTTTGTATATGTAAGAAACTGGTATCGTAACCCTCGACAGGCCTTTTGTTCTCCATCCTTATTATAAGGATTTTATTTATTTTCAGCAAGAAGTTATTCATTTCATCGGTCGCTTCCCAGTCGATAGGATAGGTGCTTCCGGTGTCATAAATGATCTCAAGTTGTTTCTTATCAATATGATAGCCTACCCAAAGAGGGGTAGCCTCAAAAGGTTCATCATGGACAAGGCACATCTTTCCACGGGCGTTAACGACAAGACCAATATTCACGGCTCAAGGAACTCCAAAACCGAATGACGGGGCGAAATCCTGCGAATTGTGGGGCATAGATAGTTAAAGTCTGATGAATGCCTCATTAACCCGCTTTACGGCGGGATTGCATAGCGGCGGCAAGGGTGCCGTCATCCAGATAGTCCAATTCACCCCCCACTGGCAAGCCGTGGGCCAGCCGCGACACCGAAACCCCCGTGGGCGCGATGCGTTCGGCGACATAATGGGCGGTCGCCTGACCCTCGACCGTTGCATTAAGAGCGAGGATTACCTCTCTGGTTTCGTTGGATTTTATCCGTTCCAATAATTTTTCGATATTCAGATCGGCAGGGCGAATGCCTTCCAGCGCCGACAAAGTTCCGCCCAGCACATGATACAATCCGCGGAAGGCGTGGCTGCGTTCCAGCGCCCACAGATCGGCGACGTCTTCGACGACGCAGATCAATCCCCGGTCGCGGCCCTGATCGCGGCAAATCTCGCAAGGGTCGCTGCCGCCCAGATTGCCGCAGGTGGTGCAGCCTTTGACTTCCTGTGCCGCGCGCGTCATCGCCTCGATGAGGGGCAGCATCACCGCCTCGCGCCGCTTCAGCAAATACAAAACCGTCCGCCGCGCCGACCGGGGCCCAAGGCCCGGCAGCTTGGCCAGATGTTTCATGAGTTGATCGAGAGGGGACATTAAGAAAGGGCTTTCTTCGATAAGCGGATCATTTGCGTTTCTTGAACAACCATATAATCACAGCCATAAGCGCTGCCAGGGCAATTGGTAGAGCGATCAATACTTCTAGCGCCCCGATATGAACAAATATGAATAAAAAATCAGGGGGTTGTTCAAACAGGTATCCAATATAGGTCGAATAAGCAAAGGCGAAGACAATCCAGATCCCTGAAGTATATAGCCAGATTCTTATAAGAGCGTCTTTGCTCACTTCAAGACCTTATCATTAAAACGGCAACTTCACGCCCGGCGGCAGTTGAAGTCCGCCCATCATCTTTTCCGTTTCGCCCGCGACATGCGCTTCGGCTTTGGCTTTGGCGTCGTTGGCCGCCGCGACGATGAGATCTTCCAGCATTTCTTTTTCGCTGGGGTCGATAAGTTTGGGGTCGATGACGATTTTGCGCATCTCGGCCTTGCCGTTCATCGTCACGACGACCAAACCGCCGCCCGCCTGACCGACAACTTCGATATCGCCGAGGCGGTTTTGCATATCCGCCATCTTGCCCTGCATTTCACTAACCTGCTTCATCATCTTGCCGATATTCATTTTTAGCCTCTCTAAAAGCCCTCCCCCTCGATGGGGGAGGGTTGGGTGGGGGTGATCGCGCCGTTCAAGCCAGCCTCGATCACCAAGTAAATCCCTTCAAGATTATCAAACACTTCGTTATTCCAAAAGCGCAGAATACGATAGCCCTGATTTTCTAAAAACTGCGTTCTCTCTCTTTCAGGCGTCGATACCAGATCGTGTTGGCCGCCGTCGATTTCGATGACCAGTTTAGCACTCAGGCAAACAAAATCGACAATGAAACGTCCGATAGGATGCTGGCGACGAAATTTATGATTACCAATCTGGCGTTGCCGTAGAATCTGCCATACCTTTAATTCGGCGTCGGTCATTTTATGCCGCAGTATTCTTGCTCTGCGATGGGCTCCTTCCAAAGGGTGTTTTTTCATTTAACGCCGCGCTCTTGCCGAAGATCACCCCCACCCAACCCTCCCCCATCGAGGGGGAGGGCTTAAT
>JBAVWC010000193.1:0-8521 GCA_049697595.1 Alphaproteobacteria bacterium
GCATGACACCGTCGCTGCGCTTATCTCACAGCCAACTGATGCAAGGAAACCGGGAATGCTTCTCGGCAAGATTCAATCAGGAAAAACACGGGCGTTTCTGGGTATAATCGCGGAGTCATTCGACAATGGCTTTGATGTCGCTGTAGTTTTGACAAAAGGCACAAAAACCCTTGCGAAGCAAACAGTCAATCGCATTTCAAAAGAATTCGCAATTTTCCGGGATGCAGAACAGCTTGCTGTTTACGATATTATGACTGTCCCCGACCTTGCTGATTGGGAAATTGATGAGCAAAAGCTGGTCTTCGTTTCCAAGAAGGAGACCAACAATTTGCGCCGCCTCGTAAAACTCTTTGCAGATACGCACCCAGCTCTTTCTCAAAAACGCGTTTTAATTATTGATGACGAGGCCGATTTTGCCTCAATCCGGTTTACTAAGAAAAAGGGTTCCGAAGAAATAGAGCAAGGGCGTATCGCTGATCGCATAGATGAATTGCGCCGCGAATTAACCAATCCAGCGGTGTTGCAGGTAACGGCGACGCCTTATTCGCTTTATCTACAACCAGATGAATATGATGCCCAGCCGGGAGCAAATTTCACATTTGAAGATAAACGTCCTGCCTTTACCAAACTTGTGCCGATTCATTCTGGATATGTTGGTGGCGACCATTACTTTGGAGAGCATGACGAAACGAAACCAGAATATTATCTTTGGCATGAAGTGCAGCCAGATGAACTCGTCGCCCTAAAAAAGGAAGACAGAAGACGCATTAAAAAAGATCAAGTGTTGATTACAGATAAAGCCGAAGCATTGCGCCACGCGCTTGTTACCTTTGTTGTCGCTGCGGCTGTTCGTCGATTACAACAAAAGCAAGCTGGAGAAGCATTAAAGCGTTATGCAATGATTGTTCATGTGGAAACTTCGCGCAATTCACATACATGGCAACACACGGTAGCTGGGGACATTATAGAGGGATTGCGCTCCGCGATAAAATTTGGCGATAAAATATTCAGCACCTTGGTTGATAAGGCTATCAAAGATGTTCGCCGTTCTGTTGAAGCGGAAGGGCTTGTAATGCCAGACTCTGCAACAGTTCTTAATGAAACAAAGGCCGCCTTTCAAAAAGGTGCCGTTGTGATCGAGAAGGTGAATTCAGATAATGATGTGGAAGCCCTCCTTGATGAAAATGCTGAATTGCGTCTGCGAACGCCATATAATGTTTTTATTGGCGGACAAATTCTTGATCGGGGCATAACAGTCCCGAATCTCATAGGATTTTACTACGGTCGCTCCCCTCGCCGCATGCAACAAGATACTGTTCTTCAACATGCACGCATGTATGGAAGCCGCCCAAGGTCAGATTTAGCCGTAACCAGATTCTATACAACCGCGCATAATTATATGGCGCTTCGCTCAATACATGAGTTTGACTCCGCACTCCGGCACGCCTTTGAAACGCACGCCCATGATAGAGGCGTAGCTTTTGTCATAAGGGATCAGGCAAACCATGTTATCCCATGCTCGCCAAACAAAATTCTTGCATCGGACATAGTCTCGCTTCGCCCCGGACAAGCCTATGTGCCTTTTGGCTTCCAGACAAAAGCAAAAACAACTCTGGCGGCTATTACTCAAGCAATTGATGCCCTAATCCCAAAGGCAGCGCTGGATACAGATCAGCTGATTAAAGTGCCTACTGATTTAGCAATCCAGATTATTTGCTTGACAGAATCATGCTTGGATTTCGAGCAAGGTTATGAATTTGGGTGGGAGTCATTCCGCGCCGCAGTTGAATATTTTTCTCGTATTGCATCGCCACCGACCGAACGCAACCAATCTTGGCTTTATGCAAAAACAGGGAGGACTATAGGACGTATGCGCTCAGGGGGGCGTTTCTCCAACGAACCGCATTCTTATCAAGACCGCGCAATAATTCGACAGACCTCTGAGTCCTTGCCGACTCTCGCTATATTCCGACAAGAAGGGGCAGAAACAAACGGGTGGCGTGGATCGCCTTTCTGGTGGCCTATTTTATTTGCCCCCACAAGGGCAATGCCAAGCATTTTTGCGTCAACCATAAATGGGATTGACAACGAGACGACAGAAGATGCGCCGCAGGACACGAACGGGGCACACTCTTCAGAGGAGGCTGCATAATGCGCGCTGAACCAAGCGGGAGAAAGTTGAACAAAAAAGATGCGGCGCTCGTAAAAGGCATGCTTGGCAGAGGTGATCGACATCACGACATTGCTGCGTGGTTTGGAGTGAACCAAGGCCGGATTGCGGAGATCAATCAAGAATTGACTTTTTCAAATGTTGTCGCAGCCAGTGAACCAGAGCTTCCACCCAAAGGGCCATATTCATCTGGACGGGCTGCTTACAGAGCCATTCAAGCTCTTGAGAATGTTCAAAGCGCTTTAGATTTAGCCAAAGAGACTGTGGATGGAGCCTTAAAAGAAATCCGAGAAGGCAATCTTTAAGGTTTATGGGTTTTCAAGTTCCGGCTATCGGGCATCCCAAGCATTTATATATGAAAGCGGCGCAACCGGGGTTCTGCCAGTTTCATAAAGTCTCGCAATATTCTGGCGACTTAGGAAAAGATCGGTTAAACTCCTGTTTTAGCGTCACTAATCACTTATAGCGTTATGGCAGACAGCATCATCGAAAACCCAATCCTCAATTCGCCCTTTCGGGAGCCGGATCGCCATTTCCGGTTTGACGATGGCGGCATAACCAATGAGATTGTTTCGTCGCGCCGCAGCAGTATCTATTTTATTCCCATCGCAAAATCCAAGCGTAAGGGCAAAACAGTTTCATTTGATACGGAGTGGACTGGGGATAGGATTGAAGAAAATAAGACCGTTGGTCGCATCCGTGATCGTGTGGGTATGTGGCGCAAGGGGGGGTATGTTAGCATTACGCCAACCACGCGCCGCCTGCTGGAATACTGGAACAACCCGGAACGCGACCGGAAGCTGTTTTTCTGCCAGATCGAGGCGTTGGAAACCATTATTTACATCGCCGAAGTTGCCAAAAAATACGGCGACGCTTGGATTGAAAATGAATTGCGTGAAGCCAATGACGGATCAAATCCCGGACTGAATCGTCTTGCTTCCAAAATGGCGACCGGCAGCGGTAAAACCGTTGTCATGGCTATGCTGATTGCTTGGCATTGCCTGAACAAGCTGGAGAACCCACAAGACAATCGTTTCTCCGACACTTTCCTGCTTATCGCACCGGGCATCACCATTCGTGACCGCTTGCGCGTCCTGTTGCCCAACGATCCGTCCAATTATTACCGCGAACGCGATATTGTGCCGCCCGAAGACATGGAAAGCCTCGGCAAAGGCAAAATTCTGATTACGAATTTTCATTCGTTCAAACTGCGTGAATTGATCGATGCGCCAAAATTGAACAAGAAAATCCTTGGCGTTGGACAGGAAAAATCGGCTTTCACAGAAACGCCTGACCAGATGGTGCGCCGTGTTTGCCGTGAACTGGGCAACAAGAAGAATATAATCATTCTGAATGACGAAGCGCATCACTGCTATCGCCGACGACCGGAGATTCAAGCAGTCGAAGAAGAGCTAACGGGCGAAGACAAGCGGGAAGCGCAAAAGCGCGACGAAGAAGCCCGCATCTGGATTTCCGGCATTGAAGCAATCCGCAATAAAATCGGCGTCCGCGCCATTTATGATCTGTCGGCGACGCCATTCTTTCTGCGTGGTTCAGGTTGGCCGGAAGGTACGCTGTTCCCGTGGGTTGTTTCTGACTTCTCGCTGATCGATGCTATCGAAGCCGGTCTGGTCAAGATTCCGCGTGTGCCGGTCGATGATAACTCGGTCACGGGCAATGAACCGACATATCGGGAATTATGGCAACGGATTAAGGATGCCGGGTTGCCCAAAAAGGGACGTAGCACCGAAAAGGCAACTGAAGAACCAAGCCTTCCGGTAGCGCTGGAAGGGGCTATTCAAAGCCTCTATCGCAATTATGAGAAAGAATATCGTAAATGGGAAGGCAATCCCGAACTGCGTGCGCGCGGGCGCACACCACCAGTCTTTATTGTCGTCTGCAACAATACCAACGTATCGAAGCTGGTTTACGACTACATATCTGGTTGGGAAAAAACCTTGGCCGACGGCAGCACCGTCAATGTTCCCGGCAAGCTATCGATTTTCAGCAATGTAGATCGCGATAAATTTCTGGCGCGTCCGAACACGATCCTTGTTGACAGCATGCAGCTGGAGAGTGGCGAGGGCATGAGCACCGATTTCAAGAAGATCGCGTCGCATGAGATTGAAAACTTCAAGAATGAATACCGTGAGCGTTTTCCCGGACGGGATGCCGACAACATAACAGATGAAGATATTCTGCGCGAAGTCATGAATACGGTCGGCAAAGCCGGTAAACTCGGCGAACAGGTTAAATGCGTGGTCAGCGTTTCCATGCTGACCGAGGGTTGGGATGCCAATACGGTCACGCACATTCTCGGCGTTCGCGCCTTTGGTACGCAGTTGCTATGCGAACAGGTTGTAGGCCGTGGTCTGCGCCGCATGAGTTATGCGCTCAATCCAGAAACTGGTCACTTCGATCCTGAATATGCCGAAGTCTATGGCGTACCGTTCTCGTTCATTCCGGCTTCAGGCAATACCAAAGACCCACCTATCGGCCCGATCCCGACGCGGGTGCGTGCCTTGGAAGATCGCATCGGTCTGGAAATTCGCTTCCCGCGTCTGCTTGGCTATCGCTACGATATTGCGGACAGCAAGCTACATCATAAATTCGGCGAAACGTCACGCTTGGCGCTATCGACTGCCGATGTTCCGACCAAGGTGCAATGCGATCCGATTGTTGGTGAAAAGGCCGTGCATACACTGGATGATTTGCGGAATAAACGCCTGAACGAAGTCGCGTTTTTGGTTGCCAGCAAGGTTTACAGCACCTATTTCCGCAAATCCGAAGAAGGCGAAAAACCGTGGCTGTTTCCGCAAATCCTGAAAATTACGCAGGAGTGGCTGGAAACACAGGTTAAATGCAAAGACGATACCTTCCCGCAGTTATTGTTACTGGCAGAATTTGCCAACGACGCGGCATCAAAAATTTACCATGCGATTGTCGAAGGTAGCCGGGAACAAACTGGGGCGCAACCCAGCGTTAAACCGATCCTGCAACCCTATGACACATGGGGCAGCACCCGTTATGTCGATTTCGATACCACCCGCCCGGTCTATGCGACGCGACCTGATAAATGCCACATTTCGCATGTCGTCGCCGATACCGGCAGTTGGGAACAAAAAATGGCCGAAGGGCTGGAGGATATGAACGAGGTTAAGGCTTACGTTAAAAACCATAATCTGCGCTTTACTATTCCCTATATCCTGAACGGTGAACAACGCCAATATATCCCGGACTTCATCGCACGGATTGACGATGGGCATGGATCGGACAATTTGCTGAACCTGTTGGTAGAAGTCAGTGGCGAAGCCAAAAAAGAGAAAGCGCAAAAGGTCGATACCGCCCGTACGCTGTGGGTGCCTGCCGTCAATAATCACGGTGGGTTAGGCCGGTGGCAGTATATCGAGATTTCCGATCCGTGGGATGCCAAGAACACGATCCGCGCTTTCCTGAAGCAATTAAAGGAAATTGAAAGGAAAGCAGCATGAGTAGTCTTTTATTTGAACGGCTAAAGACCGAGCGTGGTGAGTGGCCTTCATTGTTGAAGCGTGACATTTTTCCCGAGAACGTGCGCGAACAATGCTGGCAATTATGGACAACGTCCATACAGAGTTACATTGAAGAAGCATCAAATTCGATAGTAACACAGATAAGACATGCAATCGGGGTGAGACAACTCAATGCGAACGGCAATCGCGGCGATATATATGGATCGCAATACTATCCATCTAATGAATTAAGAACATTTTTGCTCAAAGGTATGCCCGATGCCAAGGCTCAACAAAATGTTGAGTATATGTTGTCTGCTCTTGAAATGATGTGCCAAGTTCTAAAAGAGGGCTACGCAAGAAATATACCATGGACTGTTGAACAGATAAACTACAGGCTGCGTTTGGGCGGAGTAGGGTATAAATTTGCTGGTGGCATGCTAATCCCTGTGGATGATGAAAATCTAACAAATTCGGCGGTTATCCCTCTTGTTAGCCTTTTGAATCAGCCAGAATTTCTTCCAGCGTACAAATATCTGGCTCAATCATTTAATGACTATAAATCATCTGCACCAAAGGCACTTGAGTCAGCTATCGATAATGCTCAAAAAGCTGTCGAAACACTTTTGAAAATTATTTTTGATGCTTCCGAAATTACTTATGGTAAGGCCGACACATATATGCCGTTGATGCAAAAGGCCAAAGAGAATGGCTTATTTCCACATGTATCTGATGACAAACTAAACCCTCTTATGAATAATCTGAAATCACTTGGCGAAATCCGCAACCGCGGAGGAGGACACGGTTCGCCAGAAGAAAAAAGAGCAACAGATAAACTCGTAAGACTTGCCATTCATCATGCTGCCGCAAACATGCTGTATGTTGCCGAAACTTATCTTGAACAAAAGTCAGACAGCGGACAATCCGTGAAGGCGCAGTCAGCATGACCCAAGACGTTTTCCTCATCGGTGGCCCCAACGGCGCAGGCAAGACCACGGCATCGATGGAATTGCTGCCGAAATATCTTGAGGTGTTTGAATTTGTGAACGCCGATGAGATTGCGCGGGGCGTCAATCCTCTTAATGCTGAGTCGGCGAATATAACTGCCGGACGCATTATGATCGAACGTATCAAGGATTTAATCACGGCGAAGAAAAATTTTGCTTTTGAAACGACCTGTGCCGGGCATCACCACGCGGCGACGCTGCAAGAATGTCGTGCCGCAGGCTATCGCCTTAATCTGGTGTTTTATTGGCTGCCTTCGGCGGATATGGCTGTGCAGCGGGTTAAATTCCGTGTCCGGCAGGGTGGGCACGACATTCCCGAAGATACGATACGGCGGCGCTATGTCGCCGGGTTGCGGAATCTGGTTAATCTTTATCTGCCGCTGGTCGATACGGCGCTGGTGTTGGACAATTCCAATGTGTCGGTCGGAGATGAAGGGGAGATTATCGCCGAGAAAGTCGCCGGTGGGGAATTGCAAATCGCTGACGCCGCCATCTGGCAACAAATTCTGAATACAGAAACGAAGGGATAATGCCATGACCAAGAACCCTAAAGACCCTATGCACCAGCGCGTCATTCTTGGCACCAATGCCGGGGGCGCAGCAGCAGTCGAACGCGCGCGCCAAACCTCGACGCCTTTGGTTGTGTGGCGCGACGGGCGAGTCCGCGAAGTCTCGCCGGATGATCCGTCTTTGCGTCGGAATGGTGTTCAAAAAAACGATGCCACCAAGAGAACATAAGCAAATAATCCTGCATCAATAAATTCTGGAACCGTTATGACCAAAGCCAGTCCTAAAAAGAAAAACGTCGCTGTTGACAGCATCAAGCACAAGGAAAGTCGGGCGAACATCCCGACCAAGGAATTGCGTGGGTTTGTGAAAGAGGATGAAGAGCATCCCAAGAGCCTACTGTACCCACGCGACCCGTCGCTTGATCCGCAACTGGTCTGGCGTGGCAAGGACGAACAGGATCAAAGCGATCTGGAAGTGCCGGTAGTACCGATTTACATTCAGGAGAAAATCCATCCGCAAGCGATCATCGAGAATTTGAAAGAGATTTCAAAATCAGGCGACGCGCAGCAGGAACTTAATATGTTCGCCGACTTCAACGGCATCGGCGATGATTTCAGCAAGCGCATCGACTTCTACAGCCACAATGTCCAACCACATTGGTCGAACCGCATGGTTTTGGGCGACAGCCTTCTGGTGATGACCAGCCTTGCGGAAAAAGAAGGGCTGCGCGGCAAGGTGCAGTGCATCTATCTCGACCCGCCCTATGGTATCAAATTTGGCTCAAACTGGCAGGTATCGACGCGCAAAAATAAGGTTGATGACGGCAAGGCGGCGGAAGTGAGCCGTGAGCCAGAACAAGTAAAAGCCTTCCGTGATACATGGGCGCTCGGCATTCATTCCTATCTTGCATATTTGCGAGATAGGTTGGTGGCGGCGCGTGATCTGCTGACCGAAACCGGCAGTGTATTTGTTCAGATTAGTGATGAGAATGTTCATCTGGTTAGGAATATCCTTGATGAAGTATTTGGAAGTGAGAATTATATTTGCCAGACGCCGTTTAGAAAAAAATCTATGCCTCTTGGCGCAACATACATTGAAACAATGGACGACATTTTGCTGTGGTACGGCAAGGATGCAAAGCAAACTAAGTACAAGCAGCTATATAAGCGACAAAATGTTGAGGGATTATACTATTGGGGATTTGCGGAACTGAAAGATGGATCAAAAAGAAAATTAACAAAGGAGGAAATGGAAAATCATAGCACGTTGCCTCAAGATAGCTTAGTAGCAAGGCTCGTTTCGTTAAGGCCTCCAACATTTAGCGCGAACTCTGTGTTTCCAAT
>JBAVWC010000194.1:0-1609 GCA_049697595.1 Alphaproteobacteria bacterium
CGTTACGAACTCTCGAGGCGATGTGGTGTGGAGCAGCTGCTATGCCAACGACCAGCCTGGAGTGTGCGCCTTACACCTCATAGCACACTCGCTTAGGCCCGGAGCCACGTATGCGAGGACGCTCGAATGGGATCAGCGATCGGGTTCGCCATCGACTCGGATCCCAACTGGCACCTATAGATTGACCGCGCGATTCAGTGGTGTCAGCGGAAACCACAAGACGAAGTTTCAATTGACGGCGACCTCTTAGCAGGGGGCGGTTTCATAGGCTTTAAGTATTGCGTCCGCAGTTCGGGCGCGAGAAAATCTTGGTGTCTGAGACCCGACGCAACAGGTCTGCAATCTCTCACCGGCGATTAGTGGGGTAAGAAGACCTCGCGTCGAAAACCCGGCGCAATCGATCTGCAGCCAAGCATTCCCGCATTTCTCGGAAAACTTTTGGCTCATGGCGATAGAGCCGGCTGGAGGACTGCATCGGGCGAATTGACCGGTGAGTTGCGTTCGCAACGGAAGACTCGTGCCGCAATGCGGCATATCTGAGTCGAGGTCTACTGTGCCTGTTGGTGAGACTCGCAAAGGCAGTAATTGGCACACTCGTCGGCGTCGAACTCGGGCTCTGGACGCTGTCGACTAACGGCGCTGCGTCTGAGCATTCGTCGGCTGAGGCGCGCTCGAACGTCATCACGCTCACTTGCTCAGAAGCGGCGGGGCAGCAAGGCCGTGGCGGAGAGAAGGTGGTGCGATCGAAGGAGATTCTTCGAACGGTCACCGATGAAATAGAGACGTCACGCCAGGTAGATCCTTGAAAGCAGTTCGGTCGGCGGTGACCAACAGTCGATTAGACGAGAGCGCGCTCGCCGCGATGATCAAGTCGTGCGCCCCCCTTGGTCGCCCCTGACGTCGAACTGCCACGAGAAGTTGACAATGAGCTCGCGCCACCGCAAGGTCATAGTCAACGATCGGGAGAAACGCCGTGACGTCGTCGACCAAGCCCTGGCGGCGCTGCCGGGTCTTTCCCTTGGACAACTCAACGCCAACCTGCAACTCCGCCACTGTGATAGCGGCCACTGCGATGTCGTCGTCATCGTCGATGACGTCGTCAAGACTGGCGTCCGACCTTTCCGCGTCGATGAGGAAGGTCGTGTCTAGTAGCAGTCTGCTCAGAACCGTTCCTCCGAGAAGACCAAGTCCCGCGTTTCGCGAACAGTGTTTAACCATTCAACGTCAGCCGGGTGGCGCTTTAGCAAGGACTTGACATCTGCCCCGCGCCCCCTGGCAACCGGCTCAATTTGGGCGACCACTCGACCTCGTCGGGCAATGAGAATTCGTTCGCCCTTGTGTTCTACCGCATCGAGCAACTCCGCAAAATTTCTCGCAGCCTCGGTGGCGCTAATTTCTGTCATGAAATCAGATTATCAGATATTTCGTGTCGGAGACCCGACTTGAACCCTCACGCGAGAGTGAAGACCTCAGGTCCGTTATCCGTCACCGCAATCGTGTGCTCGAAGTGGGCAGAGAGCTTTCCGTCGCGAGTCATCACGCTCCACTCGTCGTCGAGCACAAACGTTTCGTAGGTGCCGACGTTCACCATCGGCTCAACGGCGAAGAC
>JBAVWC010000195.1:0-1689 GCA_049697595.1 Alphaproteobacteria bacterium
GCATGCAGCTCTCGAAAGCAAAATTGCCAATCTGGAGCAGACGGTTGCCGAATTGATGAATAGCAATTACGAGATACGACGCGAGAATTTGAAGTTGCAACGACAGCAGCATGAGCAGGTTGCCAGGCTGCGGGACGTTTTGTCAAAAAAATGGTCCGAGATTGAAGATACACTAACAAATTTAGAGCAACACCACCACATAGAAGATAGCAACAATGGAGGTAACAGATCGCAGCTTTCGGATATTCAGGTTCAGGAGTCCACGGTTCCTGGGGAACGGTTGTTGAATATGGATACAATTACAAGGCGGAAGAGGATACGCTCTGACGATGAAAATGACAACAATGGTGCGGAAGTTGGCGATGGTGCAGTCGCGAATTCGGGGCCCAGCATATCACAAGTGTTTAATGATGATTGTATACCTGAGGATGTAGAGGGCGAGGATTTTGTTGCGAGCAGATCAAACAAGAGCGAGAAGATGCAGGACATTTTCAGAGATTCAGTTGAAAGCATTGAACAGAACAACATGTATGTGCCATCAGTCAAGATCTTTTCGCCTGGAAAACGACAGCCCTTGGTAGTACAAAGTCCAAGTAAAAATAACATAGACAGCAGTAAGACCGGTGAACCAAAAGTGATAACCGGCAGAAAAAGGATGAAAACTTCACCAAAAGAAAACGAAAAAATGCCAGACACGTCATTTTCTTCAGCAGATTCACCTCGAACAGGACGACGGCGGTCAAGAGGAGCGCCAGTGAATTATGCACTTCCGTCATTACGAACAAAGATGAGAAGAGAGCAAGTTGAATTTGTGGACGCGGTTAGCGATACGAAGCTGGAAGGCTCGGAGAATTCTGAAGAGGAAACTACGATCAAAGAGGAAGAGGAATCACCGGCACCTACAAATGTAAATAGTCGCCGACGACGGACCTCAACGATGCATGCCTCAATGGAACTGTCAAGAAGAGCTAGCACCGGTACTACGCTAAAGAGTAAACCAACCATCAAAAGGACACGAAAGAGCATTGCTATTTAACTATTCCATTATTATTACTAATTACTAAATTATTATTATTGCTATTATTATTATTATTATTTTTATGTAGATAATCTCAAAAATTAAAAATGACCGAGTCTAATGTCTGACTAGTTGAGCTGGATCCGGTAATGGCGTCGCATGGTCTTATTCAGCCACAATATTCTTTAATGGAATTGTAACTGTATTATGCACAGTGTTGCCCAACGTCTGTCCAGGAAGTGTAACCACGTTCGTCACAGTTCGGTACCCGGTAATTGTCTTCTTACAGGTAGCGCCATAGCATGCATTTGGATCAGTCCATGTAAGCAATCTGGTGACGGTAACTTTCGCGGGGTCATGAACATGAGTAACCGTATAGAATTTAGACGACTTGCCTGCAGTGAGTGTCACGACTCTTGTTAGAGGAGGAGGAGGAGGTGATGGTGGTGGTGGTGGCGGATCTTGAGGAGGATCACCGCCCCCAGAGGAACTACTACTGCTACTGCTACCGTCAGATCCCCATGATGATGGACAATTCCAGTTACCACCCCAACACCAAAAGGTATTTTCCACAACCTTGTTAAAAAAATCCTGATTATCAAACATTTCTGAACCCGCTAAGTTCGAATTGCATGCTTCTAGACTTTGACATTTGGTAGCAACCATTACAA
>JBAVWC010000196.1:0-1830 GCA_049697595.1 Alphaproteobacteria bacterium
CGCGCCACGATATATAGTCAGCCTATGCATAACCCCCGGCATATTTTGATCACAGGCGCATCCAGCGGTTTGGGCGCGGCTTTGGCTTTAGACTATGCCACGGCTGGCATTCGTTTATCGCTGCATGGGCGCAATGCAGAACGGCTGGCACAGGTGGCAGAACAGGCGCGCAAGCGCGGTGCCGATGTTTCAACCCACGCGGGCGATGTCAGCGATGCAAAGGACTGCGCGGGCTGGATCGAATCATGCGACCGAATCACCGCAATCGACCTTGTCATCGCCAATGCCGGAATTTCGGGGGGAACGGCGGGGCGGGAGGGCGAAAGCCTGAGCCAGATCAACGCCATTTTCGCCGCCAATGTCACGGGGGTTTGTAATACCATTCACGCCGCGTTGCCGTTCATGACGCAGCGCAAGCGTGGACAGATTGCGATTATCAGTTCGATAGCCAGCTTTCGCGGCTTTCCCGGTGCGCCCGCTTATTGCGCCAGCAAGGCGGCGGTGCGGGTTTATGGCGAAGGGCTGCGCGGGGAAATGGCGCGGCATAATGTCGAGGTGAATGTCGTTTGCCCGGGTTTTATCAAAACGCCGATGACCGACGTTAATCCGTTTCCGATGCCGTTGATTATGTCGGCAGAACAAGCAGCGGTGATTATCCGCAAAGGGCTGGAAGCCAACCGCGCGCGCATCGCGTTTCCGTGGCCGATATATGCGTTGATACGTTTGCTAACGGCATTACCCCAACCGCTGATGGATTTCATCGCGGCACGGACGCCCAAGAAATAAACGGAACCTAAAACTTGACGCTCTTGCTCTCATAATGACGGCCCAGGAACGAGGGCAGTTTGCCGCCGGTTTGCGTGCCGGGGAATTGCGCCATTTGATAGGAAGCGTCGGTTTTGGTGCGATAGCTCCAGAGGGCATCGGGATTCTGGTGATAGAAAATATCCGACACGGCTTCGGTGCGCACCCAATCGATGATTTGCTTGCGATGCACGATCTTCCACACGCCCGCCGAGCCCGAAGGACGACGTTCGAAACGGTCAAGATTGCGCCCGCCCATAAATACATCTTCGCGGCCAATCGCTTTTTCAATACGGATATGCGCCTGAAAATAGGATTCGGAAAGAGCGGTATCGCCTTCCAACTCGATGCGCGTATTGCCGATCAAATGATGCGAAGAACGAATGCCTTGCAGCACGCCCATAACCCAATGAACGTAATCGCCGCCGGTTCCCTGAAAAACGCCGGGGCCGAAATCGAGAGTCGCATCGGGATGCAGAACCGAGCGCAGCAAATTTTCATCGATACGGTCGATGCCACGCGCAAAACTGGCAAGAGCATCTGTGATTTCGCTTTTATCAATCACCGCTTGCAAGCGCGGGCTCAAACGTTCGCTGTTGCCGCCCAATTGCGCCACGAGGCTGGGGCGCGGAAATTTTAAAACCGACAGCGCAGGTTTGCTTTCCGTTTTGGCTACTGCCTTGGGCGCAGCCTTGATCGGCGCGGGCGCAGAGGCTTTTTTGGCGACAGGCTTTTTCGGAGTCGCGATTTTTTTGTTCGTGATCATTTTATTCTTCCCGGCAGCCATGCAGCCCTCCATGAGTTCGAAATCCTTCTTAAACCAGCGAAATAATCATCCGCTGACCGAAACGATTTAGCACGCTCTATATTTTTTTGCACGAAAATACAGAGGGTTAGCGAATCACTGGGGATGAGTATTTGGAGAGTATTTTCTGAAATGGCTTTGTTTGAAATGCGTCTATTTGAGAGATAAAACGCCTGTTTTTAGGCGTTTTATAGATAAAAAATCACGCCTTTCTATGAAAT
>JBAVWC010000197.1:0-13376 GCA_049697595.1 Alphaproteobacteria bacterium
GGGAGAGGGAGTAAAAACTTAGGCTTGCCGCTTGGCAAGTCTTAGTTTTTGCGGGTGTGGGGGCCTTGCTTCTAATCCTCAAACGGATCCTTCATCAAAATCGTATCATCCCGCTCCGGACTCGTCGAAAGCAAAATCACCGGAGCCTCGATCAATTCCTCGATCCGGCGAATATATTTCAACGCGCGCGAGGGCAATTCGGCCCAGCTACGCACGCCGCGCGTCGTCTCTTCCCAACCTTCGCAGATATCGTAAATCGGCTCGACCTGCGCCTGCGCCTGTTGTCCCGCAGGCAGATAATCGATGATCTTGCCGTTCAATTTATAAGCGCGGCAAATCTTCAATTCCTTGAACCCGTCGAGAATATCCAGCTTGGTCAGCGCGATCCCATCGATGCCGCCCGTCTTCACCGCCTGCCGCACCAACACAGCATCCAGCCAGCCACACCTACGTTTACGCCCCGTCACCGTGCCAAATTCGCGCCCCCGCGAGCCCAGCAATTCGCCAAGCTCTGTTTTATCCTCTGTCGGAAACGGCCCCGCACCGACGCGCGTGGTGTAAGCCTTGCAAATCCCCAACACGCGCCCGACGGTTTTCGATCCGACGCCCGACCCCGTCGCCGCATTCGCCGCGACCGTATTGCTCGACGTCACAAACGGATAAGTCCCGTGATCGATATCGAGCAGCGCGCCCTGCGCGCCCTCGAACAACATCAATTTGCCTTCCTTGCGCGCCGTCTCCAACTTCTCCCACACCACGCCGATATAGGGCTGAATCTTCGGCGCGACTTCCATAATTTCCTTGAACATCGCATCGGCATCGAAAACATCCGCGCCGAACCCGCGCAACAACGCATTGTGATTTTTCAGCATGTAATCGAGTTTTTCGCGCAAGATTTCCGGCTCAGCCAGATCGCACATACGAATGGCGCGCCGCGCCACTTTGTCTTCATAAGCCGGGCCGATCCCGCGCCCCGTCGTGCCGAGCTTCGCCTCGCCCCGCGCCGCTTCGCGCGCACGATCCACGGCACCGTGAACCGGCAAAATCATCGGACAATTTTCCGCGACAACCAGATTTTCCGGCGAAATCTTCACGCCCTTGGCGCGCACCGTTTCAATTTCTTTCAGAAGATGCCACGGATCGACGACCACGCCATTGCCGATCACCGACATTTTGCCGGGCCGCACAACGCCCGAAGGCAAAAGACTGAGTTTGTATTCGACGCCGTCGATCACAAGAGTGTGCCCGGCATTATGCCCGCCCTGATACCGCACAACGATATCTGCGCGATAAGACAGCCAATCAACGATTTTGCCTTTGCCTTCATCGCCCCACTGGGCGCCCACGACGACAACGTTTTTCATAATGCCCCGACGGTTAAAGCGCTCCGAGGCAAGGCATCCCGAACACGCAATAATATGTACCGCCTTGCAGCCCCTTTTAGCGGGAGTCGAAGGGAAGGGAAAGGGGAATCTTTGGCCGCCTTTATGCCCATAAAAAAATCACCGACATTCCAGCAAAAGCTGAAATGCCGGTGATTTTATGCGAATTATCAGAGCGTCAGAGTTATAACCGGAGCAGTCATGCTCTCCCGCCAAGCAGTGAAATCTTTCCGTTGTGGCTCCGGCATCTGCTGCCAAACCTCATCAAGGGATTTTTGCATGGATTCGACCAATATCTTGCGTCCTGCCGCCGAGGAAAAATCGCTCAAATAAATCTCTCCCGGCGAGCCCATCTTGCCGTTTCCAACAACACCGTCGCGGAAAAGCACCGTAGGATCAGAGCGGTGCTCACTCCATCTCTCGGTTATCTTTTCCACGGCTGGATGATTTTCAACTTTAACGGATACCCAACCCACCATTGGGAGTCCCCCCAAGGGCTTCTGATACGATATTCCGGTTACAATGCCTGCAACTTGATGACTATTGCCCTGCATATCGTTTAGTTTGAGAGAAACCTTCTCTCCTAAAACGCGTGGCGTAAAATTTTTCAGATCTTTTTGAGTATTCATTGTTCCCTCCGCTACATAGTGACGAACTATCCTCGCGCACACCTTATAATTGAGTCAAGCCTATTAAGCCGATTATGCCGTCCCCCTTAATTTCCCGCCCACCCTCACCGGCACAATACCCACCGCCAACCCCGTCGCGTCATCGGTCGTCACCAACACGCCGCAAACCGTTGCCGGGCCTTCGGCGGGCGATTTCTTTTCAGGGGCTGGCGTCTTGCGGGTAAAGCGCCAGATCGCGACATTCTTTTTCATCCCCACGATGCTGTCATAATCGCCGCACATCCCGGCATCGGTCATATAGGCTGTGCCCTTCGGCAAAATCTGTTCGTCAGCCGTCGGCACATGCGTGTGGCTGCCGACAACAGCGCTCACTCGCCCATCCAGCACATGCGCCATTGCCATTTTCTCCGACGTCGCCTCGCCGTGGAAATCGACGAAAATCTGCAAATTCCCGCTTAGTTTATGCGCCGCGACCAGTTTCTCAGCCGCCGCAAAAGGATCATCCAGCACCGGCTCCATAAAAACCCGCGCCATAAGATTAACGATCAGCAATTTGCGCCCACCCGCCAGAGAATGCAGATAAACCCCGCGCCCCGGCGTCATCTCCGGATAATTCAAAGGCCGCACAATGCGCGGCTCGCGGTCGATCGAAGTCAGCAATTCGCGCTGCCCCCAGACATGATTGCCCGAGGTCAGGCAGTTGATGCCCATCGCAAACAATTCCTCGGCAATCTTCATCGTAATGCCGGAACCCGATGCCGCATTTTCGGCATTAACGATAATCGCATCAGGCTTAAGGCGGGTTTTCAAATCGGGCAAATACTGCGCCAAACCGTCGCGCCCACTGCGCCCCATCACATCGCCAAAGAACAGAATTCTCATGGAGAATCCTTACATGTACCGTCGCCGAACAAGGCCGCCATTCCGCAGGCCGAGCCGAACAAACCCACCGCATCGTTCCTGACATTCTTGACCAGAGAGAATTTCTGCGTCTTGGCCGCGACATCGCTGTAAATCGCTTGCAGATACAAATCATAATTCACCGCGCGCATCGCGCTGTCGGCACCTTGCAGCAACGAAGCGCAATTGCTTTCGGGAACGGCATCGGCAACCGGAACATTTAAATAAGTCACAAAATGCACCGCGTAATTCGTCTTGGCAGCATTCGCCCCGATACGCCGCGCATAGGAATTCAACCCGTCCGTTCCATAAGGGTAAGAATTGAACCCCGGACAAGCCGCGGCATCGACAGACCCAAACCCTTGTTTGCCAGCCATAGGCCGGTTAGGCGTCATGTACAAATAAGACGAAGCATCGGCGAGAACATAACGCAAAGCGATATTCTGCTGCTCGACCAAATCGGCGGCAATGCCAAACGCCGCATAACGCTGCACGAAATTTGCCCCAGCACCGGACCCCGCAATCACAATCACGCGCAAATCGGGAAAAACCGTGCGGTCGGACAAATACATCAACAGCAAATCGACGATAGTAAAAGAACTGACGCCCTTATGCCCCGCCGACCCCACCGAATCATCGCCCGACATCCAGCCATTCATCTGCCACGCGGCAAAAGCCGACCCCTCGTCCGGCAAATGATCGGCATAGCGCGCAATATCCGAAGCCAGCAAAAATTGCGGCGCGATTATCATCGTCGAACCGTTCGACTGTCCCGCCAAAGACGTCATCATCGACAAAGCCCCGTTCGCATCGCGCGTATCGTCATGAATAACGATAATCGCCCGCGTCAGCCCCGCCTGAACACCGTCAAGCGGATGATTGGCTGCCAAAGGAATCATCTGCGGCAAGGCATTATCACCCGCGTCAAAAGGCAGCACCGGAAAATAAACCGTCGCCGGCAAAGCATCGGCAGCCCGCGCCGCGCCGCAGCCCAACAGAAAAACCCAAACGAGAATGGAAAGAATACGCATGCCAAACTTTATAAAGCATTATCCCCGTAAGGGGAATAGCGCCGCAGAAATTCTAAACCTAAACCCCCACCCCCTACCCCCGCCCGCGAGGGGCGGGGGAGTCTTTCTTGCTGCATCGCTCTTTCAGCATAAAAAGCCAGATGGTTTTAGAAACGGGCTGTGCCATATAGGCTCCCCCGCCCCTCGCGGGCGGGGGTAAGGGGGTGGGGGCCTTAATTTCAGAATCGCCGTTACCGCTCCACCGTCTTATCCTTAAACCCGCACAAATCGCGCACAACACAAGCCGGACACACAGGCACCCGCGCCTTGCACACATACCGCCCGTGCAGAATCAGCCAATGATGCGCATGCCCCATCCATTTCCGGGGGATAATCTTGACCAGTTTTTCTTCGACCTGTTCCGGCGTCTTGCCCTTGGCCATTCCGGTGCGATTGGATACCCGAAACACATGCGTATCGACCGCCATTGTCGGCTCGCCAAAATAAACATTCAAAATCACATTCGCCGTCTTGCGCCCGACACCCGGCAGGCTTTGCAATGCCTCGCGAGAGCCCGGCACCTCGCCGCCGAATTTCTCCACCAAAATCTGCGACAAAGCGATAACATTCTTGGCCTTGGCATTAAACAAGCCAATCGTTTTAACGTGCTTTTTCAGCCCCTCTTCGCCCAGCTTCAGCATCGCCTGAGGCGTCTGCACTTTTTTGAACAATTCGGCGGTCGCCTTGTTTACCCCGCTATCGGTCGCCTGAGCCGACAGCACCACCGCGACCAGCAAGGTGTAAGCGTTGACATAATTCAGCTCAGTCTTCGGCTCCGGCTCTATCGCGGCAAGGCGGCGAAAGAACTCATCGACATCGGCGGGTTTCATGCCGCCAATTCCGTCCCCATACAACGCTGATACAGCTCGCCCACAGCAGCGCGTTCGGCCTCGTCGCATTTATTGAGGAAGGTCAAACGGAACGAAGCCGCCAGATCGCCGAAAATCTCATAATTCTCGGCCCAGGAAATAACAGTGCGCGGCGACATGACGGTGGAAATATCCCCCTGCATAAAACTCTGCCGAGTCAAATTCGCCAAAGCCACCATACCGCGCAAGGCCTCTTTCTTATCCGCTTTGGCAAAGCCCGGCACTTTTGCCGCGACAATCGCCTGTTCTTCCTCGGCGGGCAGATAATTCAAAGTCGCGACGATGTTCCAGCGATCAAGCTGCCCCTGATTAAGCGCATGCGTCCCGTGATAAAGCCCGGTCGTATCGCCAAGCCCTATTGTATTGGCAGTCGCAAACAACCTGAAACAAGGATGCGGATGAATAACCCGGCTTTGATCGAGCAGAGTCAACTTACCCTCGACCTCCAGCACGCGCTGAATGACGAACATCACATCGGGCCGCCCGGCATCATATTCATCAAACACCAAAGCGCAGGCGCGCTGCAAAGCCCAAGGCAAAATTCCTTCGCGGAATTCCGTGATCTGCTTGCCGTCCTTCAAAACAATCGCGTCTTTGCCGACCAGGTCGATACGGCTGATATGGCTATCCAGATTCACGCGCACGCAAGGCCAGTTGAGCCGCGCCGCCACCTGTTCGATATGCGTCGATTTCCCCGTGCCGTGATAGCCCTGAAGCAACACCCGCCGATTATGCGCAAACCCCGCCAGAATCGCCAATGTCGTCTCGGGATCAAACCGGTAAGCACTATCAATCTCCGGCACATGCTCTGAGGTCTGCGAAAAAGCAGGCACCTGCCAATCGCTCTCAATATCAAAAACCTTCCGCACTGAAACTTTGGTGTCAGGCATTCCGGCTTCGGGAAGGGCTGTTGCAGTTTTCATGATGCTAAACCTTCATTCACTGTTGTACCCAGCCCATTCTCGTATAAGCCGCAGCACAAGTGTCAATTTCATGCTGGGCCGTCCAAGCATTAATCAAAGGAAAAAATCCTCCTGCTGCTGTAGATGTGCATTGGGCCACTTGGCCCGTTTTTGGATCGCGGAAAAGTGCTGGCTCAACGCTGGCACAAGATGCCAGCAGAAGTCCCGCTATCATTATCGCTGCATACTTCATTGCTTTATCCACCTTCATGCTGTTCAAACAGTTCACGACAACTTCTTCTTCAACAAATCATTCAGCATCCCCGGATTAACCTTCCCACCCGTCGCCTTCATCACCTGCCCGATAAAGAACCCGAACAATTTATCCTTGCCCGAACGATATTCCGCAACCTTGTCGGCATTCGCCGTCAGAATATCGTCAATCGCTTTTTCAATCGCGCCGGTATCGGTAACCTGCTTCAAGCCTTTTTCTTCGACGATCTGCGCCGCAGACTTACCCGTTTCCAGCATCGCCTCGAATACATCCTTGGCGATACGCCCGGAAATCGTCTGGTCGCTGAGCAAATCGACCAAGCCGCCCAAAGCCTCGGCGGAAATCGGGCTGGTCTCAATCGTCTTGCCCTGCTTGTTCAACACGGCAAAAAATTCTCCCGTCACCCAATTGGCGACAAGTTTCCCGTCGCGCCCTTTGGCGACCTTCTCAAAGAAATCCGCCGACGCTTTTTCCGCAACCAGCACGGCGGCATCATAAGGCTTCAACCCATATTCGCTGATAAACCGCGCCTTCTTCTCATCCGGCAATTCGGGCAGCGTACGCTTCAAATGCTCGACCATAACCGGGTCGAGCACCAGAGGCAGCAAATCCGGGTCAGGAAAATAACGGTAATCATGCGCGTCTTCTTTCGACCGCATGCTGCGCGTCTCGCCCTTGCTCGTATCCCACAAGCGCGTTTCCTGCTTGATGGCACCGCCGCCTTCCAGAATCTCGACCTGCCGCACCGCTTCATATTCGATCGCCTGTTGCACAAAGCGAATGGAGTTCACGTTTTTAATTTCGCAACGAGTCCCCAATGTCGTCACCCCCACGCGCCGCATCGACAAATTAACGTCGCAACGCATCGAGCCTTCTTCCATATTCCCGTCGCAAGTCCCCAGATACCGCATAATCGCGCGCAGCTTTTTCAGATAAGCCCCCGCTTCTTCTCCCGAGCGCATATCCGGCTCCGACACAATTTCCATCAAGCCCACACCGGCGCGATTCAAATCGACAAAAGTTTCGGTTGGGCTCTGGTCATGCATGCTCTTGCCCGCATCCTGTTCCAGATGCAGCCGCGTGATGCCGACTGTGCGCGAACTGCCGTCCGCGAGGTCGAGCAAAATCTCGCCCTTGCCGACAATCGGCTGCGTGAACTGGCTGATCTGATAGCCGTTGGGCAAATCGGCATAGAAATAATTCTTCCTGTCGAACACCGATGTCATATTGATCTCGGCCTTCAGCCCCAACCCGGTTTTCACCGCCTGCTCGACGCACTTCTCGTTAATCACCGGCAACATACCCGGAAACCCGGCATCAACCGTGCTGACCTGCGCATTGGGCGCCGCGCCAAATTCGGTCGAAGCCCCTGAAAACAGCTTGGAATGCGAGGTAATCTGCGCATGGACTTCCAGCCCAATCACCATTTCCCATTCGCCGGTCGTACCCTGAATTATCGACATGTCTTTTTGCTCTCAGAAATTAAGTGTATATTGCGCCCTAATCTAACGACTTCCCTCCGCCAACGCAAAGGGTGAACATGCGAACAAAGCCCTCCCCCTCGATGGGGGAGGGTTGGGTGGGGGTGATGCCGGAATATGAACCAGAGCTTGTTCCTGCGTCACCACCACCCCCATCCCGGCCTTCCCCCATCGAGGGGGAAGGAGAAGAAACGAAAGGTAGTTAACATGCCTGCAAAGCGACTCCTTAAAACCCAGGCCTTTATCGACGGAGCCTGGGTCGGCACGCCCTCTTTACCCGTGATAAACCCCGCCAATGGCGAGGAAATCGCCCGCGTGCCCGATATGGGCGTGGCCCAAGCCCGCAAAGCAATCGAAGCCGCCCACAAAGCCTTCCCCGGCTGGAGCCAAAAACTCGCCAAAGAGCGCAGCCAGATCATGCGCCGCTGGTACGACCTCATCATGCAAAACGCCGATGCTTTGGCCGAATTGCTAACGCGCGAACAAGGCAAACCGCTGGCCGAAGCCAAAAGCGAAATCGCCTATGGCGCAAGCTTCATCGAATTTTACGCCGAGGAAGCCAAACGCGTCTATGGCGAGATCATCCCCTCCTTCCGCGCCGACGCGCGCGTTCTGGTTTTGAAACAACCCTTGGGCGTGGTGGCCGCAATCACCCCGTGGAATTTCCCGCACGCGATGATCACCCGCAAAATCGCCCCCGCCTTGGCCGCAGGTTGCACCGTCGTCTGCAAACCCGCTGGCAACACCCCCTTATCCGCCCTTGCGCTTGCCGTGCTCGCTGAACAAGCGGGCTTTCCCAAAGGCGTTCTCAACATCATCACCACCGGCAAATCAGCCCCGATAGGAACCGAGCTGACGACAAACCCCCTGGTGCGCGGCATCGCCTTTACCGGCTCGACCGATGTGGGCCGCACTTTGATGCAGCAAGCCGCGAGCACGATTAAAAAAGTCTCGCTCGAACTCGGCGGCAACGCGCCCTTTATCGTTTTCGACGACGCCGATCTCGATGCCGCCGTCGCCGGAGTCCTCGCCTCCAAATTCCGCAACAGCGGCCAAACCTGCGTCTGCGCCAACCGCATTTTCGTGCAAGCAGGCATTTACGAATCCTTCACCGCCAAACTGACGGCAGCCGCGAAGCAATTAAAAACAGGCGACGGCATGACTCCCGGCACCACCCAAGGCCCCCTCATCAATCAAGCCGCGCTGGACAAGGTCAAAGCCCACATAGCAGACGCAATCCAAAAAGGCGCGAAACTCGCCCTCGGCGGCAAACCGCACGCGCTTGGCGGCACTTTCTTCGAAACGACAATCCTGACCGGAGTCACAGCCAACATGCTTCTCATGCGTGAAGAAACCTTCGGCCCCGTCGCACCTTTGATTAAATTTACCGACGAACAAGAAGTCATCACCCTCGCCAATGACACGCCTTTCGGCCTCGCCGGATATTTCTATGCCCGCGACATGGCCCGCATCTGGCGCGTCGCCGAAGCGTTGGAATGCGGCATGATCGGAGTCAATTCCGGCCTCATCTCTTCCGAAGTCGCCCCCTTCGGTGGCATCAAACAATCCGGCCTAGGCCGCGAAGGCAGCCGCCACGGCATCGAAGAATATGTGGAGATGAAGTATGTGTTGGTGGGCGGGATTTAGCCTCCGTGCTTTCCTTGACTCTTCAAATCCAACCGTGCATATGTGCAAAATATTGCATTTATTGACGTGGAAGATTTGCCGTGACCCAAGCGAACAAGCATGGAAATTCCTGGCGGGCGGTAGCTCAAATAACCTTGGCTGTCAGCCTGATCGGCTTTTTCGGCGGGGCGGGGATTGCCACGGTTGCCCGCATAAATCCCAAAGAATTAATGTCAGTAGGCATAATGATACCGGAGCATCCGGCACAACTGGCCGCCGAGCAAGCCCACTATAATAAATTAGCCACTATGATAACCCGTTTAACGCACGCGGTTTTTTAAACAGAACTTGAAGATTTCAGCCTATACGATCAAGCCGTAAACGGCGGCTTCGCATTATAATTCGCCGCTTTTTCCAACACCGACGCGGCAGTAAATATCGTCGCCTCGTCAAACGCGCGACCGATCAACTGCAATCCCATCGGCAAACCGTTTTGCGCCAATCCCATCGGCAAACAAATCCCCGGCAATCCGGCGAGGTTCAACGGCACCGTGAAGACATCTTCCAGATACATCTGCAACGGATCGCCGCTCTTCTCGCCAATCGCAAATGCCGTGCCCGGTGCTGCGGGAGTCAAAATCAAATCGCATTTCTTGAAAGCCGCCGTGAAATCGTCACGGATTAAACGCCGCACGCGCTGCGCCTTGCGATAATAAGCATCGTAATATCCTGCAGAGAGCACATAAGTGCCGATCATAATGCGCCGCCGTACTTCCTTGCCGAAACCCTCAAAGCGCGTCGTGGCATACATATCGTTCAAATCCTTGCCCGCCACGCGCAAGCCAAACCGCACGCCGTCATAACGCGCCAGATTCGACGAAGCCTCGGCAGGCGCGATCACATAATAAACCGGCAGCGCATATTTGGTATGCGGCAAGCTGATCTCGACCACCTCCGCGCCCGCCTCGCGCAACATCGCGGCACCCTTCTGCCACAAGGCATCCGTTTCAGGATTAATCCCGTCGATGCGATATTCACGCGGCAAGCCGACCTTCAACCCCTTGACCGACCCACCCAACACGGCAACATAATCCGGCACCGGCACATCGACCGAGGTAGAATCCTTTGCATCAAATCCCGCCATAACTTTCAGCATCAAAGCAGCGTCGCCGACGCTGCGCGTCATCGGCCCCGCCTGATCGAGCGACGAAGCAAAAGCGATAATTCCCCAACGCGAACAACGCCCATAAGTCGGCTTGATCCCGACAATCCCCGTCACAGACGCCGGCTGCCGGATCGACCCGCCCGTATCCGTTCCCGTAGCCCCCATCGCAATACGCGCCGCAACAGCCGCCGAAGAACCGCTCGATGACCCACCCGGAACCAATTTGCGCGCGGCATTCACCGGATCGCTACCCGACCACGGATTAATCGTCGGTTTAAAATAACTGGTGGTTCCACCTGACCCCATCGCAAATTCGTCGAGATTAACCTTGCCCAGCATCACAGCACCCGCATCGAATAATTTCTGCGACACGGTCGATTCATAAGTCGGCACGAAATTATCGAGAATATGGCTAGCCGCCGTCGTCCTGACACCCTTGGTGCAATACAAATCCTTGATCGCCAGCGGAATGCCGTCCAGCTCACCGGCTTTTCCCGAAGCGCGCCGCGCATCGGATTCTTTCGCCTGCTTGCGTGCCAGATCCGGCGTTTCGGTAATAAACGCATTCAACCCGCGCGCCTTCTCCACGCCCGCGATATGCGCATCAGTCAATTCAACAGCGCTGAACTTCTTCGCACTCAACCCCTGCAAAGCTTCGGCAATCGTCAGATCGGTCAGTTTGGACATCAAGAAATCCTTTTAAGTTAAGGCGCGACTACTCTGCGCTACGCAAGAAAAGGTTGCTCACCTTCGCTCGCGGGCGCGACTACGCCTATTCGATAACTTTCGGTACTGTGAAAAAGTCTGCGGTTTTAGACGGTGCATTGGCAAGAATATCCTCAGGCTTGCCGCCGTCAGTCACCACATCGGCGCGGCTGCGCAAGGCGGTATCGTTGACGCTGGCCAAAGGCTCGACCCCCGAAACATCGACTTCGTCCAATTGAGCGACCCAGGCGAGCAATTTGTTCAACTCCTCGGCAACGCTGATCTGCTCTTCGGCGGGAATCTTCAAACGCGACAGATGCGCGATTTTGGCAACGGCTTTTTGATCTATGGTCATAATCGGGACTTTGCTTTGCTGAAACGACCCGCTATCAGTATCATCCACTATGCATCTTCGCAACCTGTCCGAACTACCCGCGCTTCTGCAAAAGAACCAATGTCTGCTGGGACTCGATTACGGCAGCAAAGTGGTTGGCGTCGCCGTGTCCGATCCCGGCCTCTGTATCGCCTCGCCGCTGGCCTCAATTGTGCGCAAAAAATTTCCCGAGACAGCCGAATCGCTGATCGCGATTATCCTTGAACGCAATATCGGCGGCATCATCGTCGGCCTGCCCAAAAACATGGATGGCAGCGAAGGTGCCACAGCTCAAGCCGCGCGCGCCTTCATCCGCAACCTCGCACAGCACAAAAACGCCAAAGGCCTAAGGCTCAACCCCGAGTTGCCCGTTGTCTTCTGGGATGAAAGGCTTTCAACCGCCGCCGTCGAAAGGTTTTTGATCGGAAATAATATGAGCCGCAAGCGTCGCGATGAAGTTATTGACAAGACCGCCGCCGCTTATATATTGCAGGGCGCGCTTGACGCTATTAAAAATGGACAACTACCGAATCATTTAGGGTAGCGTACATATTAGCGTATCAAAAACAGAAAACAACTTGAAGTTGAGTACGTTTTATGTTGTATTACAACTAACGGGTGAGTACATCAGTACTCTTTCAACTTCAGATTACATTGTGAGGATATCCCTATGCTCAGCAATCAAGCGTTTTCTCAAGCCCCGATCACTATCACCAAAGAAGATCAAGAACCGCATGTACGCAGCACACTGGTCAGCCGCAACATCGTCGTTTCCGGTCACCGCACCAGCGTGCGGCTGGAGCCCGAAATGTGGGACGGTCTGCGCGAGATTTGCCGCCGCGAACGTTCGAACCTGCATCAGATATGCACGTCCGTATCCTTGCAAAAAATCGATGAGTCATCGCTGACCGCCTCGATCCGCGTTTTCGTCATGCGTTACTATCGTAACGCCGCAACCGAAGAAGGCCACAGCAAAGCCGGCCACGGTTTCGGCCTGACTCTGGGCATGGGAAGCAGCCCCCATTACGGCAATCATCCCGTCGCAACACTGACCAAAACCAGCTTCGCTTAACCGACCCCTCCGCAATCCACTATCCACCAACTGAAATAAGGCAAACCTGCACCGTCACCGGCGCTCGCCAGAAAGACGATAGGAGCCTGATTCTACGGCACTTCCTGCCGAGTCCCGCCTCGTCCTCCCGATCCCTTAACTGCCTTATTTTCCTGTTGCAATCATGCCACGTGTCGCCGTTCATTGTTGTCTGTGTCGCTTTTTTGGGAATTCAGTCTTGATTCACACGCCCCATCCGACTAGGTTGCCTCATCACATTCGATCTCGTACGACCTTCAACGAATTTTCTGAAGAACCTTCTCCGGGAAATTGGTTGAGCGTTGGCCACAGAGAGAATTAACCTGTTGCACAAGAAGTTGGGAATAAAATCCCGGCATCCTGTGCGGCGTCATTCTTAAATCTATCCCGGCGCAGGGTTTTACCCACTAACGCCGGGGATTCCTGAAGGGGGAAAAACGATGTTCAAAAAGATTTTGTGCCTTATGGCAGTTCTCGCAACCGTGTCCGCTTGCGACACCGCTGGCACCACCGGAGGCGAAGGCGATAATAACGGCAATAACAGCCTCAACAACAAGAACAGCGCCGTACATCCCGGCACGCAGGACGATATTGTTGTCAATGTCGGCGACCGCGTATTCTTTGGCTTCGACAAGTCGGATCTGAGCACGGAAGCTCAAGCGACGCTGGATCGTCAAGCTACCTGGCTCAAGAAGTGGCCAAACAATAAGGTCACAATCGAAGGCCATTGCGACGAACGCGGCACCCGCGAATATAACCTCGCATTGGGTGAACGCCGCGCGACAGCCGCCAAGAACTACTTGGTCGCCGCCGGTATCGCCGCTGCGCGTATCAACACAATCAGCTATGGCAAAGAACGCCCCGCAATCGTTGGCAGCAACGAAGCCGCCTGGGCGCAGAACCGCCGCGC
>JBAVWC010000198.1:0-34775 GCA_049697595.1 Alphaproteobacteria bacterium
TCCATGCCTTTGGGCAGGGAAACGCGTTTGGGTTTCGGCGCGTCGTCTTTCTTTTTCGAGCGTTTCTTTTTCTTCTTACCGTCTTCGCCCACGGGTTCGGGCGGAGGAGGGGGTGGGGTGCTGGGCAGCGGGCCCAATTGCACATAAGCACCATAAGGCCCCACGCGCGCCGACACAGGCAATCCGGTCGTCGGATCGTTGCCCAGTTCACGAGGGCCAGCCATTTGCGGCTCGCCGTCTTCGCCGGTTGGCACAGACAAAGGCCGCGTGTTTTTGCAAGTCGGGTAATTCGAGCATCCAAGGAACGCGCCGAATTTACCGAGCTTTAATCCCATCCGTCCCGTTCCGCAGCGCGGGCAAACGCGCGGGTCGGTGCCGTCGGTGCCGGGCGGGAAGAAATGCGGGGCGAGGATATTATCAAGCGCGTCGATGACATCGGAAATTTTCAAATCTTTGGTTTCGCCAATAGCTTTGGAAAACCCCGTCCAGAATTCGCGCAGGACTTTTTTCCATTTGAGCTTGCCGGCGGAAATCTCGTCGAGTTTTGTTTCCAGATCTGCGGTGAAATCATATTCGACATATTCCTTGAAGAAGTTTTCAAGGAAGGTCGTGACGATGCGGCCCCGGTCTTCGGGAACGAAACGCTTTTTCTCAAGCTTCACATAATCGCGGTCTTGCAGCACCTGCATGATGCTGGCGTAGGTCGAAGGGCGACCGATGCCCAACTCTTCCAGTTTTTTCACCAGCGAGGCTTCGCCATAACGCGGCGGCGGCTGGGTGAAATGCTGTTCCGGTTTGACTTCTTTTTTGTTGAGGGCGTCCTGCTCGTTCATCGGCGGCAGACGGACATTGCCGTAGCCGTCGCCTTCGGGCTTCTTCTGATCTTCGTCGGTGCTTTCCTGATAAACTTTCAGCCAGCCGTCGAATATGACGACGGAACCCGTGGCGCGGAATACGGCTTTGTCGTTGTCGCCGGAAATATCGACCGCGACTTGATCGAGAACCGCGCTCGCCATTTGCGAGGCCATTGTCCGTTGCCAAATCAGCGTGTAGAGCGCGAGCTGTTCGCCGTCCAGATATTTCGCAACCTGTTCAGGGCGGCGCTTCATATCGGTGGGACGAATGGCTTCATGCGCTTCCTGCGCATTTTTGGCGGCGTTTTTATAAACGCGGGCTTCGGCGGGAACGAAATCCTTGCCGAAATCTTCGGCGATCACTTCGCGCGCGGCTTCTATCGCTTCGGCGGAAAGGCTGACGCCGTCGGTACGCATATAGGTGATAAGACCTACTGTTTCGCCGCCGATGTCCGTGCCTTCATAGAGATGCTGAGCCGTACGCATCGTGCGCGTCGCGCCCATGCCCAGCTTGCGCGAAGCTTCCTGCTGGATCGTCGAGGTCGTGAAAGGCGGGTAGGGGTTGCGGCGAGTTTGTTTCTTCTCGACCGCGCTGACTTTGTACGACAATTGATTGATCAGCGACAAAGCGGCTTGCGCGTCGGATTCCGTTTGCAACGCGAACTTGTCCAGCTTCTTGCCGTTCAAATGCGTTAGATGCGCGGGAACGTTTAGATTTTTCGCCGTGGTGAAAGTCGCTTCAATCGTCCAGAATTCCTGCGCGCGGAATTTTTCGATTTCGTCTTCGCGTTCGCAAATCAGGCGCAAGGCCACCGATTGCACGCGCCCTGCCGATTTCGCGCCGGGCAATTTGCGCCACAGAACGGGCGACAGCGAAAAGCCGACCAGATAATCCAAAGCGCGACGCGCCATATAGGCATCGACAAGATCCTGATCGATCTCGCGCGGGTGGGCGATAGCATCGGTAACGGTCTTTTTGGTGATTTCGTTAAAGGTAATGCGTTTGACCGGAATGCTTTTGGCTATGCCTTTTTCGCGCAGAACTTCCTGAATATGCCACGCAATCGCCTCCCCTTCGCGGTCAGGATCGCTTGCCAGATAGACGGCATCGGCATTTTTAACGGCGTTGGTGATCTCGTTAACGGGCCTGTCGGCCCGTTCGCCCAATTCCCAATCCATTGCAAAATCTTCGTCGGGACGCACGGAGCCGTCTTTGGGCGGCAAATCGCGGATATGGCCGTAGGATGCCAGCACCGTATAACCGCTGCCCAGATACTTATTAATGGTCTTCGCCTTGGCCGGCGATTCCACGATGACGAGTTTTTGCGACACAGCTATCCTATCAAAACGATCTTGTTGCCCGCCTGTCTTTCGGCACGTCCGGCTAGCTCTAATTCCAGCAGAACGGTAAGGACGACGGAGGCAGATACGTGACACTGTCGAACCAGTTCGTCAACCGACACTGGCGAAGGGCTTAGATTTTCAACGATTTTTTCCCTTGCGACGTCGAGCGTATCTCCGCTTATCGGGGCCAAAGCGACGTCGAAATCGTTCGCCGGGGGCTCGGCGAGCAGGCGTGGCATCGTATGGATGTGATGCAGAATGTCGGCGGCTTTTTCGGTTAAAACCGCGCCCTGACGTATGAGATCATTGGTTCCGGTGCAACGTGGATCAAGCGGAGAACCGGGCACCGCAAAGACCTCGCGCCCCTGTTCCAGAGCCATTTTGGCCGTAATCAGGGAGCCGGACTGCAAAGCCGCCTCGACCACCACAATACCTAAGCTAATGCCTGAGATAATCCGGTTACGGCGTGGAAAAAGCTTGGCAAAAGGCTCCAGACTCAGGGGCATTTCGGACAGGATGCAGCCTGTGTCGGCGAGTTTGTCGTATAAACACTGATTCTCTCGTGGATAGACGACATCGACCCCGCCCGCCAATACCGCGACGGTGCCGGTCGGCAGACTCGCCTCATGCGTCGCCGTATCGATTCCCCGCGCGAGGCCCGAGGCGACGACAATATCCATCTGCCCCAATTCACGCGCCAAAGTTTCGGCCATTTTGCGCCCGTTCAGGGATGCATTGCGCGCACCGACGATGCCGATGCAGCGTTTCCGCAACAAGTGAGGCTGTCCGCGAACGGTGATAACGGCGGGAGCGTCTTCGATAGACGCCAAAGGTTCGGGATAATCGGGTTCGCACCAGGCGATGATTTTCGCGCCGATTTTCTCGGCGCGCGCGATTTCGTCGTCGCATTCGGCAGGCGTCGGCATTTTAAAATTCTTCTTGCCGCCGCGCTGCGCCATTAAGGGCAGGGCGTCAATCGCCGCGCGCGCCGATCCAAACCGCCGCACCAATTGGCGAAAAGTTATCGGGCCGACATTTTCGGTGCGCGACAGGCGCAGCCAGTCGGTACGTTCGGTATCGTTTAATCTGCGCCGATTCATGATACCTTCAATCGCAAAAATAGCATAAAAGACGTCGGCGGCGCACCATACACCGCACGGACATCGTCAGGATAAGCATATTGGCTCACAAGGCCGCCAACCCCAAATTTTAAATATGTGGCGAACGGCATATCGCGAATATATCCGACGCTCAGTTTATTTACCGTTACAGGTTGCCCTGCCAACGGCGTTCCATCCAGCAGTTCATCCTCATCCACCCGTTCTGCACGGGCAAAAATGGTGTGTTTTTCTTGTAACGTCACCGCAGATTCCAGCAAAAATCCGTCCAACCTGTTACCCGGCTGATTGATTTTGCGACCCCAGGCAAAAGTTGTCGCCCAGTTGTTGCCGTCGAAAGGCAGATTATATCCACCCGAAGCCGTCACGCGATTTTCATTCACATTGGGCATCAACTGCTCGGGACTTTTCAAATATCCCCAGCTTGTCTGAAACGACCAGTTCGACGTCGGATTGTAGCTCAACCGCGTCGAAACGCTGTCGAGCTTGGGTTGCTCGATGTCGTAGCGGTATTGGTCAGGCTCGCGTCCGCGAAAAGCCGACGATTCTATTTTCCACGCATCATGCACATAACCCGTCGTCAATACGCCATAGGTTACATGCGTGCTGTCGAGCCAATGATGCGTGAGTGGCGCTTCCGGATTGTCGCCCGCCGAAACGCGATGCATGAAAGCCGTAGGCCCCAGCGCAGGTTCCCCGGGCACGCCGCCATAAACAAAAACGGAATCCTGCGACGACAAGCGCAGACTGTAGCTTCCCGAAAGTTCGTCGAATAAATCATGCGGATGCTGGCGATCGACCAGCGGCGTTCTTCCATCCGCCGTTTCCCCGGTCGCGAACAGCAAAGGATAACCGCGCGGCCCCATAAAAGGATCAATCGACATCATGGCGCGAAAATCGACGGTGCCGTCGGCTCCCGCCGCGTGCTGCGCCGAAGCCATACCCCATCCCGAAGCGAATAAATTGGCATCCCCGCGCGGGCCACCTTGTGCATCGTAAATGCCATATGCATCGCCGTGGGCCATAACGGCCCAGTTATCCGCCATAAAATGTACCCCCTCGTGCGGGGATGAATCCGGCTGCCAACTTGTGCCTGAGGATTCGCGGGTCGGCGCATAGGAGCCGAGATTGGCTGACATAGTCGCAGACGACATACCACTCATTGTAGCATTTGGTTGATTTATGGGTGCAGCCTGAGACGTGGCGGGTTTCATTGTCGCGGACATATCCATATCCGACATATCCTGCATATCATGTGCAAAGCAGGAGACCGTCCATCCACTGAATATTGCGGCGAGAAGGGCGCCTTTGTGGAGCGCATTCATATCGTATCCCTAACTTCAGTTTGCCGAATTGTGTGAATTGCTCGCACCGATCTTGGGTTCGTTTTTATGAAATAGGCGGTGAATATTTTCCCGATGCTTGCAGAAAACAAGCGCGGTGACAGTCAAAGCCAGAGGCACCAGATCGGTGTGCCCAAAGACGATAACATCGACCGGGATAAAACCAAAAGAGACCAAAGCGGCGAGCGACGAAATTTTGAAACGTTTGGCGATCAGCAGCCACATTAGAATCATCGTGATGCCGACCGGCCACGCCAGAGCCGTCATTACGCCAATACCGGTGGCAACGCCTTTGCCGCCTTTGAATCCCAGCCACACCGGAAACAAATGACCAAATAATGCGCCGAGCGCCGCAATAGGCCCCAGGCTGAGCATAAAATACTGCGCGATCCAAACAGCCGCAGCACCCTTAAGCGCATCCAGCAATAACGTCGCGGCGGCAAGCTTTTTGTTTCCGGTGCGCAAGACATTCGTGGCGCCTATATTGCCGGAACCGATCTCGCGTATATCGCCCAAACCCGCCGCATGCGTCAGCAACCAGCCAAAGGGAATGCTGCCCAGCAGATAGGCGGCGAAGAAGGTGATGATATCGTAATTCATTTGGCCTCCGAAGAAAGCAGCAAATCCATCACCGCCATACGCACCGCGACGCCCATTTCGACTTGCTCGCGGATGACGCTGTGAACGGGATCGTCGGCGAGTTCGCCTGTCAGTTCGACTCCGCGATTGATCGGGCCGGGATGCATGACGATGACATCGGGCTTGGCGGCTTTCAGCTTGTCGTGGTTCAGGCCATAAACGGAGGTATATTCCTGCGCCTTGACAGAGAAATCATAATTACCTTCCATTCTTTCGTGCTGGACGCGCAGCATCATCACGACATCGGCATTACGAATGCCTTCTTCCATATCGTGGAAAATCGCGACGCCGAGGTTTCTATAGTCCGGCGTGACGAAATCCGGGGGCGCCACGATACGGACATGCGCGCCGAATTTCTTCAGCAAATGAATGTTCGACCGCGCCACGCGGCTGCGCGCGACATCGCCGCACAGGGCTATCGTTAACCCCTGCAATTGCTTCTTGTGCTTTATGATCGTCAGCGCGTCGAGCAACGCCTGCGTCGGATGTTCATGCTTGCCATCGCCCGCATTGATGATATGCGCTTTGACATGCGGCGCGAGGAATTGCGGCACGCCGTCTTCGGCATGACGGATGACCAGCGCGTCGATCTGCATCGCGTCCAAAGTCAAAACGGTATCGAGCAGCGTTTCGCCCTTTTGCGTCGAACTTGTTTCAATCGGAATGTTGACGACATCCGCGCCCAACCGCTTGGCCGCGATTTCGAACGAAGTGCGCGTGCGCGTCGAATTTTCAAAGAACAAATTGACGACGATCTTACCGTGCAGCAAATCGCTTTTTTTGTTCGCTTTGCGGTTTTGCCCGGCATAAATCGCCGCGAGGGCAAGAATAGCCTCGATGTCGGCCTTGGAAAGCCGCTCAATATCCAGCAAATGACGATGAGGGAACGTAGAGGGCATTGGCGCGAAGGGGGAATAATGGTAACGAAGGACGTATAAGTTTCTAACACAGGTTCTTTCATGTCCAAACTGCAAATGCGCAAGGTCGAGGATGACGAGGCGGGGATTCGCCTCGATCGCTGGTTTAAGCGGCATTTTCCGGGCCTTAGCCACGGTCAATTGCAGAAAATGCTGCGCACGGGGCAGGTGCGGGTAGGTGGAAAACGCGCCGAAACCTCGACTCGGCTGGAGGCAGGACAAGACATTCGTGTGCCGCCGCAAGCCATAGAACCGCCCAAAACCGAAATCGCCAAAAAATCGGCGCGCGACGCCAGCGACATCAAAAAACTGATTTTATTCGAAGACGACGACGTGCTGGTCCTCAACAAGCCCGCAGGATTGGCAGTACAAGGCGGCACGGGGTTGCGCGCCAGCGTCGATCATATGCTGGCGGCTTTGGCCGACGAAAAACACGGGAAGCCGAAACTGGTTCATCGGCTCGACCGCGACACAAGCGGCGTTTTGCTGGTAGCGAAAAATGTTTTTGCCGCGAGCCGCTTGGCGGAATCTTTCCGTCACCGCGACACGCAGAAAGTTTATTGGGGCGTGACGTTAGGCGTGCCCAAACCGGAAAAGGGCCGCATCGAAGCGCCCTTGGTCAAGCGCGGCGAGATCATGTATATCGCCAAGAAAAAAGACGAAGATTTCGCCGAAGCCAAAAACGCGATCACGGTTTATCAGAATATGGAACGCGCGATGTTCGAAATGGCATTCGTCGCGATGTGGCCGATCACAGGCCGCACCCACCAATTGCGCGTACATATGGCGCATATCGGCACACCATTACTGGGCGACAGGCTGTACGGCAAGGATGCGCCGGAAACAATGCCGTTAGAAGAATTAGGGCAGGGGCTGCATCTTCACGCGCGCCGATTAATTATTCCGCACCCGCGCCGTGGCGTGATCGACGCCTCGGCTCCGCTGGATGTCGAAATGCGCAAAACCTGGAAATGGTTCGGCTTCGACGCCAAAGCCGATGCGGATTTTTCCGAGGCGTGAGCTTAAATTAGTCGTTGCGAGGGGCTACCAGCTTAGCTCTTCCTGCAACAATTTTCCGGCGTAATTTATCTGTTTGTTCCAGAAGTTGGGACGCATCTTGTTGAGGATCGGTTATAGTAACGCGCTCTAATTTCTTTAGAGCTTCAATATGTATATTTGGTTCTTTTTTGATGTCTTTCATAATTAATCTCCTCCAGCCAATGAAAATTCAAGCCACGCCCATATACTGTAAGGCAGGCAGATTGTCTATAAAATCACAAATTCTTCTTACGAGGAGACGGGAATCTATGCAGCTTCCCAAGCAAAAGCACCACAATCAACCCGCCTCCAACCAGCCCCATCAACGGATGAGCCACAGCCAAAACCGCCGCCAGAATTAATCCGAAATTGGCGGACATGATCCAGAAAACGACGGTGTCATGACGGCCCGCGCTCAATGCGGCGCGTTGATAGAAATGCTGGCGGTGCGCTTCCCATATTCTTTCGCCGCGCAGGGCGCGTTTGGTGATCGTGATGCCGCTGTCGGCCAGATAATAAAGCGGCAGGAGCAGGGCAGGGGCCAAATGCCCGCCGCCCGCTCCCCGCGTCACCGCAATCGACAACAGGCAAAACCCGGTCAGATAGCCCAGCGGCACGCTGCCGACATCGCCCATAAATATTTTCGCCGGATGCCAGTTATGCGCAAGGAAGCCGAGGCATGCGCCCGTCAGGATCAAAGTCAGAAATTCAACAAACGGTTCGTCGATCCCCGCTGCCGCTATCACAAGGCATATGCCGGTCGAGATGGAAATCGTTTCCACTCCGGTAAGGCCGTCGATGCCGTCCATAAAATTATACAAATTGATAAACCAAACCCAGCCGACGATCATCAATGTACGGTCGAGCCAGAATGGAACAGCACCGCCGAACAGCATTTCCTCTGGCAGAAACGAGAAACTGCCCAGACACGCGGCAACGATATGCACACTAAACCGCAAACCTGCGCTGACACGCCAGCGGTCATCAAGCCACGAAATAAAGGCCAGCAAAAGAACGGCGAGGATCAAACCCATATGGCGCAAATCATGATCCAGAAACGCAAACGCTCCGATCAGTCCCGGCACCAGAACCGCCAGCAACGCCCAACCGCCGCCGCGCGGCACGGGAATTTTATGAGAACTGCGCTCATTGGGAATGTCTAACACCGCGTTTTTCAGCAAAATATTTTTGACCAAAGATGTCAAAACAATCGCCAGAAAAAAGCAGGCCATAATGACGGACAGGGAAAAGAAAATCACATCGGGATTCATGTCGGGCCTTTCTCGACATATTGCTTGACCGCTTTCGCGAGATCATCATGCCACAAGCGCGGCTGAATGCCATACACATCGCGCGCTTTATCATTATTCAGAATAGAGCAGGGCGGGCGCGGCACGCGAGTGGGTAGGTCAGCGTTTGCAACAGAAACAAGTTTTGGCCGTCGCGATGTAAAAGGGGCATAGGCCTCCATAATCGCCTGCAGGAATTCAAAGCGCGTTACGGCTGGTTCGCCGCATATGTGAAAAGTGCCGAACCCGTTGCCTTTGCCTTTTAAAATAGCGTCGCCCATAATGATCAAGGCTTCGGTGACGGCTTCGGCGCTGGTGGGATTGCCTTTCTGGTCAGTGACGGCTTGAATTTCATCCTGCGTGTCGATCTGGCGCAGCGTTTTGGTCAAAACATTTTGACCGAACTCGCTGAATACCAACGACGTTCGCATAATCACATGCCAGTAGAGCCCGTGGCGCGCGGCTTCTTCGCCCATCATTTTAGTCTGGCCATAGACATTGATCGGGTTCATCGCATCGTCGGGCATATAGGCTCGCTCGCCGTCTTTGCCGTCAAAAACATAATCTGTCGAAATCTGGATCAGCGGCGCGTTGACCGTGTCGCATTGACCGGCGATGTTCGCAACGGCGTGAAAATTTACCTCCGTCGCTTTGGCGCGGTCTTGTTCGCATGCGTCGATGTCGGTCATCGCGGCGGCGTTTATGACGAGATCGGGAGAAAAATCCCGCATGATCTTGCCGATATCTCCCGGCCGCATAAAATCACATTCGGCGCGCGTGACCGCCTTCAACTGCCAATCGGCAGGAATTTGCTGATGTTGCAGGGCTCTGCCGATCTGGCTATTGCCGCCGAACAAGATGATACGATGATTTGCAACCATAGAAACGCAGACTTTCGCCAATTTTGGGCATATGGAGCACTGTTTAGTGCATGGGGCAGAGTGGGTTTGGCGGGGCGGTTACTGTGCAGTTCTCGTCGTCGTTACCTGTAGGCTTCCCGTGTTATTGCTATATTGCCAGTCGTTCATAATGTAATACAGCAAACCGGACATGGGTGCCGTCGTTGTCAGGCCGGTGCCGACGACGAAAGGTGTGCCGTTAGGACCGATTTTCGCAAGCAGCGCCGCACAGGATGCATTTGGCAGGACAGAAAAGCCCGTTGGGTTAAACCCGCAGGCAACGCCATCGCCATTTGCGCTTTCAGAGCCGAAGCCTGTGTGAGACCACCCTCCGCTGACTGATATTGTCAGAGCGTCCCCGGCCACGACGCAGATGGCGGGCGCCCAGTCGCTCAGCTGAGCGACGAAATCATTCGAAGGGCTGCCAAGAACCGTTGTTAAGGTTTTAGCACCTGAAGTCGCTGGGATACAGGCGGTGGAGACGTTGCTCGTGGAAGCCTGACACAAGACAGTGGTTCCGTTTCCGGTAGTGACTCCGTTTGCAGCCGAATTGCATTGCCACTCCCAGGGGCCTGTTGCGCCGCCTGTAAAATTCGCCACAAAAGAACTGGCGCTGCAAAGGTTAGCTTGCGGCGGTGCAGATGCGAATGTCATATTATTTGCAGAACCGCATGATGTGCTTGCGCCGCCATAGGAAACGGTTTCCTGCCAGTCATTATACCCTGAATTAATGAGGCTCGCGTTGGAAGGATTATAGACAACCGGGTTGGAAGGAGATCCACCGGCACTGGTGCCAGGGGTGGTTGGATAGATTATGCTGGAGGAAGTGGCATTAGATGTGGAGGTAGCATTAGAGGCTAGGCCCGAACCGGGGGTAGTTGTGGTGCGAGTGCTATCAAGAGCCAAATACGTCGCCGTCGCCGTTTCTGTCCATACGCAATTGCTCGTCGTAGACGAACACGATTGAATTTGTTGTCCGTCAAGTCCGGGGGGCGGCGGCGAGACGCAGCTATATGTTGCCGTCTGCGTGACAGTGTTAGTAGGACGCGCATAGAGCAAAGGTGCTATTTTCGTTGAGATTAGAGTTGGCGTGCCGCAGTAATACGGGTCGCCTTGAACGGTGTCCGGCGGAGGAGTTGTGACCAATGCATACGGGCGCGCACAAGAGCTGACCGCAATATTGCTGGTTTGTGGGGCACCCAAGAGGAAAGCCTGCCATTCCCTTAGGGTATTGAATGGAGCAAAAAATGAATGTGAGGGCGATTGATTATCGACGTAATAGCAGAGACCAAAAACATCGATGGGATAGTTCGCAAACGTATTGGTATCGACAGCTACGCCACCGTAATAATTTGGCGTGTAGGGATTATTAACGGGTGGAGGAGCAGATGGCGGCATGGTGTTGCCGCTCTGGTCGATATAGGTTTGGTCGCTTGGTGCTGCGCCGCACGCCACGTTTTTTGTGTCTATAGAGATATCACACTCATTCGTTTGCAACACCTGGCCCTTCACTGGACCGGTCATCAGCAAATTCGTTGCAGTGGTCTGAGTGCCCGAACCAGTAGTCGTAGTGGTTTGCGCCATTGTTGGTTGCGCATGAAAAATCAGGGCGCCAACAGCCAGAGAAGCGCACAACAAAACAGCCCGATGAGAGTTTTTATTAAACATAGGCCATTTTAGCTCATCACTTATTGATAGTTCCTTAAATTAAAGGCCGATTTAATTTAACATAATATATCTTATGCGACTATCTGGTGCGCTTGGGTGGGTAAATACAGAGACATAATCAGCAGTACAAAGACACTGCTACGACCAGAGCCCACCACCCGCCGCGCACCAGGTAAGCCAATGAACTCCAAGGAAATGGCACGCCGTTAACCACAGTTCACGCTTTACTTAATGAACCGATTCCCCCCATGCTACACTCTGTTGGCTCGCCCCCCACTCTCGGCAAAATCACGGGGACCGGAATTCGGCTCATGGAAACCTATTTCGATCAGGAGATATATCGTGGACGATAAGAGCACAATCCATAGAATGCTTATCACCGGCGAGGCGATGCACAAAATTTACCGGGGATTCGGCTTTGAAGATGACGAGGGCTTTCAGGGTGGCCGCATCGTTGAAATTTACCAGAACGAGCTTGAGACAAAAGTCTCGGCCCGCACCAATGATGTTACCAAAATATTTGTCCAGCAGGACGGCGGGACGACCGTTTACACGGAAAGCTACAACAGAAAAAAAGTTTTCAAATGGGACTTAGAGCTAACAACAACGGTGTATCCGAGTAAAGCGGTCGAAAAGAAAATCAATAGCGATCCGCCAGACGAGCTAGTAGGAACATTGGCCCAGCAAGAGCGGAACGAACATCTACGATTAATCCGGGAGGTAATGCCTTTGGTGGAGTCTGTTTTAGCGACTCCGAGCAAACCCGAAGAAGAAGTGCCGGTTACGGCAGCGGATGAGGATAAGGCAATCCCACGCAAGCCAATTATAGATATGAATGATATTATCAAGGATTGGTCCTCCTCTCGGCAAACCGTGGCGACCGATAAGGGCGACACAAGCCCCACCAAGCCAGCCGTAGATATGGATGCGATTATCAAGGGTTGGTCGTCTTCCCGACAAAACAAGCCCGATTGATCGGAAACCTGTCATCTCAAAAGGTTGAAAAAACCCTCTTGGCTAAAACAGGCTCAATTGTGCTAAACTGCGCCCTATGACCCAACTTGCTATTCAAATCATCCCGGCCGGTGTGTTGCGCCAAGTGGCGCAGCCTGTGGCCACTGTCGATAAGCGCATCGCCAAGTTCATGGAAGACATGGCCGAAACGATGTACAAAGGCGACGGCATAGGCTTGGCCGCCAATCAGGTCGCCTCGCTGGAGCGCGTCATCACCCTCGACGTTTCCGAAGAGCGCGACGGCAAAGGCGCTCTGCTTATGGCCAATCCGGAAGTTATCTGGAGCGATCCCGAAGAAACCTTTACCTATAACGAAGGATGCCTCTCGATCCCCGGCCACTATGCCAAAGTCACCCGCCCGCGCCGCATCCGCCTGACCTATCTCGACCAGCACAACAAAAAGAAAGAGCTGGAAGCCGAAGATTTGATGAGCCAGTGCATCCAGCACGAAATCGATCACCTGAACGGCGTCCTCTTCATCGACCACATCTCAAAACTCAAACGCGACATGATTTTGAAAAAAATAGAAAAAGAACGCAAAGAGGAAGAAGGGCATATTTTGTGAGTGCCCTCCGCATCGTCATCCCGGCGAAAGCCGGGATCCAGAAGCGCGTCCGCGCGTCATATGACTCCGACAGCAAAGAAAGAAACCAAAAGTTTTCAATCTGGATCCCGACTTTTGCCGGAATGACGATTGTGGTTAATTCACCCCTGAAATGACAAACACACCTCCCCTCCGCATCGCTTTTATGGGCACGCCTGATTTTGCCGTCGTGGCCTTGTCGGCTTTGCATGACGCGGGGCATAAGATTGTCGCCGTCTATTGCCAGCCGCCGAAACCGGCGGGGCGTGGGCAGCAGGTGCAGAAGACGCCGGTGCATGTGGCGGCGGAAGCTTTGGGGATTGAGGTGCGCACGCCGAAAACTTTGCGCGATCCGGCAGAGCAGGAAAAATTCAAAGCACTCGATCTCGATGTCGCCGTCATCGCGGCCTATGGGCTTATTCTGCCGCAAGCGATTTTGTCTGCGCCGAAAAATGGCTGCCTAAATATCCACGGCTCGCTGTTGCCGCGCTGGCGTGGTGCTGCCCCTATTCAGCGCGCGATTTTGGCGGGCGATACGGAGACTGGCATCACGATCATGCAAATGGATGCGGGGCTGGACACAGGCGCGATGCTGATAAAAGACAGCGTGCCGATAACAGATCAAACAACCGCGCAAAGCCTGCATGATGATCTCGCGCAAATGGGCGGGCGTTTGATCATGCGCGCATTGGATGATCTTGCTGCGGGCAAACTCCACGCCACGCCGCAACCTGAATCCGGCGCGACTTATGCCAGCAAACTGACGCGCGAAGACGGCAAGATCGATTGGACAAAATCGGCCTTTGAGATCGAACGGCAAATGCGCGCGTTGCATCCGTGGCCGGGCTGTTTCTTTTCCCTGAACGGCGATATCGTCAAATTACTCGCCGCCGAGATTGTCGATAAATCCGGCGAAGCGGGCACCCTGCTCGACGACCAATTCACAATCGCCTGCGGCAAACAGGCGTTACGCCTTCTATCGCTACAACGTCCCGGCAAAACCGCGACAGACGGCGCTTCGCTGCTGCGCGGCTTGCGCTTGCCTGTGGGATCGCGCCTATGAATCGCTGGAAATTAACGATTGAATATGACGGCACGGGGTTCTGTGGCTGGCAGAGGCAGTTGGGCGATTTAACCGTTCAGCAAACGCTGGAAGAGGCGATAGAAAAATTCTCCGGCGAAATTGTCAGGCTGCATTGCGCGGGCCGTACCGATGCGGGCGTTCATGCACGGGCGCAAGTGGGGCATTTCGATCTGGCGCGAGGAACAGAAGGCTACATCATACGTGATGCGCTGAATTTTTATGTTCGCCCGCATAAGATAGCCGTGATCGACGCGGAATTGGTCGATGAAACTTTTCATGCGCGTTTCGCCGCCCTGTCGCGCAGTTATCGTTACCGCATCATCAACCGCCGCGCGCCTTTGACATTTGACGCCGATTATGCGTGGCATGTTCCCAAAGTTTTGGATGTCTCGGCGATGCAGACGGCAGCCGATATGCTGATCGGCAAGCATGATTTTTCGACTTTCCGCGCGCAGAACTGCCAATCGAATTCGCCGATCAGAAATCTGGACAAAATCTTCTTCACGCAAGAGGGCGAGGAAATCACCCTCCATACCGAGGCGAGGTCGTTTTTGTATCATCAGGTGCGCAATATGATCGGCACGTTGAGCTTGGTCGGCACAGGCCGCTGGACAATCGGGGATTTCAAAGACGCTTTCACCGCCTGTGACCGCGCCAAGGGTGGCCCGACGGCTCCGCCACATGGATTATGCTTCTGGGGCGTAAGTTATCCACAGAAATGATACTTATCCACAGGCTGTTGATACAATGTCATTTTGCATACAGGGGCAACTTACAATAGAAGCTTTGGACACACATTCGTGTGCAGAAATTTTTTTGTTTGTTTTTTATGTATATAGCGCGATTTTTTCTCATTTTTCTTCTGTCGCTCCTGTCGCTTCAGGGATGCGCCCTGCCCTCTCGTGTCGTTGGCAATGGAGATATTGATCCATCCGGCGGTTTGACCCGCAACGACTATACCGCGCTGCGGGATCGTCAACCCGCAGACGCCGATGAGCCCAATAAAAAACCTGCAACGCAAATCCCCCCTATCCCGTCGATGCCGGGCGGGGAGATGGCTGAATCCGTACCGGACTCGGCCCTCAATAAACTTGTCAGCCTCACAGTGACCGACAGCGTTCCTGTGCGCGACGTTCTGATGGAACTGATGCGCAAAACGGGCGCGAACCTCGAACTCGATCCGCGCGTGCAGGGCAGCGTTATTATAACGGCGCACGAGCAGCCCTTAGGCGAAGTCTTGCAGCGCGTCTGCACGCTGGCGGGATTACGTTATACAGTGGACGGCAATTTTATTCATGTCGAACCCGACGAACCTTATCAAAAAACCTATCAGCTCGATTACCTGAGCCTATCGCGGCGCACAGACAGCGCGACCGCGATTGCGACGAACGTATTCGACACCGATGTCGGCGGCACATCGGCCACAGGAGGCGCTGCGTCAGGCGGCAGCCAGGGCAGTTCAACCGCAATGGAAAATAATTCAACGGCCAAAGTATCGGGCCGCTCCGACGCCGATTTTTGGGCGGAAACTGATAAATCTATCGCGCAAATCCTTTCCTCGAACGAGCGCAAGCCGGGCAGCAAAATCAATTACAGCATCGACAAGCAAGCCGGAATGGTCACGATTTACGGCGACCAGAAGCAGCAGGATGCGATTGCAACCTATTTCGACAAGCTGCGCCACAAAGCCAATGCGCAAGTGTTGATCGACGCGCGCATTATCGAAATCGAACTCGACGACGATTATCAGGCGGGCATCGATTGGGGTGCCGTTATCGGCAAAGCCTTTGGCGTCGCCGCCAATTTCGGCGCGGCCCCTGCGCTTGGCACAAATGGATTTTTCACGGCTGGCATCACCGGAAGCAATTTCACCAGCGTCATTAATCTGGTGCAAACTTTCGGCACGACGCGGGTTTTGTCAGCACCGCGCGTTACCGTTTTGAATAATCAAACGGCGGTGATGAAAGTCGCCACCAATCAGGTCTATTTTATCACGCAGGCGCAATTCACCACGACGACGAACGCCAACGGATCGTCGGTGACGACCAACCCGGTTTATACCAGCACGCCACACACGGTCCCGGTTGGCCTCGTGATGACGGTGCAGCCCGCTATTGATCCCACGACCAATCGCGTGACGATGACTCTGCGCCCGACGATTTCACGCGTGGTCGGAGAAGTCAACGATCCGTCGATCAGCCTGAACGCCGCCGTCGCGGGCGTTTCCAGCCCGATCCAATCTCAAATTCCCGTTCTTGCGGTGCGCGAGATGGATTCCGTTCTGCAACTCCATTCCGGCGAAATTGCGATTATGGGCGGCTTGATGCAGGACAGCTCGATCAATCAGGATCAGGGCGTTCCGTGGCTGGATAATCTTTCTTATGCCGGAAACCTTTTTAAATCCCGCAACAATCAGGGCACCACGACCGAGCTGGTTATTCTGCTGCGCGCCACGATTGCCGATCAACCCGCGCCCGACGATGCCGACAAAAATCTTTACCACTATTACAACAAGGACCCGCGCCCTCTAAGCATACCCGACCTTAACCCACGCCTTAAACCCGATAAATCCGACGACGATCAAACATAGAAAAGGAATAAAAAATGCTGAATAAAAAACGTAATGCCGGATTCACTCTGGTCGAACTTTCGATCGTCCTCGTCATCATCGGCCTGATTATCGGCGGCGTGCTGACAGGCAGACAGATTATGGAAAATGCCGAGATCACGAATGCCGTGAATGCCATTCAAGCCTACGACGCTCAATTCCAAACCTATGTTCAGAATTACGGCGCGATGCCGGGGGATGATGCCAATGCTGCATTGCGCTTCCCCAGTTCCAGCCTGCCAACGGGCTTTGTCTCCACCAGTGTATTGACCGGCACCTTCGACAGTCAAACCAATACCGACGAAACACGCCTGACCTGGGCGGAGTTGCGCGCGGCGGGGTTGGTCAAACAAATAGGGGGAACGGATCAAACGCTTCAACCCACCAATCCGTTCGGCGGCATTTACGGCATCCAGAACGGCGCGTTCGGTAGCAGTGGTATCGTTGGCAACGTCATTTGCCTCAGCAACGTTCCCGCTGACGCGGCGCAAGCTATCGATTCACGCCTCGATGACGGCACCAGCAACGCAGGCTCCATTCAGGCCACTCTTTCTACAGCAGCACCCGGAGCAGCCAATACGGCGGCCTCTACCACGGGCTACGTTGCGGGCCAAACCTATACGCTGTGCGTGAAGATGTAGTGACGATGGGGTTGAACAAAGCCACAACATATTCGAATGCCGGCTTCACCCTCGTCGAAATGGCCATTGTTATGGTCATCATCGGGCTGGTGATGTTGACGGTATTTCCGGCGCTGAATGCGGTACGCACGGCAAATGAGCGGTCGCTGACACAGAACAATCTGCACAGCCTGATGCTGGCCACGGCGGCATATGTGCAGGCGAGCGGTTGTCTCCCCTGCCCCGCCAGTGCGGGCGTCGTCGGAGTGAATTTTGGAAAAGTTGGCACAACCAATAACGTAGCATGCGGCGCTTGTTCAGGAACGGCGGCAGAAGGCATTCCACCCTTTGCTTCTCTCGGCATTCCATCAACGACTGCGCATGACGGCTGGGGACATTGGATAACGATGCGGGTCGATACGGCCTTAACCAGCATTCCAACAAGCGCAACTTCGGTTTTTGTGCCGCCGTGGGCTCCTTGTAACGCAACCGATGTTACGAATGGGTTTTGCACTTCGGCACAACTTACTTATGCCGACAAAGGAATTTGCAAAGTCGCCACGGCAACCAGCAGCTCCAGCATTTCCGGCATTGGGATTAGCAACGGAACAAATGGCGCAACGATCTCGCAATACGCCGCCGTTATTTTCGTGAGTCACGGATCAACGGGTTATGGCTCATATTTCGCCCAAGCTATCCCCGCCATTAATAACGGCACAGTTTTGTCGTTCCCGTCAAACTATACTTCATGCGCATCGGGCAGTTATGCCATGTGCAACGAAGCTGGCGGCGGTTCAACATTTTACGATATGCCATCCATTGTCTCCAGCACAAATCCCTATGACGACATTCTGCTCTACGCCAATCGCAATACTCTGGTCAGCATGCTTGGCAACCCCAGTTGCAACACGGTGTGGTGACGCATGAATAAAATCCTTCCTCTCCGCGACACAGATCGAAAACCACTCCGCCTCGGTGATCGATTGTTGCTCGACAGCGTCATTTCACAGGACCAGATACAAATCGCGCTGCATGAACAGCGCCGCAGCCGCGAGCGTTTGGGAACGGTTCTGGTCAAGCTGGGATTTTTAAGCGACGAAAGTTTGGCCAATGCTTTGGCGGCGCATACGGGTTACAACGCCGTAGAGCTAAAAAACATCGATATAGATTTCGAAGCGATGCGCCGTTTGCCTCGCCCCGTCGCGGAACGGTGCCGCGCGGTGCCTGTGTCATTCGACGAAGCGGTTTTGCATCTGGCAATGGCCGATCCGCACGACATCGCGGCAATGGATGAAGTGCGCCGCTATTTCCCGCGCCAGATCGACATTGTTCCTCTTATCGCTTCGTCGACGGACATTGCCGGCGCGATAGAATCCTACGCGCGCACGAATGTGGATTTTGACGATATTCTGGAAGAGCTGGAAGGGCTGGCCTCGAGCGTCGCGCAAGACACCGAAGCGTGGCAGCATCCTATCATCCGTTTGGTCAACAACATCCTGACCGACGCCGTGCGCGAGGGCGCATCGGACATTCATCTGGAACCGGAAAGCAATTTCGTGCGCCTGCGCGTGCGCGTTGACGGCGTGTTGAGCCAGAAGCGCGCGCTGCACCGTTCGCATTGGCCGGAATTGTCGCATCGCCTGAAAATTATGGCGGGTATGAACATAGCCGATACGCGCAGCATGCAAGATGGTCGTTTCCACATGCAAATCGGCAGCGTGGAAATCGATTTCCGCATGGCGGTGATGCCGACGGTACAGGGCGAGAATATCGTCATTCGTATCCTCGATCACCGCCGCGCCTTGCTGCCTTTGGAAAAATTGGGCTATGACGCGGCATCGATGTCGCAGCTTGAGACTATTCTGGAACGTCCCGAAGGCGTCGTGCTGGTCACAGGGCCGACGGGAAGCGGCAAGACGACGACGCTGTATGCAATGCTGAAACGCCTGAGCGATGTTGAAATCAACATCATGACTCTGGAAGAGCCGGTAGAATATCAGTTCGAACTGATCCGCCAGACCGCCATTCAGGAACAGCAGGGAATGAGTTTCGCCGAAGGTGTGCGCGGCATTTTGCGGCAAGCGCCCGATATTATTTTCGTCGGCGAAGTGCGCGACGACGATACGGCGCGTATGGCCCTGCGCGCTGCTATGACAGGGCACCAGGTTTTTACGACATTGCATTGCAACGATGCGTTTGGTGCTCTGCCGCGTTTGAATGATCTCGGACTGTCCTCGCGCATGATGTCCGAAAATATCAGCGGCATTGTTGCCCAGCGTTTGGTGAGGAAACTGTGCCCCAAATGCAAAAACATGCGTTCCGCAACGGTGCCGGAAATAGAAATTCTGGGACATGTCGCGGCTGTTTCCGTCGAACCTGCATTCGAAGGCTTAGCCGAAGCGACGCAATGCCGGATCGACACGCCGACTATTATCGCCGAATCCAAAGGCTGCGACCACTGCAACCAAACAGGTTATCGGGGACGATTGGCGGTTATAGAAATCCTGCGCATCACGCCGGAAATGGATGAACTAATAGCCTCCGACGCGCCGCGCACATCACTGCGCAAACAGGCGGCGCGCGAAGGATTCCGTTCTATGGCAGCAGACGGCATCGCCAAAGTTCTGCGCCACGAGACAAGCCTCGACGAATTGCGGCGCAATGTCGATTTGACGAGGATGATGTAATGCCGTCTTACGCCTATCGCGCCGTTCATGCATCGGGCCGCGTTTCGCGCGGGCAGATGTCGGCTGCCAATGAAAACGAACTCGCGCATTATTTGAACGAGTCCGGGTTGGAGCTAATTAATGCACGGGAAGAAAAAACACGCAGCTTCCAACTGCCATTTGCCGGACGCAAAATACCACCACGCGTGCTGGCGGCATTTTGCACGCGCATGCATGATTTATTGCAATCCGGCATTCTGTTTCCTGACGCAATGCGCGATGTTATTGCCGCGACCGAAAACAGAGTCATGCGCGACGCGCTGACGCAAATTAATCGTGCTATCGCCAACGGTAACGGCATCGCTTCATCCTTTGCCCTTTATCCGCGCCTGTTTCCTTCCGTTTTCGTCGCTATGATCGGCGCGGGGGAAAAGAGCGGCGATATGGCCGTTATTTTCGATTTCCTCACCCGCTATGCCGAAAATCATGCTCAAACGCAGGAAAGACTGCGCCGCGCGTTGCGTTATCCGTTATTTCTGTTTTTTGTCGCGGGAGGTGCGGTCGCATTTATGATGACGACAGTCGTGCCTCAGGTTGTGCAATTTCTCAACGGCATTCAGGGGCACTTGCCTTTCGCCACGCGGCTTCTGGTTGCCCTGTCTGCAGCCTTTACCGATTACGGCGCGGTTATAGTGACGAGCATTTTGTTTTTTGCGTTTAGCCTGTTTGTAGGACGCAAGATTTTTCCGGCTTTTGCCGTATTTTTCGACGCTGTGACGCTGCGCATTCCTTTCATCGGCAACGTGATCAGGAAAACATCTTTGGCGCGTTTTGCGCATAGTTTTTCCATTCTGTTTCGCAGCGGATGCAAAGTTCCCGACTGTTTGCGGCAGGCGCAGGAAACAATCGGCAACCACGCTTTGCGCGCGGATATTGAAACCGCTTCTCTTCGTGTGCAATCGGGGGCTTCTCTTTCCATTGCGCTCGACGGCATCGTGCCGGTTTTTGCAATTGGCCTTTTGCGCACAGGTGAACGCAGCGGCAATCTCGGCAAAAGCCTCAGCGATATCGCAACCGCCTATGACCGCGAGGCGCAAGCGGCGAGTGACAATTTCATCGGCATGCTGGAGCCGTTCCTGACGCTGGCGATAGGCGGCATTCTGGCCTGGACTGTCATGGCCATGCTTGGCCCGCTTTACGGCAGCCTTTCGGTATTGGGAGGACGGATATGAACTTTACGCTTTCCTGCCCTCGTATTATTCTGATGATAGGCGATGACGGGGTAGTGGTCGTGCCGTTTGAAATTGCCGACACTGCACCATTTTTTGTGCCGACTGACGATCGGCACGCTTTGCCGGAAATATTCGACCTCATCGCGCGTCATCCGCAGGCGAGCGTTACCCTGTTTGCCGACAATCTGGCGCAGGATTACAGATGCGACACTTTGCCGCGCCTTAATTTCTTTGACCGCGCGAAATTGATAGAACGCCGCCTGAAACAGAATTTCCCTACGGCGCGACTGACGGCCAGCCTGCGTTTCAGAAAATCGCGCGACCGCGTGTTGATGATCGGGCTGCATGAAAGCAATCCCGTTTTCGCTTGGGCCGAAAAATTGCGCGACCGTTTACCGAACATCGCGCTATTGCCCGTCGAAGGCGCGCGCCTTGTGCCGAAACTGATGCCGGAGGCGGCGACAGGCTGGGCGATGACGATCAGCCGCCAAAAATCCGGCGGGTTCCGGCAGATTGTCACTTTCTGCAACGATCTCGTCTTTACCCGCCTGACTCCGTTGCCGCCCGATGCGTGTGACGACGATGCCGATATTCTTGCCCGTGATATCAAGGCGAGCCTCGATTACCTGACCCGTCAGGGCTTACGCGATCCGCAAGAACTCTCGGTTCTTTTGCTGATGCCCGATGATCTGCATGCTTCGCCTGCTTTTGAAAATCTGTCGCTGAAATCAATCAGGTCTTTGTCGCCTTTTACCGCCGCGAAAACGCTTGGTCTGCCCTTTGCGCCACAGGAAAACGACAATGCCGCCGATTTGCTTTTTGCCGCCTATTTTCTTTCCCAACCCCGCGCCGTTTTGTCGCTTATGCTGTCTGATGCGCGGCAGGTTTGGCTGACACACAACATTCAAAAATGGGGTTTGCGTGTGGCGAGCATTGCCGCGCTTGGCGTTGCACTGCTTACAATCTGGAGAGCGGGCGATTTGGCGACGACCGTTTATCAGGCACAAAAGGAATCTATGCGCCTTACTGAAATGCGTCAAACTCTGGCACAGGCGCAGGCTCATGCAGCACCCACAACCGAACCTCTTGGCCGATTGCGGCAGGCGGTGGAAAGACGGCATATTTATGAACAGCCTGTGCCGATGCCGTGGCAAGGATTGAACGAGTTGGCGGGCAGCCTTAGCGAAGACGCAAAAATCGTCAAGCTGGAATGGAAACAGGAAAACGACAATGCGCCGGATATTTTTAACGTCTCTCTGCGCATGACGCCCACAGACGCTCCCACGGATCGCGCCGAAACCGTCGCTTCCTTTACCCGCGTGACGCAGGATATAGCGCGCGCAACGCCCGATTACGTGGTTTCCGTTACCAAACCGCCCTACCCTTCTCTGCCGCAGGAATCCGTTACGGCGGCGGCGGCGAATGACCCTGGCGATCCTGTTGGAGAAATTGCGCTGCAAAGGAAACCTCATGATTGATTGGCGTCCGCATCGCATCTGGATTGGGTTGCTGATCGTCGCCTTTATTGTCGGCGCAGGGAATGCGCCAGTGCTTGGCATTGCACAACAGAATGAAAAGCAGCGTTTAGCCTCGCTGCTCGCCGATTACAATAAAACCGCCGATGAATTGCATCAGCTTCAAGACGATATTGCGGCGACGGAGAATTTGAAAACGAAAATCGACGAGGCGGATGTCGATAAATCTTTGGCTCCCGTTGATCGTCTGCGCGTCGCGCAAATTATTGAACGTCGCGCGGCAGAAACGCATTTGACGCACTTTACCTATACCCTGTCGCCGGAACAGAAAACCCCCATTGATACCGTCGATGCGGGGAAGCAGGAATTGGCAACCAGTACATTAGCTCTTACGGCGGATGCGCCGACCGATACCGATGCTTATCTATTTTTTGACTCCCTCCGCCGCACCCTCCCCGGACGTTTGTCTGTGCGCCAGTTATCGCTGCAACGTATTGGCGCAGCGGATGCACCTGTTTCAGATGCCAATCTGCATCTGACCGCAAGCGGGGATTGGCTGTCTAACGGCGCGAGTCAGAGTTTGGCGGAGGATACGAGATGAGTCATGCGACGCGCGGACGCGCTTTCTGGATTCCGGCTTTCGCCGGAATGACGATAATTATATGTCAACTCACATCCCCTGCGCACGCCGCAGACATCCCTCAATCTTCCCTGTTCTTCACGCCGCAGGAGGCGCGGGATGCAGAGCTGCAGGCTGCGAAGTCGGCTCCTGCCGGACAGGGCGACATAAGCCTTAGCGCAATAATGTTTTATACTGCTGACGACTGGACATTGTGGCTGCGCGGCGAACGCTGGACTCCACAAACAGATCATGACGATCTGCATGTACTGCATGTCACCGCCAATGAGGTTCGCCTGTCGTGGCGCGAAGATGCCGGAAGCGCGGAACGAGAAATTACATTGAGGCCAAACCAGACCTATCAAATCGCCACGGAAAAAATTATCACGAACCCGTAGAGGCGAGATAATCCAGACGGTGACGAATATCGTCTATGCCCAGCGTGTGCGGCAAGCTTGCATCCTGCGCGTCATAGGCTTGCACGACTTGCTGGTAGAGCGTCACCGCGCCGTCTTTCTCGCCCACACGGTCATACAAAATGGCTAGATCGAGACGATAGAGCATATTATCCGGCTCTAATTCCACGGCGCGATGCTGCAAACGCAATGCCTGTTTTAAATCCCCTTGCTGCGCAAATGTGCGAGCCGTGGATGCCTGAATCGCTGCCTGCCCTGTGCCAGACGCATTTTCCGGCTGATCTTCATCGACGCTGACTTCCAGAACAGGCGGCAAAGGATGCTGACGCGCATCTTTCTGCGGCGTGATAACGATAACGGGAATTTTATCTGCAAGATTCTCCTGCGGCTGAAGCTCCGAAGCATTGATTGTGATGTCAAAAGGCTCTTCTTGCTTGGGAGCAGATTTCGGTGTCGGCACGTTTGTCGTCTGCGCCACAACAGGCCGTTTTTCTGCGGGCCCATTGGACATGCTGCCGATAATTGTCAAACCCAGAAAAACGGTAAAAACCGCCAGCAACGCGGCAATCCCCATTCTTTGGCGATTCCAATAAAGGCGCGGCAATGCCACATACGGCATTCTTTGCGAAGAATGCGCAGGCTGATCGTTAGCTGGCTTAAGGCGTTTTCTGGCGGCTGACATGGGGGTTTGTTAACATGAATTGTGCGGCAACACGATTCATTTATACGAGGGCTTTTCCTGCATAAATCAGCGTTTTTTGGCCAAAAACCAGTCTCGCCCCGGTCGGGTATATAGCAAATAAATCGCTCCAGCCTGAAAGGCAAGATCGGGAATATCCGTCAAATAATCCGCAAAACCTTCGAGGGGAGAGCAAGCAATCCACGCGGCCTCCAGCAAGCAACACCACAAAAGGCTGGAGCGCGCCCAGTTTTTTCCTGCGCCGATTTTAGTAATGAACCACAGCGCCACGGCTGCTTCCAACCCATAGCGAACAATAGTTAAAGCCGCCAGAGTTAGAGTATCTATTGCAAGTATTTTTTGCATTTGAACGGTCATTCCGGAAAGCATGTCAGCAGCTTCCGGCATGACATCGGATATTCCTGAAAGTTGACCGTTCATGTCCGCAAGTTGATCACCCATTGATTTTTTAATTTCAGGAATACGTATTAACGCCACACCACCGCTGACAAAGAACACCCACGCCGTCCACGCCCACAGAGTTTGCACGGCGTAGATTACGTTTTTTGGCTTCCGAAGTGTGTGTTCATTAATCAAAGCAATCTCCTGTCTGCGGGCGTATATGGTCTGTATGTACTATCCCGGTTTTTGAGTATAATCTTATAGCATGATTCAAACGGAGGACGAAGATGGTCGAAATCAATATCGAATATCAAGGAGATCTGCGCTGCATCGCGATACATCAGCCTTCGGGTACAACGTTGCTGACCGATGCGCCCAAGGATAATCACGGCAAGGGCGAAAGCTTCTCGCCGACCGACCTTATGGCGACCGCGCTGGGCACCTGCATCGTAACGACAATGGGAATTGTCGCACAAATGATGAAGGTCGATTTAACCGGCACCAAAGTCACCGTTCGCAAGGAAATGTCCACCAGCCCGCCCCGGCGTATTGCGGCGCTGATCGTGACAATCGATGTTCCCACACAGTTGGACGATGAACAGAAGCAGAAATTTATCAAAGCGGCACACGCCTGCCCCGTGCATCAAAGCCTGCATCCGGATATTCAGAAGCCGATAGATTTCCGCTGGGCGGCCTAGAACGACTCTGCCGGGAAATCCATAATCGGTTTCGCGCCGGACATGATCGAAAGATTCAGCCCGTTGACTTGCGGTAGGACGCGGCCGAAGTAGAAGCGGGCGGTTTTCAGTTTGGCCTCGTAAAACGGCGCACGGTCGCCCGCGACGGGAAGTTTTTGCGCCGCCGCCTTGGCCATTTTCAACCACATGAATCCGACGGCTACCAAAGCGAACAGGCGCAGATAGTCGGTCGCCGCTGCTCCCGCTTCATCGGGATTGCCGACGCCGCGCGTGGCTACGGTCAGGGTTGCCATTTGCAATTTGCCGAATGCGCTCATGAAATAGGGCAGGAATTCGGCCAATGCGCCGTTGTCTTTCTCCGCCGCGAGGAAATCAGCCACGGGATAGAAAAACTGGCGCATCAGACGTCCGTAATCCTCGGCCATTTTGCGCCCAACGAGATCGAGTGCCTGAATGCCGTTGGTTCCTTCGTAAAGCTGGGTAATGCGGGCATCGCGCACATATTGCTCAACCCCGTTTTCGCGGATATAGCCGTGACCGCCGTAAATCTGCACCGCCAGATTGGCGACATCGAAACCTGTGTCGGTCAGGAAAGATTTGATGACGGGGATCATCAGCGCGACGAAATCGGAAGCATTGGCGCGGGTTTTGTCGTCCGTTGTTTTGGATTCGACATCCAACTCACGCCCAACCCAATAGGCCAAAGCGCGACAGCCTTCGGTCAGTGATCTCATCACCAACAAATTGCGCCGCACATCGGGATGCACGATCAGCGGATCTGCTGGCTTGTCGGGGAATTTCGTGCCGGTCAGCGAACGCATTTGCAAACGGTCTTTGGCATAGGCCACGGCGTTTTGATAGGCGACTTCGGCAAGCCCCAGCCCTTGCAAGCCCACGGCAAGACGCGCTTCGTTCATCATCGTGAACATCGCGCTCATGCCCTTATTCGGTTTGCCGACCAGCCAGCCAGTCGCACCGTCGAAATTGATGACGCAAGTGGATGATGCTTTGATGCCCATTTTATGTTCGATGCTGCCGCACGCGACATTGTTGCGCGTGCTGGTATTGGGCAGGAATTTAGGCACGACAAAAAGGCTGATGCCTTTCACACCCACAGGCGCGTCCGGCAAACGCGCCAGCACCAGATGGATGATGTTATCCGACAAATCATGCTCGCCCGCCGAAATAAAAATTTTGGTGCCGGAGATTTTGTAACTTCCGTCAGCCTGCGTATCCGCTTTGGTGCGTATCAATCCCAAATCGGTGCCGCATTGCGGCTCGGTCAGGCACATTGTGCCTGTCCATGTGCCGTCCACCAGTTTCGGCAGATAGATTTTTTTCAATTCGTCCGTGGCGTGTTTTTCTATCGCATTATAGGCGCCGTGCGAAAGGCCGGGATACATGCCGAACGACATGTTCGCGCTGCTGACCATTTCATCGATCACGCAATTCAGCAATACGGGCAATCCTTGACCGCCATATTCCGTTTTGCAGGAAAGTCCGGCCCAGCCGCCTTCGCGGAACATGTGATAGGCGTCTTTGAAACCCTGCGGCGTTTTGACTTCGCCATTGTTGAAGCTGCATCCCTCGGCATCGCCCGACTGGTTCAGCGGGAACAAAACTTCCTCGCACACCTGCGCCGCCGCATCCAAAATCGTATCGACTCCGTCAGCAGTGGCATCGGCATAGCCGGGCAACGACGCCAAAGCGGGCGCATCGATAACTTCATTCAGGATGAAGCGGATATCTTCAAGAGGGGCTTTATAGCTGGGCATTTCTATCTCCCGTTAAGTTTGTCGCTGACGATCAGAAAGCTGCCCGCCATAATGAGAACGGCACCCGCCGCCATAGACCAATCGAGTTTCCGGCCAAAAATCAGAAAGCCGAACAGAACCGTAAAAAGTGGATAGGATATTTCGGCGATCGACGCATAGTTCGCGGAAATATTCTTGATAACAATAAACGTCAAAAGCCATGCAATTGTTCCCGCCAAAATGGCGACAAATCCGATAAATGCCGTTTTGTGCTCAAGCAACGGCGCAAAGCTGATCTTAAGCGGCGAAAAATAATGCAAGCCCAGCATCGCCGCCGCGCTGATGACGGACGAGATGAGGATATATGTGGAAATACTGACGCTCAGCAAAACCTTTTCGGCGAGAGCGTAAGACAACCCCCATAACGCCGCCCCAAAAAAGGGCAGGAAGATCGACACTGTTTTCACGTCGTCCATGTTAGACCTTATCATTGCTGTTTTTGCAGGCGCGCATGGGCACTCTTCCGTTAATGTGTGGCGACTTTGTCTTTTGCCATTTGTTGACTGGCCTTTAGCGTCGCGGTGATGACATCTTGCGCCGCCTGCGTTTTATTATAAGCGTCGAAAGCATCAAGATTACCGGCATATTCCTTATAGAGATCGCCCAGTTGATCGGGAGACTGTTTCAAAACCGCTTCCATCATAATTTTTTGCACGACACCGTCGTCTGCCTGGTCGTGGGCATGAAGATATTGAAACACCTGAAAGGTCGAAGTAATCAGCAGCATGCGCTGATAATTTTTGGATTGTTCCGGCGATAAAGTTAACGGCGTTTCAGCAGAAACCTGCTTGTTCATAAGGCCTTTCATTCCATTAACGCAGATCTCGGCAGCTTTCTTGTTAAAATCGGCATAGCGTTTACCTGTATCGGTTTTCATAAAGCTCAGATAGCTATTGATGTCCTCCGCCGTCAGGCTTTGTGCAAATACGTCTTTCGCATTTTGCGCAAGTCCCGTCATGCCGTTCGTTGCAAAAAAACTATTCACCTGCTCTGGTGTCGGCGACGAAGCTTGAGCTTCTATAGAAACTGCAAGCAGAACGGTTAAAACCAGGATTGATATTTTTGTCATTTTCTTCCTTTCGAGACTAAAGTTAATTCCGCAACGGCTTGCCGGTTTTCAAAATGCACTCGATGCGCGCGATAGTTTCTGGCGTGCGAACCAATTTCATGAATTCGCTCCGTTCGAGTTCCAGCATCTGAAGCTCGGTCGTCGGCGTGGTGAAATCGCGTTCGCCTCCGCACAGCACCGCAGCCAAAGCTTTCGACACTGTAACATCGTGCGGCAAAGCTTTGCCCGCCAAACGGAATCCTTCAATCGCCAATCCCAACGCCGCGCGTCCTGTCGGCCCCGGCAGATTGAGCACAAGCGGTTCCGGCGGTTTGTAATTCTTTGCCAGTTCCAGCACGCGCTGTTTGGCATCGAACAGCAAACGGTCGCGGTTCATCGTGATGCCGTCCGTCTCGCGCAGATACATCATTTCGCGCGCGTCGAAAGCCGACTTGGCGACTTTGGCCATACTGAGCAATTCAAACACTTGGGCGACCGGGGGAATGGGGCCACCAAAGCGTTTCTTCTTCCCGAATGCGCGGCCCAGCATTTGCGTGCAGCCGCCCCAACCGGGAAGAAGCCCGACGCCAGCCTCGACCAAACCGATATAGGTTTCGGCATGCATCTGTACGGCAGAACAATTCAGCGTGATCTCGCAACCGCCCCCGAGCGCGAGCCCTGTCGGCGCGGCAACAGTAGGAAACGGGGCAAAGCGCAGGGCGTGATAGGTTTCCTGCCCCTGCTTAATAATATCCTCGACCGCCGCAAACAAAGCGATATTGAGGGAGAACAAAGCCAGCCCCAAATTCACGCCCGCCGAGAAATTGTCGCCTTCGTTATGGATAACGAGGCCTTTATATTTGCCTGTACCATCACCAATTAGGGCTATCGTTTTTCGCATCATTGCGAAAGTATCGGGGTCAATCGTATTCATCTTGGTGTGGAATTCGAAACACAACACGCCGTCGCCGATATCCCACAGGCTCGCCGAACCGTTTTTGCTCAGCGGCTTGCCCGCGCGTTTGATGTCGCCCAGAAGCAACACGCCCGCCGGACGAACGATCTGCTGATATACGCCGCCCGTAGTCAGGAATTCCAACCGCCCATTTTCGACGCGATAGAATGAACTTCCTGCCGCGCGTTGCAGAAATTCAGGAACGGGCTTGCCGTCGGCTTTCAACTTATCAGCCAACCACCCCGCCCCCAATTGGTCGATCAATTCAAACGGGCCGAATTTCCAATTGAATCCTAAACGCATCCCTGCATCGACCGAAACAATATCGTCAGCGATTATTCCGGCAAGAGAAGCGGCATAGGCCAAAGTTTGCGTTAACACGGTCGCCGCATATTTGCCAATTTTGTCGGGCGTTTCGCAAAGCGCGCGCAAATTCTTTCCGGCATTTTCGACAGCGGCGAGCTTCACCTTATCCGACGGACGATAGTCGCCCGTTTTCAGATCAATCGACTCTTTAACTTTGCCGCCGCCTGTTTTGTTGAGGCGATAGAAACCGCCCTTGCCTTTGCGTCCCGTATAACCGTCGGCGATCATTTTATCGATCAAGGGATGAGCGATATTAACGGCGCGATAGGCATCGTCGGCTGGCAAGGTCGCCATAAAGCTTTTTGCAATCAGCGGCATCAGATCGATGCCGATAAGGTCGAGCAGCCCGAACACGCCCGTTTTCGGCATGCCGACGGGTTTGCTGAACACGGCATCGACTTCTTCTATCGTCAGGCCGAAATCGAATGCGGCGTTGACCGCAGTTTGCAAAAAGAAAACGCCCAAACGATTAGCGATGAATCCCGGCGTGTCTTTGCACGCGACGACGCCTTTGCCCAATTCGCGGTCGCAGAAATCGCGGATCGTATCTGCGGCACCCGCATGAGTCTGCGGCCCCGTCACCAGTTCCAGCAAACGCATATAACGCGGCGGGTTGAAAAAGTGGGTGATAAGAAAATCGCGCGCGAAATGTTCCGACTGGTCTTGCGTCAAAACATTCAAAGGAATGGTTGATGTGTTCGACGAAATGATCGAGCCCGCCTTGCGCGCGCCGTCGATTTTTTTATAAAGGTCCGACTTCACCTGCGGATTTTCCAGAACCGCTTCGATGATCCAATCGACATCGGCGAGTTTCGCCAGATCGTCTTCCAGATTGCCGGGAGTAATCAGGCGCGCATTTTTCTGATGCATGAAGGGCGCAGGATCGGCCTTCTGCAATTTTTCCAAAGCGCTTTTCGCAAGGAAATTGCGATCTGGATTGTCTTTCAAAACGATGTCGAGCAACAAAACCGGCACGCCCGCATTGGTAATATGTGCCGCAATCTGGGTGCCCATAACGCCGGAACCGATAACGGCGACTTTTTTGATCGAAGAACTTCCCATTATACCGCCTCCAAAATCGTCGCGATGCCCTGCCCGCCGCCGATACATTGCGTTGCCAGCGCGAATTTCTTGCCCTCGCGTTTCAGCAACGAAGCAGCTTTCCCTGTGATGCGCGCGCCTGTCGCACCCAAAGGATGCCCCAACGCAATCGCGCCGCCGTCAAGATTTATTTTGCTGATATCCAAACCCAGATCGAGGATGCAGGCGATTGATTGGCTGGCGAAAGCCTCGTTCAACTCGACAATATCAATATCTGCCACAGTCAGCCCGGCGCGTTGCAAAGCTTTTCTGCTCGCGACCACAGGGCCGATGCCCATAATTTCCGGCGCACAGCCTCCAACCGCAATCGATTTGATCCGCGCCAGAATGTTCAACCCGTTGGCGCGCGCATATTCTTCGGATGTCACCAAAGTCGCCGACGCGCCATCGGTCAAAGGCGAAGACGTCGCCGCCGTGACCGTTCCTTTTTCATCAAACGCAGGTTTCAGTTCGGCAAGTTTTTCCGCCGAGGTTCCGGGGCGAATACATCCGTCTTTATCCACACCCCCGTCAGGCGACTTGATCGGCACGATTTCGTCGTTCAGTTTTCCGGCATTCTGCGCGGCTGCGGCTTTGGCTTGTGACAGCACAGCAAAGGTTTCCTGATCCCGGCGCGAAATGCCGTATTTTTTGGCGACGTTTTCGGCGGTCGTTCCCATACTCAGATATGCCTGTGGATAAGTTTCGGCTAAAACGGGGTTAGGCATCGGGTTAAAACCCGACATCGGCACGCGCGACATGCTCTCGACACCCGCGCATATAAAGGCATCGCCCGCGCCCATTTGAATGGCGCCCGCCGCCATATGAATGGCTTGCATCGACGATCCGCAGAAACGGTTAACCGTCGCGCCCGCAACCGACAAAGGCAATTGCGCGATAAAGCCGATCAGCCGTGCGACATTCAACCCCTGCTCGCCTTCGGGAAAGGCGCAGCCCAGAAGCAAATCTTCGATATCGTCCGGTTTGACTTTTGTGCGCTCGACCAAAGCGCGGATAACGGCTGCCGCCATATCATCGGCGCGAACCTTCATCAGCTCGCCTTTATTGGCAAAACAGAAAGGCGAACGGGCATAGCCAGCGATAACGACGGATTTCATGAGAAGTCTCCGGAAGGGTTACGGGGTTATCTTGCATTAACGGACATGAATAAAGGGTTAAAGACGCACTTTTTGGCTTGCTGCATTTCAGGGGAATAGTGTGTTATCACTTCTTCCCTCGCCCGCATCGCGGGAGAGGGAAACAGTTTTGAACGATCATCATGAAGCAGGAACACGCATGAAAAAGTACAAAGTCGCCGTCGTTGGCGCGACCGGAGCCGTAGGGCGCGAAATGTTGAAAACGCTTGCTGAGCGCAATTTCCCCGTGTCCGAAGTGTTTGCCCTCGCCTCGGGCCGTTCTGCTGGCGGCGAGGTCAGTTTTGGCGAAGACGAAGTTCTATTGGTACATGATCTGGCAAAATTCGATTTCAAGGGCATCGACATATGCCTGTCCTCGGCTGGCGCAAAAATTTCCGAAGAATTCGCGCCGCGCGCGACGAAAGCCGGATGCGTCATCATCGACAACACCTCACATTTCCGTATGGACCCCGACGTTCCTTTGGTCGTGCCGGAAGTCAACCCGCAGGCGATTGCCGGATATAAAAAGCGCAACATCATCGCCAACCCTAATTGCTCAACCATTCAAATGCTGGTGGCGTTGAAACCGCTGCATGATCTCGCCACGATCAAGCGCGTCGTTGTTTCAACTTATCAATCGGTTTCTGGTGCTGGCAAAGAAGCGATGGATGAGCTGTTCGTGCAAACGCGCGCGGTTTTCGTCAATGACGAGATCAAACGTGAAGTGTTCCACAAGCAAATCGCCTTCAACGTCATTCCGCAAATCGATGTTTTTATGGAAGACGGCATGACCAAAGAAGAATGGAAAATGGTTGCCGAAACCAAAAAGATTCTCGATCCGAAAATCAAAGTCTCGGCCACCTGCGTGCGTGTACCGGTTTTCATCGGCCACGCCGAAGCGGTGAATGTCGAATTTGAAAAACCGATCAGCGCCGCCGAAGCCCGCGCCGCGTTAAAAACCGCCAAAGGCATCACCGTCATCGACAAACAGCACGAAGACGGCTTCGTCACTCCCGTCGAATGCGCAGGCGAAGACAACGTCTTCGTCAGCCGCATCCGCGAGGATATATCGGTCGAAAACGGGCTGAATATGTGGATCGTCGCCGATAATTTACGCAAGGGTGCAGCGTTGAATGCGGTGCAGATTGCGGAGTTGTTGATTAAGCAGTTGGCGTAACCTACCCCGCCAGCGCCTTAATAAACACCTCGCCATATCGCTCCAGCTTCGCCGCGCCCACGCCGGGAACGCGGCTTAGGTCTTCCAGATTTTGGGGGCGTAGTTTGACGAGCGCGACCAGAGTCGTGTCGTGGAAGATGACATAGGGCGGGACATTCTGCGCTTTGGCGAGGCTTAGGCGGAGGGTGCGGAGGCTTTGGAAAAGCTGTTCATCCTCGTCGCCCTCAAGAACGGCTTTTGCAGCAGAAGCAGAACCTTGCCGCTTTTTCCTCACCTCGTCTTTTAACGCACGGGTCGTGGCGGCGGCTGTTTCCTGGCGGAGATCTATTTTCTGTTCGCCGCGCAAAACCGGGCGGCAGATTTCTTCGGGGCCGAGGCGCAGGCCGCCGTGGCCTTCCATATCCATAACCAGCAATCCGTGAGTCACCAATTGCCGGAAAATATCGCGCCACTGGTTACGCGAGAATTCCTTGCCGATGCCGTAGGTGGTCAATTCGTTATGACGAAATTGGCGAACCCGTTCCGTATCCGCGCCCACAAGAACATCGACCAGATGCACCGCGCCAAACCTTTGCCCGGTGCGATAGACGCAGGACAAAGCTTTTTGCGCGGCAATCGTGCCGTCGAATAAATCAGCAGGCGTACGACAGGAATCGCAATTGCCGCAAGGCTGCGGCAGATTTTCGCCGAGATATTCCAGCAATATCTGACGGCGGCAGCGCGAGCTGGCGCAATAGCCGACCAGCGCATCGAGCTTGCGGTGTTCCAGTTGCTTGCGCTGTTCGTTGGATTCGCCGCTTTCGATCATTGAGCGCAATTTCGCCGCGTCTTCGATGCCGTAGACCAGAAAAGTTTCCGACGGCAATCCGTCGCGCCCGGCGCGGCCCGTTTCCTGATAATAGGCTTCGATGCTTTTCGGCAAATCCAGATGCGCGACAAAACGCACGTCGGGCTTATCGATGCCCATACCGAACGCAATTGTCGCGACGATGATAACGGCGTCGTCTTTCAGAAAACGATCCTGATGCCGCGCGCGGACATCTGCCGATAATCCGGCATGATAAGGCAACGCTGTAAATCCTTGCTTTGCCAGCCATTCCGCAGTTTCCTCAACCTTGTTGCGAGACAGGCAATAGACGATGCCCGATTTCCCTTTGTGGTTCTTTTTCAGGAAATGCAGCAATTGATCGCGCGGCTTGGATTTAGGCTCGACATGATAATAGATGTTGGGGCGGTCGAAGCTGTCGAGGAAAACGCGGCCCTCTTCCAGTTTCAGCCGTTTGATGATTTCATTGCGCGTCGGCACATCGGCGGTTGCAGTCAGCGCCACGCGCGGAATATCGGGAAACTGTTCATGCAACACCGCGAGTTGCAGATATTCCGGCCGGAAATCATGCCCCCATTGCGAAACGCAATGGGCTTCGTCAATCGCGAATAACGATATTTTGCATTGCGACAACAGCGAGAGCGTTCCATTCGTCAACAACCGTTCGGGTGCTACATACAAAACATCGATCTCGCCCGCCAGCATTTGCTGGCAAATTTGCCGCGTTTCGTTTTCATCCATCGTCGAATTGAACGCCGCAGCGCGCACACCCAATTGCCGCAAGGCTTCGACCTGATCGCGCATCAGGGCGATGAGCGGAGAAACCACAACGCCCATACCCGCGCGGCACAAAGCCGGGATCTGATAGCAAAGCGATTTGCCGCCGCCTGTCGGCATCAAAACCAGCGCATCGCCGCCGTTGACGACATGCGCGATAATCTGTTCCTGCTGACCGCGAAAAGCATCAAAGCCAAAAACGCGGCGTAGAATTTCAGAAGATGAGGAAGATGGTACGTGCATGAGAATCAAGGACAAAAATGTTATCCCACAACATAGCCCAATAAATAAAAAAAGGGCGGGGATAAACCCCGCCCTTTTCTATTATCGCTTGGATCCCGGCTTTCGCCGGGATGAGGTTTTCGTAAGCTCGCCTAAGCAGGCTCGCTAA
>JBAVWC010000199.1:0-1566 GCA_049697595.1 Alphaproteobacteria bacterium
GCATTGCTGGCCAGGGCAGGCTATGTGGCGCCGCAGCCTCGCACTCAGTTTCCCGCTCCCGGAGCTTCGGCCCTGGCCATGCTCGAAACCGGCGCATTCCTCATGGGCGAGGCGGGATTCGCCTCCGAACACGACCAAAAAGTCGCTCGTTGGCTCGCCTACATCCTCTCAGGCGGCCGCGTCACAGCAGGAACCATGGTCAGCGAGCAATACATCCTCGACCTCGAGCGCGAGGCCTTTCTCTCCCTCTGCGGCGAGCGCAAAACACAGGAGCGAATCGCCTTCACCCTCAAAACCGGCAAGCCGCTGCGCAACTGACTTTGACATACATACGTATGTATGAAATGATGACTTCTAGAGGAGGGTCATCATGTATCACGATCCGAAGACTGTTCTGTCACCAAAAGATAGAGTCAAGTCAGTAGAAGTAGTCTTTGATGCGGGGCCTGTGGACTTCAGTTGGTCAGTCGCGCGCCTGAAATGGGATGATTCGGCAGTTGTGGGCATTCGCTGGAATGGCGACAAGGAGAGCACCAAAGGTCTGCCTCAAGCGCGGGGAAATCCGACATGGTTTGTCGTCCCGGATGAGCTCCAGGGGGCCGTTCTGAAGGCTGCTCAGGAATTGAGTCAGGCAAGGCAGAATGATCTGGCGGAAGGATACCGTCTTATGGCCGCTGATCGGGAACGAGAGGCGGAAGCAGAGGAATGGACGGAGGCGTTGATTGGCGACATCGATTGAGCGGGGAGATGTCTACTGGGTCGACTTTGAACCTAGCTTGGGTGGAGAGATCCAAAAGATCCGGCCAGCCATCGTTTTATCAAACAATGGAGCGAATACCCATCTGAACAGAGTCCAGGTAGTTCCAGTTACATCCAATACAGACCGTCTCTATCCTGGAGAAGCCTATGTGAGCCTCAACAATGAGAAGCGGAAAGCTATGGGGGACCAAATAACCACAGCGAGCAAACAGAGATTGAGGAGGAAAATCTGTACTCTGAGCAAAGAAGATATGAGTAGAGTGGAGGTTGCAGTTTTGTTACAGTTGGGCATTGACTGCCCCTGAGGACTTTTCATGGTTCGCGCCGGTCTCAGAAAGTTCGCATTGTCACTTGGCGCATTGCTCTGCGTCTGCTCCCTGCTCCCGGCCCAACCACAAGAGCCAGCCCCCGCGCCGCTCAACGAATCCGGCCAGATCTTTCTCGCCGGCCATGGAACTCCCTACCGCATCCGCCATCTGCCGCTCAGCTCGTTTCCCGGCCTTCCCGGTGAACTTATCGACCTTCTCACCCAGCGAGGCTGCCTTATTCCGCAAACCTATGAGGCCCATCGCCCGGAAAACGTCATCCACGCCAGCCTGGAGCGCGCCGGCTCCTCCGATTGGGCGGTTCTTTGCTCTGAGCGGGGAACAGTCTCCCTGTTGGTCTTTTTCTCCAGCGCCCCGGCCAATCTCCTCGTCCTCTCCGCCGCGCCTGAAACCGAGCGCCTCCAACCGCACGACCCCACCGGCGTTCTCGGTTTCAATTGGGGCATCGATCCCGCCTCGCCCGAGCAGGTTCGCGAGGCCC
>JBAVWC010000200.1:0-7389 GCA_049697595.1 Alphaproteobacteria bacterium
CCTGCATTATCGCAGAATTATTTTTCTTGTCTGCGCCACATGGTTCCGGTTCGCACCAAATGACCGGATGCTTTTTGCGCGGACACAGGCGCAAAAAAACCGCCCAATGGGGCGGCTGTTTTTCTACGATCAAATCTTGACGTTCGTATTCGTGATGATGATAAAATGTACCGCGTTATTTTGGACTTTGCAAAAAAGATCGGCAGAAAAATTATTCTTAACCATAGATTCTTTCATCATGTGTGCCACACCGTGCCAGCCTGTGCCAAGAAAAACGCGGATCACCCATCTTTATAGAGAAGCCTCACATACTCCTCTCTCCACGGCCCCCAGTCTGCTTCTTTATCCGCTTCGTCTTCCTCCTCTTCAATCCGCATCAGGTTTCGCCACGCTTCCGACTTCGACAATGCTGGCTCTACGCCTTCTGTTCCTTCCAAAGCCCGCTGCATATCCACGATGGCGCGCGCTTGTTGTTTCAGCGTTCTTCTCAACATTTTATGGAATAAGAATTCTTCAATCTTCTTCGGCTCATACTCGCGCCAGAAGGAGAGGATTTCATCTTCGAGCATACTGGTTCTCTGTTGCAGCAATCGCTGCGCCTGTTCTTCAAAATTATCGCGTGGGGACATGATTCTTTCCTTTCTATTCTGCCGCTTGGCTAAAATCTACCTGAACGACCTTCCCTGTTCCTGCTATTTTGTCCAAGTAATCCGCCCACTCCTGCATCATCGTTCGACGTTCAGACAAAAACTTGGCGCGATCATAAGCCGCATCCACTTTGTTCGCAGGGGCATGGGCAAGCTGGCGATCAACAACTTCGTGTCGATAGCCCAGCTTTTCCTTGATTGTGGTCATGGCGAGAGCGCGGAAACCATGACCTGTCATCTGGCCTTTATAACCAAGGCGCTTGAGTGCGCCTAAAATCGTGTTGTTGCTCATGTGTTTCTTGGGAGAAGCCAGATTGGGAAACACATACGTCCAATGCCCTGTCGTTTTCTTTTGTGCGCGTAAAATCTCCAATGCCTGTTTCGATAGAGGGACAATATGGGGGCGACGCATTTTCATTCGCTCGGCTGGGATTATCCACTCGCCAGTTTCAAGATTGAATTCATCCCATGTAGACTCGATTAATTCGCTTGTTCGCACGAAGGTGAGCATGAGCAACTTAACGGCATAGCGCGTCTGGGCGTAAAGCCTTGCGTCGTTACGTTCAAGGACTTGCAGAAATGCAGGAATGTCATCAGGTTCTATAGCGGCAAAGTGACTGTGCCGCATGGGTTTCAGTGCGCCTTTCAAGTCGGGCGCAGGGTTACGCTCGGCTCGTTCGGTAATGATTGCATAACGGAAAACCTGACTGCAATATTGCATGGTGCGCCGTGCGACCTCCCCTGCACCTCGTTTTTCGATTATGCGGAGAGCATCCAAAAGGTGCAGCGGCTTGATGCTGGCTATGGGCATTTTCCCGATATGGGGGAAAATATCCAGCTCCAGCCGATGCAAAATATTGCGACCATAAACGAAGTTCCATCCGTCTTTGTTCAGTTCATGCCACTCACGGGCGATAACTTCAAAAGTATTGTCGGCAGCGAGAGAAGCGAGCCGCCTTTGTTCCTTTTTGGTAAAGCCGGGGTCAGTCCCTTGTGTCAGTTGTTTGCGCGCGGCATCACGCTTTTCTCTTGCCTCAAGCAAAGAGACCTCTGGATATGTGCCAAGGGCGAGGCATTTTTGCTTGCCGCTAAATCGGTACTTCAGTCGCCAATATTTGCTGCTATTGGGCATAATTTGAAGATATAGCCCGAAGCCATCGCTTAATTTATAGGGCTTGGCGTCTTGCTTGGCGTGTTTACAGCTTTTGTCTGTCAGAGCCATCTGGTGGTATCACTTTCTTTGGGGCTGTCCAGTACCACCAAATATGCCACCAAATTGGTGGTATATTAGGGAACCATGACAAACATCCTAACCCAAAGAAGTTTCAAAAACCCTAATGTTTATTGGGTTTTTGACGCTATACGGAACGGTATGGAATGCAAGAATGGTTGGGGAACGTGGATTCGAACCACGGTAAACAGAGTCAGAGTCTGTTGTCCTACCGCTAGACGATTCCCCAGTGGAAAGCCGTAGTATCACAGGCTTTTGGGTTTGTGTAGGGAGAAGTGAGGTTAGGGCTTAACCACAGAAGGACGGCGTTTGCCAGCCCAGACCATATTGCGGCGCGCTTCCTCGATAGATTGGGCTGCGGCCTCATAATCGCCGATTTTCAAAGCTTTATCGGCATCCTTAATGTGGGAAATGGCGGCTTCGCACTTGGTGAGCTCGCGACCAAAAACCCCTTTAATGACAATACGCATCGGGGGCGGAACTGGAAGGCCGTTTGTTGCTGGCTTACCGCTCATAACAAATCTCCATAAAAGCAGAGTTGGGTTAGAGCTTGGCTACAGGGGTAAGGAATTGTGCCCCCACCTCTATATTGCGCTTGGCTTCCGCTATACCACCCTCGCCTCTTTGCAGAGCTTTTCTGGCCGCATCGATGTAAGGAAGAGCGGCTTTTTTAATATAAAAAAGTTCTCGGCTTGTCGTTTGCGGCAAATCGGTCATATGAGGTTCACTCCAAAGTTAGATTTGTCTAAAAACACTGTTCATTGAAAAAGGCAATAGCCACTCGAATTACGCCCTTAGCTTACCACAATATGGGGGCAATCTGCAAATCGGCCCCCTACCCCTTGCCTCGCCCGCCTAACCAGCCATATTCTTTCCTTAATTTTTGGATTATAAGGGCCCTATGGCAGGTGCAAAGAAAACAGGCGGGAAAAACGGGGGGTTGGGCGATATCGCCTCGCGCCGCCGCGTGGCTGTGCGCGTGAAGGCGAAAAGCCGGCGCAGCGAGTCCTCGCGCCAGTGGCTGCAACGCCATTTGAACGATCCTTATGTCGCCGCGGCTCAGGAAGAGGGTTACAGATCGCGGGCGGCGTTTAAGCTCATTCAATTGAACGACAAATTCAAGCTGTTGAAACCGGGCATGCGGGTTCTCGATCTGGGGGCTGCGCCCGGCGGGTGGACGCAGGTGACGGCCAAGATCATCGGCGCGAAAGGCAGCAAACTGGTTGCGCTGGACATTTTGCCGATGGACCCGATTGTGGATGTCGATATTCTGCAAATGGATTTTACAGCCGACGACGCGCCGGAGAAAATCAAAGCCCTTCTGGGCGGCCCTGCCGATCTGGTATTAAGTGATATGTCGCCCAACACCACCGGTCATCCCGCTACCGATCATATCCGCATCGTCGCCCTTGCAGAAATGGCGGCGCATTTCGCCGTGGAAATTATGGCTCCCGGCGGCGCGTTTGTTTGCAAATTTTTTCAAGGCGGTGCAGAGAAAGAAACGCTTAATCTTCTCAAACAGCATTTCGTCAAAACGCGGCACGCCAAACCTTTGGCCAGCCGGGCGGAATCTGCGGAAGTTTATCTGGTCGCGCAGGGGTTCAAACCGTGAAGAGCTGGAAAAAAATCGTCGGGCTGTGCGCGCTGGGAGCCGTTCTGGCGCTGTTGCCGCTTCCGCATCTGGAGGCACAGGAATCCGGCGGCGGCGGGCAGCCTTCTTTTATCCGCGATGCAGAAATTGAAAATTATCTACATAGTCTGGCAGCCCCGCTTTACCGCGCGGCGGATGTCGATCCGAACAGCATCACGATCGTCATTGTCGAGAGCAGCACGGTCAACGCCTTCGTCGCCGAGGGGATGAACGAATTTTTCTATACCGGCCTTTTGCAACTGACCGACAGCCCCGAACAACTCGCGGGCGTTATCGCGCACGAAACCGGCCATATCGCGGGCGGCCATTTGATCCGGGGCAAGGAAGAAATGCGCAACGCCTCGGCCGAGGCCGTTCTGGGCATGATTTTGGCCGTCGCCGCCGGAGCCGCGAGCGGCAATGGCGGGCTGGCGGCTGGCGGATTGGCAGGAGGCTCGCAAATGGCGATGCGCGGCTATTTGACTTTTAGCCGAGCGATAGAAGGCTCAGCCGACGCGGCGGGGATGTCTTTTCTTGACCGCGCCGAAATATCGGTGCGCGGCATGCTGGAGTTTTTTCAAAAGCTCGAAGGACAGGAACTGCTGCCCGCAGACCGTCAGGACGAATATGTGCGTACCCACCCTTTGACTCAGGATCGCGTCGATGCGGTTCAACAGCATTTGGACGCTTCTCCCATAAAAGACGCAAAGTTAGCTGACAAATTTTATGTGATGCATGAGCGGATGAAAGCGAAGTTACTTGGCTATATGCAACCTGAAACCGCCCTGTTGCGTTATACCGATAACGATCCCCGTCTGCCTGCACGCTATGCGCGCGCCATTGCTCTTTACCGCACGGGGCAGACGGATCACGCGATCAGCATGACTGACGGGCTTATCAAGCAGGAGCCCGCCAATCCGTTTTTTTACGAGTTGAAAGCGCAGATCCAGTTTGAAAGCGGTCGCGTCGAGGACGCGATCCCAAATTACAAGAAAGCCAATGAGTTATTGCCCGACTCTGCGCTTTTACGTCAAGCATACGGACATGCGCTGCTGGAGGGCAAGGCCCCGGACAGAGGCACAGCGCGACTGGATCTTGCGATCGAGCAATTACTGGAATCCAACAGGCTGGAAGATCGCACGCCGCTGACCTGGCGCTTCCTCGCCCAGGCTTGGGGGCGCAAGGCCGAGTTGGGCCAGGACGTTCGGTACGAGGCAATGGCCACCTATGCCTTGGCCGAAGAAGCGGCGGCGCAGGGCAAGGATAAAGCTGCCGGGCAATTAGCAGACCGCGCGATGAAAGGCCTGACGCGCGGCTCGGCCTATTGGCTGCGCGCGCAGGACATCAAGCTTGCCAGCACGCCCGAAGACGATCACAAAGACGACAAGGATAACAAGCATAAATAACGGGCCGCATTCACGAATAGTTTACGATTAGGCCTTACCTTATGTACCGTCCTTGCAGACAGGAAGAATCCCTGTAGTTTCAAGGCATAAATAATCTCGGCCAACTAACTGTCCCACCAGACTGCCCACTAGATTGACTTGTGGCCTGAAAGTTGGTTCTGTTGCTCATCCTCATTTCAAATGAATCGGAGTTTCCCATGCGCAAAGCGGCCCTGTTTCTGACTGTTGCTCTTATTGCCCTCGTTCCTGCAATGACATGGGCCGCTGATGCGGTTCCTACGGCCCAACCTGCGGCGGCAGCGGAAGCAACCTTCACCGATGCGCAACGCGCCGAAATCGAAAATATTATCAAAGACTATCTGACCAACAAGCATCCGGAAGTCATCATGCAGGGCGCGGATAATCTGAAACTACGCCAACAGGAAGAAGCTGAAGCCAAGTCCAAGGAAGGCGTCGCCAAATTCAAGGACCGCGTGTTCAATGATCCCAATTCGCCCGTCGGCGGTAATCCCAAGGGCGATGTCACGATTGTCGAATTTTATGACTTCAACTGCGGCTATTGCAAAGCGGCCGAAGAAGGCGTCGAGCGCCTGTTGAAGGAAGATAAGAACATCAAATTCATCTATAAGGATTTCCCGATCCTTGGGCCGACTTCGTTCGAAGCCTCCAAGGCCGCGCTGGCCAGCGTCAAGCAAGGCAAGTTCCAGGCTTTCCATGACGCGCTGTTTGCGAAGAAGGAGCACCTGACCAGCGATATGATTTATCAGACCGCCAAGGATGTCGGGCTGGATGTCGAGAAGTTGAAGAAGGATATGGAAGACCCCGCGATAAAGGCTATGCTGAGCGACAATATCAAGCTGGGTCAGGATATCGGCTTGAACGGGACTCCTATGTTTATCATCAACGAGGGCGTTATCCCCGGCGCGATCCCTTATGAACAGATGAAAAAAGCCGTTGCCGACGCGCGCGCCAAGAAGCCCTGATCGTGGCGACAATGGCGGAAGGAGTCACAAAGCCTGTTCTGGTTCTGAACGGCCCCAATCTTAATATGCTTGGGATTCGCGAGCCGGAGGTTTATGGCAAGGCGACATTACAAGATGTCGAGGCTTTGTGCCGCAAAACGGCAGAAAGCCTTGGGCTGACCGCCGATTGCCGCCAGAGCAACGATGAAGGCGAATTGATCGCGTGGATTCAGGCGGCGCGCGCAGCCCATTCCGCGATTATTGTTAACGCCGGAGGGTATAGCCACACTTCGGTCGCCCTGCTCGATGCGTTAACCTTAACGGAATTGCCGATCATTGAAGTCCACATTACAAATATCCATGCAAGGGAAGAGTTTAGGCATAAATCCCTGCTGTCGGGTGCGGCAAAAGCCGTTATTTGCGGGTGTGGCGTTGATGGCTATGCCTATGCTATGCAGACGGCGGCAAAACTGATAAAAACCGCGGGCTAGGGACTAAGAAGGGTGCCTGCCCTCTGACACCTAGCCTCCCTATCAACAAGGAACGACTATGCCCACTAAATTTGATCTCGACATTAACGCTATCCGCGAACTGGCGAAAGTTTTGGAAGAAACCGGTTTAAGCGAAATTGAATATGCGGAAGGCGACCGCAAGCTTCGCTGCGTTGCCCAAGGCAAGCAGATGCTTCAGATGGCAGCACCAGTCGCCGCCGCTCCGGTCGCTGCTGCGGCTCCTGTTGCAGCCCCTGCCCCCAGCGGCACGCCTGTTCCCTCGCCAATGGTCGGCACCGTTTATCTGTCTTCGTCGCCGGGCACGCCTCCTTTCGTCAAAGCGGGTGACAAGGTCAAGCAGGGCGATACGCTTTTGATTATCGAGGCTATGAAGGTTATGAACCCGATCAAGGCTCCCAAGGCCGGCACCGTGGCGCAGATACTGGCCGAAGACGGCAAGCCCGTCGAGTTCGGCGAAACGCTCATCATCATCGAATAGGCACGCCTGTGTTTGAAAAAGTCCTTATCGCCAATCGGGGAGAAATCGCGCTGCGCATTCATCGTGCGTGCCGCGAAATGGGCATCCATACGGTTGCCGTTCATTCGACGGCTGACGCCGATGCAATGCATGTGCGCCTCGCCGACGAAAGCGTTTGCATCGGGCCGCCTCCTTCCAAAGACAGCTACTTGAACATTCCGGCGATTTTGACGGCAGCAGCTGTCACAGGCGCGGACGCCATTCATCCCGGCATCGGCTTTATGTCGGAGAACGCCAATTTCGCGGAAATGGTCGAACAACACGGCTTCGTCTTTATCGGCCCCACGCCTGAACATATCCGCACGATGGGCGACAAGGTCACGGCCAAGAAAACCGTCAAGGCTTTGGGGCTTCCTACCGTTCCCGGTTCCGACGGCGCCTTGAAAGACCTCGATGACGCGAAAAAGATCGGCGATAAAATTGGTTATCCCATTCTCATCAAAGCGGCGGCGGGCGGCGGCGGCAAGTGTATGAAGGTCGCGCG
>JBAVWC010000201.1:0-2197 GCA_049697595.1 Alphaproteobacteria bacterium
CCAAAAGTTTTCAATCTGGATCCCGGCTTTCGCCGGGATGACAAGGTTTTCTCGAATACTTCTATGTGAAAATATCAGGCTCTAAGGCTGCTTCTTCAACAGCTGCCCCAAACCACGCTTCAATGAAGCAATGGGAGCAGGCGGCTTCCAGTCAATCGCATCCGGATCAAGCGACGGCTTCGCTTTGACCGGTATCGACAACAATTTGCACGCCGCCCGATAAGCTAGCTCCAACTGCACACACAAATAAATTGTGGAATCATCCTCGGGTTTAATTTCCTTCGTCATCATATCTCTCCTTTGTTAAATACAATCCGAAATCATATCAATCTTGCAAATGAGCAAACCCCATTCGTCTCGGCAGCGATGCGCGTATGTATATTAATCGTTACGCGGCTGCTTCGGCTTTGGAGCAATTGACTTGCGCGGCAGAACGGCTACCGGGCTGGACGCGACCGCAACGGCATAGTCATGAAATTGGTTCAAGCGTCTTGCAACGGGTTCGAGGTTGCCTTTTTGAATTTCAAGAAGATCGGCGTACAAGTTGTCTTTTGACATTCTTTATTTCCTACACAAAAATTTCTGGAAAAGCCGACGTTTTACTAACACGCAAGAAAGCTTGAACACAATTATTTGCAGTCATTAACCATATAATTTTAGTTCCCCGCCGCAATCCACCCGCCGCCCAACACCCGCTCGCCGTCATAAATCACGCCCGCCTGCCCCGGCGCGACGCCGAAGGTTGGTTCGGTGAGCGTAAGAATACCGCGCCCCTCGCCTTGCATCTGGAACGTCGCGGCGATAGGCGGTTGGGCCGAGCGGAGTTTGACGGTGACAGGGATTGCCGATGCAGGCATCTCGCCGCCCAGCCAGTTAATCTCGCGCAACGCGACCTTGTGCTGCGCAAGAGATTGCTTCGGCCCAACGACGACTCGCTTCTTTTCCGCATCGAGTTTCAACACATAAAGCGGCTCGTTATTTTCCCCAATGCGATCAGTAAGATTCAACCCCTTGCGCTGCCCCACCGTGAAATGAATGATGCCTTCATGCCGGGCGAGAACATTCCCCCGTTCATCGACAATGTCGCCGGGTTCGATACCGCCGGGCCGCAATTTGGCGACGACGTTTGCGTAATCGCCGTTGGGCACGAAACATATATCCTGACTATCCGGTTTCGCGGCGACAGGCAGATTAAACCGTTCCGCCAGCGCGCGCGTTTCCGTTTTGCTCATCATGCCGCCCAACGGGAAACGCAGAAAATCCAATTGATCCTGCGTCGTCGTAAAAAGAAAATAGCTCTGGTCTTTGCCTTCGTCGGCAGCGCGATGCAATTCCGCGCCCTGCGCGCCGACGACACGGCGCACATAATGCCCCGTCGCCATTGCCTCCGCGCCCAGATCGCGCGCCATTGCCAGCAGATCGCGGAACTTAACGCGCTGATTACACCGCACGCAAGGGATCGGCGTTTCGCCGCGCAGATAACTGTCGGCAAAATCATCCATAACGCTTTGCGAAAATTTGCTTTCGTAATCGAGGACGTAATGCGGCACGCCGATTTTCTCGGCAACCTGCCGCGCGTCATAAATATCCTGCCCCGCGCAACAAGCCCCTTTGCGCTGGACAGCCATACCAAAATCATAAAGCTGCAACGTCACGCCGACGACATCATAGCCCTGCTCGGCCAGCAACGCCGCCGTCACGGAACTATCGACCCCACCGGACATCGCAACAACGATGCGTGTGTCCTTGGGCGCTTTGTCAAAACCGAGGCTATTCATTTTGTTCAAATAATAAAGTGTGTTGTTAGTTAATAGATCAATTCAGTAAAAAAAGCACTCGCCTGATGAAACTATTTATGTAGCGAGTAAAATAAGCTCAAAATCGCCATACCGATGCCACCTGCAAATTGCACGACAACAGCGAACCAATACACCTTCGGGGCTTTACTTTTCTTGATTGCGGGCCCCCTACCATTTTTGGGGACCTCGCCTTGCATTAAGCTAACAACACCAGAAGCAATGCACAAGACCGAAAGGCTTGCACAAACTAAAGATGGAACCCAATTATTTATATTCATCCCCACCCCGAAGCGCATTTAATCAATTTTACTACTAACAGTTTGGCAAAACATCGTCATCCCGGAGAAAGCCGGGATGACGATATTTCTCGGTTCGCCTACAATTCCAATAAACAGCCT
>JBAVWC010000202.1:0-1500 GCA_049697595.1 Alphaproteobacteria bacterium
GCGTCGCAGCCAGCGCCTCGCTCTGCTGCAAGGCAAGCTGCTCGCCATCGGCCTGGAATACCGCGAAATAGCGCAGATCCGGCACGCCGAGATCGTGCCGCAGCGTCTGATCAAGCTTCTGGTCGGAGGCTGGGATGGGACTCAGATCGGCAAGATTTTCGTCCCAGAACGTGCCGCGATGCGAGAGGAGGGCAAGCCCGCCGGCCAGCACGGCGAGCATCGCGAACGGACGCAGGCGCCGTCGATGACGAATGACGACGAGCAGCGGCCGCGCCAGAACGCTGGCTCCTTCGCCAAAAAAGTTTCGTGGCACCAGATGCGGCAGGACAAAGCGTGTGGTGCCGGCCGCGACGATCAAACCGGCAATCGAGAACAACCCAAGCTGCTCGAAGCCGACGAAATTCGAGAACAGCATGGCGCTGAAGCCCACGATCGAGGTCAAAACACCAAGCCGCAGCGTCGGCCAAATGCGCGCGAGCGTGTCGTGGGCCTGATCGCCGCGTGCTGTCTGCGTGAACAGATAGATCGCGTAGTCGATCGATTCACCGATGAGCGTCACGCCGAAACCGAGCGTGACACCATGCACGTAGCCAAAATCCAGAGACACCGCGGCAATGGCGGCAAGCGCGCCGCTGGCCACCGGCAGAATGCCGAGCAGAAGCACCCGCGGCGAACGATACGCGAAGGCCAGAAAGCCAATCGCGCCGGCGGAAGCCAAAAACGATAGCCGCATGACGTCACGCTTGGTGATGTCACGGGTATGCACCGCAAACACGCCCGGCCCGCTTTCGAGCAGCCGCGTTGCCCCAGCGCCCGGCACCACATTGCGGACATAGTTGAAGGCACTGGTGATCAGCGCCAGGTCCCGCGCTTGCGCGTCGATGTCGAATCCTGGCGCCTTTGTATGGACCAGCAGCAGCGCGCGCGTGCCACCGGGCGAAACCCACACATTGTCGCGGCTGAGCGGCGCCTGGGCAGCATTTCCGAGTTGTTGCGTCAGTGCCATCATCACGCCCGTCGGATCGCTGGGCAGGCTTTGCTGGATCAATGCTCCGAGATCCGAACTGAGCAGCCCGAGATCGTTCACCAAAGCCGCATGCAGGCCCGCCACAGTGAACTGAGCGGCGGTCACATCCGGGCTGAGCAGATAGCGGTTGCGCCACACGAAATCCTGCACGCCAGCGAAGGATTTATCATCGCCGTTCATCACGTCGATGAAAGCCGGCTGTTGCCGCAGCGTCGCGGCCATAGCCTGGCTCACGGCGGCCAGCACCGGTACCGGCGCGCCATCGACCGCAAGAAGCACGAGATGCGACGCCGCACCCTTGTTCACTTGCTCGGTCAGCACCTGCTCCGCCATCGGCGCCGAGCGCGGCAGGAACGCCCCCATATCGGTGCGAAACGGCGTCCGGGTAATGACGACGATACAGGCGAGCAGCAGCAACAGCCAGGCGCCGAGCGCCAAGCACCGAAAGCGGGATGGCTTTCCATCCATCATGC
>JBAVWC010000203.1:0-2399 GCA_049697595.1 Alphaproteobacteria bacterium
GCTATGAACAGTTCAGCAGCAACATATGCAACGTGGTCTCAGCAGATATACCCTGCTTTTGACGTCCTCGTATTTGTGCTGTTGATAGCTTTTCCTTTTGCCGTGCTTTTTGGCCTTTTCGAAAATCGAAAAAATGAGAACTACTTTTTCCGTACCAAAAGATTTTTAGCGGTTATCGTTTGCCTTACCGTCCTGAGTTTTGTTGCCGGTATTGTCATCGATCTTGGCATAGCAAACTTAATGACTGGCGCTTCGAAAGTAGCCGAGACTGCCGATTTATCTAACCGAGCATACGCGGAATTCAGAATTCGAAATGAAGCCGCAATGTTTCCAGAAGTTCTTACCGATCAGGCCCTGTCGTGTTATCGGACAGCTTTTTCGAATTACGTAGAAGATCAATGGAACGAGCGCGTTCATAATGAAAGCTGCAATGGAAAAGAACAGGTCTGCGCGAGCAATGAAACGGCTTATTACGACGAACTTTTAAAAACATATCCTAGACAAAACTTAGCAAATGATTTGTCAGCGATAGGAACTGTTCTCGGATCAATCTGGCTCACGGCTGCGGATACGTACAAATTGATCAGACGGTTTCAACATAGACCCGACAAAGAAGGTCACATTCCCGACCCACCTGACGAACAAATGCTGGCAAACTATCAGCATTATTTAAATGATTGCTCCTCTTTAAAACCGCTGCCTTGGGTAATGCCGGGGCAAGAGCTTTTGATGGTTCGCCCACATCTGTGTTTTGGAAGCTGCCAATGACAAGTCCTGACGCTTCATCAATTGAGTGGTACGTATTGAAAGATTTCCTTGCGTCAACAATAGGTATGGGTGCATGGGGCTTTCCTGCTTTCGTCGTACTGGTAGTTTTCATTTTCTTTTTAGTCCATCAAAAATGGTGGAATGCGTTTGCCATAAGACACAAATGGGCTTCGCGTTTCGGTTTATTCATACTGACCGCATGTCTTGTTGTATTTTTTAGAATGATTGTGGATTGGACCTTTGCATTCGTCCCTGTCCAATTTGCATTTGAATCGCCCAATTTGACGGCAACCGCAATAAAATTAGGGCTTTACGGCCTTTATGTCGGAAACGAAGAGAAGCATGTTCTACCAGGAAAGGAAGCGTTGCTTGTTTGCGTTGACACGGTCAGCCAGCATGAATTTGAAAATGCCAAGCAAAGCTGTAGGGGCGATTTGGGGTGTATAGAAGCCGTGCATCCGATGTCACGCGAAGCGATTATTACTGAAATTATGGAAAGCCAGACTAAGCAAATTGAAAAAGTGTCGGATGCTTGTAAGGGTATCGTGCTCTAGCCTTTAACCGCCGTCATCAAATAATTGACGCTGACGGCCTCGCGTTTCAGGCGGAAGGTGTCGTTGAAGGGGTCGAAAACGATGCCCGTTATATCGGTCATCTCCAGCCCGGCTTTTTCCAGATGCGCGGCGAGTTCCGAGGGGCGGAGGAATTTGCGCCAGTCATGCGTGCCGCGCGGTACCCAGCGTAATAGATATTCCGCCGCGACGATGCCCAGCAGATAGCTTTTCACGTTGCGATTGAGGGTCGATAAAAGGACGATGCCGCCGGGTTTCACCAGATCGGCGACGCTGCGCAGCAGAGAGTCGATATCGGCCACATGCTCGACGATCTCCAGCGCGGTGACGACATCGAATTTTTTCCGTCCATGTGCGAAATCTTCGGCGCTGCCGTAGCGGTAATCTATTTCCAATCCCGATTGTCGGGCGTGAATACGCGCGGCCTCTATCGCCTCGGCGCTGGCGTCCAATCCCGTTACATGCGCGCCCAGCCGCGCCAAGGGTTCGCACAGCAATCCGCCGCCGCAGCCGATATCGAGAACGGACAATCCCTTCAAAGCCTCGCGCCCGCCTGTTTTGAGCTTGTAATGAGCGCAAACAGCATCCCGGATATATTCCAGCCGCGCCGGGTTAAGCTTATGCAAAGGCTGCAAAGCTCCGGTCGGATTCCACCAATCTCGCGCATAACGCGAGAAGCGGGCTATTTCGGCTTTATCGATGCTGGACATGAGGGAGGAAGGGGAAGTGAGGGAAAAGGAGGGGCTAGGGACCAGTCATTAGCATAAAAATGGATTAGACAAAATTGCATTTACCGCCTTATTCTCCCCTGTCCTTAATCCCTCCCTCCCCCTAACCCCATCTTTCCCCTTCTATGTCCCTTATCGTCATGAAATTCGGCGGCACGTCCGTCGGCGACATCGACCGGATCAAGAACGCCGCTGCTAAAGTCGCGGCTGAAATTCAGCGCGGCCACAAGGTCGCGGTGGTCGTTTCGGCGATGTCGGGCGTTACCGATCAACTTATCGGCTATTGCCGCGCGATCTCGCCGCGCTATGACCGGCGCGAACATGATACGGT
>JBAVWC010000204.1:0-12099 GCA_049697595.1 Alphaproteobacteria bacterium
GTCGAAAATGCGCCGCCGACTGTCGGCAACGGCATAACCCGCCTTGTAGCGTTGCCAGTTGGCAGTAAGACCAGCCCACGCGGAAACCTGATGCCGCACGATATTACGAATTTCTGTGGTGATTGGGCGGAAACGGCAAACCGAGATGTGCTGATGTTCACGGCCTATCCAAGCTTTATTCAGGAAGATCAGCTTATCGATCCTGAGCAAGAGCGTCAGACTCTAAACGAAAAGCAAGTCAGGCGGCTTCAGGCCATCCAAAGCAAAATGCTGGCTGAAGCACTGGCCGCCAGCATGCTAAGCCTCGAAGCGCAAACGGCGTTGATCGGTACGCTTGGTCATCTTCACCGGATGGGGGCGCAATTAGGAAATTATCGGCAAGCAGCCAAAAATGCCAAAGCTGATGACCCTAACCAGAAAACCGAATTATCGCAGGCAAGCCAAGCCATCCGCACCGAAAGCCGCGCCTTGGCAGCAAGCCTAAAAAGAGACGCTATGAACGGAATGCTATCGCCGCAATTACGCGAAACTTTGCGTGCAGGACTTAAAGAACTACGCGCAACCGGTGTGTTGGCGGAAAAACACGCGCCGAAAATAATAGCTGCGCCAAGATTAAACAATTCGCCTATTACAACCCCCACCAAATCCCTATCGACTGCGACGGTCATTCCTTTCAATAAAGCTGCTGCTCAATCTGGGCGTTTGGCTTCTTCCAAGTCTTCCTCTTCGCGTCCAGGCAATCTCGTGGGAAAGGCCGTTTCATCCAATCTGTCTAAAGCTGAAGCGAAACAAGCCATTATCAATAAAGCAGCTCTACCGCCAAAGACAAAGGCCGCGCCGGTTACGGCTCCAAGCATTACTGCACCAGCCACCGACGGTAAGGCGGCTACGGCAACAATAGTTGGGACAAAGGCAATTGATGGCAAATCGGCCCCTGTTTCTTCGGTGGTTGAGGGTAAATCGACACCAGCGTCGGTTACGGCTGAAAGGAAAGCCACAAACCAAACATCATCACCGGCTACTACAAAAGCAGCCGATGGAAAGGCTCACTTCTCTCCCGTCGCGGTTCAAGATAAGACGACGGCACCTGATCGTGGAATTTCGCCTACACAGACAAATGCAGCGCCGATAAGCGCATCGGCAGACGGCAAAGCTCCTGCTCCTATGTCCGGTGTTCAAACTGGCGCGACAGCAGCAGAGGGACGCGCCGCTTCCCCTATCGCTGGAATACCCCAAGCAAAGGGGGTTCCAGCCGCTGCGGCATTCGATAGCAAAGCTCCATCTTCAGCAGCAAAATCTAGCGCAAGCGCAAAAACATCTGATAATGCAACAACGGTTGCCGCACCAAAGGACAAAGCTCCCCCCGCAACGCAAGCAGATGTGAAGGCGTCTAAAGGACTTGCTAACTCAAATATTTCTGGGGCAATCCCGGCCAAAGAAACCGCAAACAGTGCTGCAACAGACGGTAAAGCAGCTCCTGTCTCAGCAGCCCAACCCAATGCAAGAGCCGCCAGCAGTGAAACGACAGCCACTCCCCCAAATGGTAAAGTCTCCGCTACGCCAGCAGAAAACAAAACTACCGATAGCCGTCCAGCATCGGCACCAGCGTCCGCACAAGAAAAAACGACCACACCTACTCCATCCGGCAGCAGCACCGAAGGCCGCACAGCACCAGCCACAACAACACAAAGAAAAGCAGAACCAGCATCTACCGTGCCAGCGGAGAAAACCCCTTCCGCTGCTGCCCAAACCGGCCCGAAAACAGTCGATGTTCGCGTTGATTCCACTGTTGCAGGAGCAACTCAGGAAAAGGGAAAGCCGACAGCAGCAGCGCCAGATAGCAAAACGGCCCCTTCAGCGGCGGCTCAACCCAATGCAAGAACTGTCGATAATGGAACGGCAACCGCTGCACCGGATGGCAAAGTTTCTGCCGTCGCTACGCAAGCCAGCATGAAGGCAACCGATAGCCGCACGGATTCTACAGTCATGGGGGCAACGCCAGCAAAAGGTTCGCCAACCTCTACGGCACCCGACAGTAAGGTGTCCTCTTCAGCAGCGACTCAACCTAATACACGATCACCCGAGGCTGGGGTGATCGCAACCGCGCCGGATGGAAAAACCACAGCCACGCAAGCAGGCAACAAATCTGCTGAAACCGGAACAACCGATAGCCGCACAGCATCGGCAACGGTTTCAACACAAGAAAAAACGGCTGCCACCGGAGCCGAGATTTTCCCTACTGCAAACGACACGAAGGTAGCCAATAATTCAGGAACCACTGCTACTGCACCCGCGCAAGGAAAATCGTCAACCGGCACCGCTGTTCCTGATAACAAAGCGGCCTCCGCCGATGGACAAACAAAGAATTCTTCTTCTGCCACGACTGCACAAGCCCCTATAGATAAGGCAACGAATGCACCATCTGCCGAACCGCAACGCCAATCTGAAAAACAACGAGCCGAAGCTTCCCGTAGCGAGGTAAAATCCGAATTACCTCGCGGAGATGCTAAAGCTGATGCTCACCGCAGCGAGACCAAAACTGAAGCGCCCCGTGGTGAGGCCAAAGGTGAGGCATTGCGAGGCGAGGCCAGAACAGCGGATACTTCTCGTGTTGAACCTCTTCGTACTGAGGCTAAAACGGAAGTGCCTCGCACCGAAACTAAAGCTGAAACGACTGCGCGAACTGAGGCTAGAAGCGAGACTCCCCGTGGCGAAGCCAAATCCGAAGCGCCCCGCAGTGACCCCAAGGGTGAGACATTACGAACTGAGGCTCCGAAAACGGAAGCTAGAGCTGAAACCTCACGAGCCGAAACAAGGACTGATCAATCCCGCGCCGAAACTAGGAACGATGCCCCACGTACTGAGGGCAGAACCGAAGATCAAAAGACAGCCGCGCCAAAAGCCAACGAGGCGCAACGTCAGGCAGAAACGTCACGCGCTGAATCTCCAAGAACTGAAACACCTCGCAGCGATACACCGCGAGCTGAGGCTCCCCGCACCGAGTCCAGAACCGAAGCTTCAAGAACGGAGATTCCGAAAGCAGAATCATCGAGATCAGCCGAGCCACAACGCCAGCCAGAAGCACCCCGCGCTGAAGCCAAAACAGAAGCTCCTAAAACTGAGGCCAGAGGAGAAGCGTCTCGCGCCGAATCCAGAACGGAATCTCCACGAACCGAAGCGCCTCGTTCTGAGACCAGAACTGAAAGTAAATCCGAGACGACGCGCGCCGAGACTAGGGGGGAGGCTCCTCGTGGTGATGTTCCTAGGACATAAACACAGCGATCCGAAACTCCACGAACTGAATCCAGAACCGAGACTCCACGTAATGAAGTAAAGCCTGAGCCGCCCCGCAGTGACGTTAAGGGTGAGACATTACGAACCGAAGCCCCACGAAGTAAGACAAAAACGGAAGCACCGAGAACAGCCGAAACACAACGACAGGCAGAAACGCCCCGTACCGAAACACCGAAAGCAGAGACTCCGAAGGAAGCACCAAGATCGGCGGAGCCACAGCGTCAAGCGGAGGCACCACGCGCTGAAGTTCCAAAGGCTGAAACGCCTCATGCTGAAGCACAACGAACTGAGGCTCAGAAGGCCGAAACACCTAAATCAGCGGAACATCAAAGTCAGCCGGAAGCTCCACGGGCTGAAATGCCGAGAACAGAAGCTCCGAGAGCTGAGGCTCCAAGAGCCGAAGCGCCTCGTGCTGAAACACCGCGAACTGAGACACCAAAAGAAGCTCCGAGAGCAGCCGAGCCGTATCGTCAGGCGGAAGCTCCCCGCGCAGAGACGCCAAGAACCGGGGCTCCTCATACCGAGACAGCGCGAACAGCAGAGCCACCGCGTCAGGCAGAGGCACCAAGAGCAGCAGAACCGTACCTTCAGCCAGAAACTCCAAGGGCTGAGTCACCCCGTTCCGAAGCTCAGAGAACAGAAACATCTCGCGCTGAAACACCACACACTGAAGCTCCAAGAGCGGAGACGCCGAGAGCAGCCGAACCGCAGCGTCAGACGGAAGCCCCGCGTTCTGAAACACCAAGGGCTGAACAACCTCATGCCGAAGCACCACGCGCTGATGTTCCGAGAGCGGAGACACCGAGACCAGCAGAGCCGCCTCCTCAGGCGGAAGCCCCACATGCTGAAGCTCTGAGGACTGAAACACCAAGCTCAAATGAAGCAACCAAATCATTTCAAGCTGCTGCCGAGCATGTTTGTGGCCCTAATTGCCCCATTCATGGTGGTAAGCCTCAAGCGACTGTTGATGCTTCACGCGAAATAAAGAGTGATGACATTTTTGGCGCTTCTACAGCCGAACAGAAGAAAAGTGGTGACGCTAACCCGTCCAAATCATTCCAAGATGCTGCCGAGCATGTTTGTGGCCCTAATTGCCCCATTCATGGTGGTAAGCCTCAAGCGACCGTCGATGCTTCACGCGAGGCAAAAAGCGATGATATTTTTGGATTTTCTACAGCCGAACAAAATATAGGCGGCGACTCCAACCCGTCCAAATCATTCCAAGATGCTGCCGAGCATGTTTGCGGCCCTAACTGTCCCATTCATGGCGGCAAGCCTCAAGCGACTGCCGATGCATCGCGTGAGATTGGGAGCGATGATATTTTTGGTAGTTCTGTCAATAAAACCCAACCACCAACCCCAAGACCAATTTAACTCTAACCATCAAACGGAGGCTCTAAATGTTTACTTCAAAACCAACCCCTGATCGCCCTTCAAAGTTCAACAGCACATCTGTGCCCGACGACTTATTGCCTGCTGCGGTCATTGTATTTGACGATAATAATCGTGATGCCGTGAAACAGTTAATCGGCAATCTGTCGCCCCAATCTATCGACGCCTTTGTCAAATCAAATAGCCGTGGCGCGTTCGCTATCGTTGGACAGCCTTATGGAGCCTACGATGCGGCGTTGCCTACCGACCCCGTTGCCCAGCTGTGGCAGAAAGACCCCCAAGATAGCGGTAGTCTGATAGTAATTCGTCGCGTCGGAAACGGTAAGCTCCGTGTGCAAGCCAGAGAGGGCTCTAATGTTCTTGTTCTTCACAATGGCGATGCCGCTAAGGGAAAAAATCCTGCCGCATTGCTATGCGTAACTTTGCCCGGCAGACCATCGCAATTTATGAAGGCAGGAGATGCAAATGTTTTTGAAGGCGCTGTCTTTTTATCCGACCCACAGGCCAGCGCAGAATTTCAGCATGTTAAAGATCACACGCTACGTCAATGTCACCATTGCACTGCCGGAGGCGGGGTTTTTACCAATTTAAAGCCCTAATATGGTTGATAAAAGTGGCTATGGATAAGAAGTTAGGATTCGACTAGGCTACCCTCCTGAACCGGAGGGCAGCTTGTCAAAGCACACTAAACATAACCACGGCCAAAAAATTAATGTCGATCATCTAATCGACGCGGTGCAAGAAATGTCAAAAGCACGCGGAGAGCGCATGACCAGCGTTCGCCGCGACGTTATCGTTGCCTTGGCTCGACTTAAAGAGCCACACGGTGCTTATCAGATTCTGGCCGAACTTAACCAAAAGCGCACCCCCAAACTTTCAGCTATGAGCCTGTATCGGACGCTTGATTTCCTGACCAAGCTAGGAGTCGTTATCAAACTCGAAAGTCAAAATACCTACAAGTTGTGTGCTGAACACGATAACGAGCATAACCATCTTATGATTATTTGCGATGGTTGTGGAGGAACTCAGGAAGTGGACGATCTGGCTGCTTCAAAGAAATTGCAGAGCCTTGCCCACAAGCATGGGCATATACTGAAACATCATGTCATTGAGTTGCACGGGTTGTGCGCGAGTTGCACTGCATAATCCCATCGAAGCATAAGGATGCAAGCCGAGACTGACAACTATGGCCAAACTGGGCTTGTTGTGGCGTCTTAATCATTCGGGTGTGTCTGGTGATGCTCCAAATTGGTGTCTGGCGTTGCTGGTTTAGCCGTATCCGACGGCATCGCGTCCTTATTCATGTCCTCCATATCGTCATTCTTCATTAAGGCTTGGCACTTATCCGTCATCTGCTTCGGCATGCCATCCATCATTTTGCCGTCCTTCATCATGCTGCGGCAATGTTTCAACATCGCATCCTGCTTTGTAGCGCTATCGTCATCGGCATAAACGGCAGATACGGCCAATAAAAGAAGGACGGTAGTGAGAGCGAGTTTTTTCATAATACCTCCTTGGTCGGTTAGTCGTGGTGGTCGTGGTCTTTGTCCATATCGGGCATGTCTTTCATTTCCGGCATGGTCATAGGACTATCGGCGTCGTGGTGGTGCATGTGCCCGTCCATTTGCGGCATCGACATAACCCCAAGGCCGTGACGGTAAACAAGCTCACCGCCCTTATAGGCTGTCACCGTGAGAAGACCGGAAGCAATGAGAAGGCCAGCGACAAGCAACAAATGCGGTTCTTTTTTGCGTGTTAAAATCGACCACAGAGCCAAGGCAATAAATACGCCCGCCGTGGATAAAGCCCAAAGTCGATGACTCCTCATAGGCTCGTGCGAGAAATTATCGTGAAGGACGGTGTTGAAGGCATAACTGCCGGCCAGTACCGTTCCTATCGTAATAATTGCGCCAAGCACTAAATTCCAGCGTGCAACGGTCAGGCAAGATGTCCGCCATGATGTCGTGACTGGCGCAAGCTTGCCGATGACAAACAACAAAGTGGCAATCAAAAGAAGCGCAACCGTAAAATGAACAAAGAGCGGGTGCCAGTTGGGTATGATTTCGAATGTCGAGGCATCGGGCGCAAGCGCCACCATCTTGGCTTCCGCCGGTGTTTGAATTTGCATAGGCTCGTCATGATCGCCATCATCGCCATGAGCATAAACCGGAACCGTATTGACCATAAACATACAGGCTAGGGCAATTGTCAGGATAAGTTTCTTCATGTCAGTTTCCTTGCTTGGTTCACGGTTAAGGCTAATACATCAGTCGCAAGCCGACGCTGGCGATAAAACCTCTCGCGTCGTCACCTGTTCTAATGGCTTGTGTCGCGGCTTGCCCAAATTTATCTTCGTAGCGCAAATCGATATAGGGCGCGAATTGGCGGGTAATTTCATAACGAGTTTGCAGGCCAACATCGCCAGCAACGCCGGAACCGATGTAGCGCTGTATATCATTCTGTGCATAAAGATTTAGTTCTGCATAGGGCTGCGTAATCAAACATTGTGTGATTAGCAGGTCGTTACTTTCCTTGATGCGAGTGCTTAAATCACCCCGGTCGCTGATAAACACATACGCTTCGGTTTCAAAATAGTAAGGAGCGAGGCCATTAACGCCGAATGTAAAATAGGTGGTTGCGCTTGGCTCTGCGTCTTGCCTGATGCCAGCCTGAACATCCCAAAAGTCCGCGACATTGTGGCTGTAGAGGCCCAAAAATTCGGCCTTCACAGTAGTGTTGCCTTTTACATCGCCTTCGCTCTTTACCCAAATTTTGTCGGTATCACCGCCCAGCCACGCATCTAAATTCCAGCGCGTGGCAAATTCATCACGATCATCGCCAACATCGGTTTCCAAACGGGAATAGTGAAAGATTGTCGGATCATCCTGTGTATCGGCGGCGAATGATATGGACGGCCATGACAAGCCAAGCAGCACAAGGGCAGACCACAAATTAATGCGCATGATGATGCCCACCTTCCATGCCTTCCATCCCCTGCATCCCTTGCATCGGCGCACTGACGGGAACAGCCGTATCATCGCCGACTTTAGCAACCTCTAAAGTTGTCATCATACCGGCAAGCATGTGGTAAAGCAGATGACAATGAAACGCCCATTCACCGGCTGCATTTGCGGTTAAAAGCACGGAAACGAAACCTCCGGGGGGAACGATAACTGTGTGTTTGTTGGGCAGCTTTTCGGCTGGCTGGCCGTTTTCCAACTGCACAAACATACCGTGCAAGTGCATCGGATGCGCCATCATGGTTTCGTTGACGAATTTAAGCCGTACACGTTCCCCATATTTGAGCCGGATGGGTTCGGCGTCCTCATGTTTCTTGCCGTTCAGCGTCCAGATATAGCGCTGCATATTGCCGCCGAGTCTTACTTCAATCTCTTGATCTGGCTTTCTGGTATCCTTCTGTGTTCCAAGATAGCGTAGGTCATCATAGCTAAGGGCTTTATGTCCTTCGGGCGTACCTGCTTGTGTCCAGCCACTCGACATATCCATATCAGGCATATCGTCCATCATGTTGCCCATATTCATGTCCAAGCCGGGCATATTCCCCATATCGGCCATTGTTAAGCGCGCGCGGGGCCGATGCTGCGGCATATCGCCCTTCATGCCTTCGTGCGGAGCCAAAGTACCAATGGCAAAGCCGGTGCGGTCAATGGGTTCTGCAACAAGCGTGAAAGTCTTGTCATCCCTCGGCTCAACGATGACATCATAGGTTTCAGCGCTACCGAAGCGAAACTCGTCAACCGTCACTGGCTCAACATTCTGTCCGTCTGCTTGCACAACGGACATTTTCAAACCCGGTATGCGCACATCGAAAAACGTCATTGAGGATGCGTTGATAAAACGCAAACGAACACGTTCACCGGGTTTAAATAATCCCGTCCAGTTTTGGTCGGGTGTTTTGCCGTTTATCAAGAAGGTGTAGCCGCTTACATCAGATAAATCCGTGGGAGTCATACGCATTTCGCTCCACATCTTGCTATCTTCCCAAGCCCCCTTAATCCCCTTCTGTTGCACGTCATGGAAAAAATCGCCGAGTGTCCGGCGGGAATAGTTATAAAATTCGTCATCTATTTTAAGGTGGTTGAGAATTGCATTGGGATTTTCCCCCGTGAAATCCGACAGCACGACGACATAATCACGGTTTGCCTGAATGGGGTCTTTGCCCTTAGGCGTAATGACAATGGAGCCAAAATTGCCTATCTGTTCCTGTGCGCCAGAATGGGCGTGATACCAATAAGTACCGGATTGCAGGATCGGAAAATGATAGGTGAAGGTTTGGCCGGGTTCTATGCCGGGAAAGCCATTCAAGCCCGGAACGCCGTCCATGTCGGCAGGCACAAGCATGCCGTGCCAATGAAGAGAAGTCGGCTCATCCAAATGGTTTGTGACGTTAATCGTGACATTTTCGCCTTCTTTGAAACGAAGCGTTGGCCCCGGCATAGTGCCATTGATGGTAATGGCCGCAACCGGCTCTCCGGCAATACTGACGTTTGTACGGGCTATATCTAAATTATAGGTATCCGCGAGCGCTGGGGAGATGCACAGTGAACCAATTAGAAAGGCAATAACAGCTAGCTTCACGGCTACGCTTCCTTATTCATTGAAACGCCGATATAGCTCTTTTAACTCTGCAATCTTTTGTACTTTTTCTTTTTCACTCCCGGCATTCAGCGCGTCCGTGACACAGGAATCGAGATGCGTTTCAAGTATGTTTGCCTCAAGGGAGTTAACCGCAGCCCTGATCGCACGCAGTTGCGTCAAAATGTCAGGGCAGTATTCGCGCTCGTTTACGCTCCGTTCTGTTTAGCCAGACGAAGCAACGCCCGAACACGAGTCATCGACCGCGCCGGTGGCATCAACGCAAACGCGTCGCCAGCATGGGAAATAACACTTGTATGGTTGTTGTTCGTCCGGCTGTTTGGTTGAGGGAAATAATGCCGCACTAGGCGGATTTACAAAGGCAGCGAAACTTCAGAACGCTCGCCGCGCCTTGGAAATAGGCATAAAAAAACCACCTAACAATTCTGTTGAGGCGGTTTTTTTATCTCTGTTTTCTCTACTCGCTCGTATTCCTATTATAGAAAAAATCATACCAGAAAATGGGACTCAAAATCAAGGAAAAAACACATATCGTGAAATAAATTTTTTCTGATGTCTCTCACTGTGTCAGGCTGTTCCAAGATAAAGTTTTAGAGGAATTCTTCCTTTTCAAAATACGTCATGGGATCACCCGTCGCGGGATTACCCAATGCTTAATAAGAGCGTCAAGTCCACGCAGCAGTATTTTCTTCTCTGCCTTATCTCCAGCGTATTCGTCATAACCGCAAACGCGGCGCAGAACTCTTTCCTGTGACGACGTAAGATGTTCGCATGCGCCATCCAGTAATTTTAAGCATTCTACATGATCCAACATTTTTCTCTCATAATTTCCATGTCCGGCATCTACGAGAAAAGAATTACCAAGGATTTTGCAGTTAACGCCATTGTTGGCGCGTATATGAATTTCACGAAAGCTCATGCCGATTTGATGTTGTGGATCACTAATCCGCCGTGTGCGGAGATAAAAGTCCAACACACACTCATGTTTCGCTCTGTGGCGCTCAACAGACACTTTGCCTAAGGCATCTCGATTCACGACTTCAGTGCTTACGCCTCCAAGCTGATTGTGGCGTTCTGGGGTTGCCTGTTCGCCGCCCTTAATGGGTGAGGCTTGTTTCTTCTTTTCGGGGTCATGCTTAGACATAAAGCACCTCCTTTTCCGAAGGGACAGAACTCGTGGTCATTTGAAAAAACAAAAGGCTCCTGTGGCGCAACATGGTCATGGCGCGGCTCCCAAAATAGTTGATTGAAACCTTTATGGATTCTTGGAGGGGAACGAGGGCGGGCCGGTACTGTGCGGCGACAAGAGCCACAAAACTGGAAGAGGAACGCTTTTGAACCGTTCCTTTTTTGCTGCTGCCAGTTTTAGTTTCTTGTGCATGGCTTGCCCTAAAAAAACGCGCGGTTTCCCGTCGTGCCAAATGCACGTTTGCCTCTTTCAAAGTGTTGCGTCTCAATATGAGGTCTGTCGCCGGTCTTACAGAAACCGCCCTCTGAGCGGGACGATGTGTAGAAAACGTATAATAGCGATAGTTTGGGAAGTATACCACACGGGTATACATACCTGCAAGAACAATCTTGAGTTGTGCGTTGATATGCCTATATTTATAACTACTGCACACTATATGCTTGAAACTTGTTGCCTATATTTGGTATATTGGCATGATGGTTCTTGGTATATATTTAGCTATTCGTGCGAATGTATCAATCAGAAGGCCACCCTAATTTCCTGATCAGGAGCCGATATGAAAAACAGACTTAGAGAAATCAGAGAAAGTCGCGGCATGTCTGCGGCAGACGTTGGGCGTGGAATTGGGATTTCCGGCACTCAAGTCCAGCGCATTGAAACCGGCGACCGTGAATTTAAGCTGGGAGTCCTGCTGTCTCTCTGTGGCTTCCTCGACGTCACAGCGGATGAGATCATTGATATTCCGGTCAAGGGCATCAACAAATCCAAATGCGACGAAACCCTGATGGACTGCGCCATTGGGTTCGTCCTCGAAGCCTGTGAGCGTTATGGGGTCAAACCCGACAAGAGGCAAATATCCAAGTGGACGACGCTCGTTTACAACGCCTCCGTTGACCTAAGCCTGAACGTCGCTCAAACGCGAGGGATGGCCATTACGCTCGTCAAGGCTAGCAAGAAAGCGTGAAGGGAGCCCGTGTGGTGAAAACAGGGGAAGCTTGAAGGGCATCAAACATCTCATTGTTTGTGCCACCTCGTGCCAGCCTGTGTCCTGCCGACGCAGTCAAAAATGTTGGGGCAGATACAGAAGAAAGCGGGATAAGCATAACGCTTAAATCAGCACATTTTTTTGTCCACCAAATTGTCCACCAAACTCCTAAAACAGCCCGATTTAGGGGGACACAGGCTGAGACAAGAAATTCAAAAAACCCCTGTAAATATTGGGTTTTTGAGACATTGAGAGACTTGCAGAAACCAGTCGTGGCTCTTTACAAAACCGCTGCTCTACCCCTGAGCTAAACCGGCACTCTTGAACCCGCGCTTTCTAACACAACCTCCCTGCAACTAACAACTGGAAGCGCGAGGGTAATGCTGCTAAAAAAACTCATGACGAATCCGCAACAAATGCTCGCCGATCTGGAATGGCTGATTGATGTCGGCGCCGATGAGGTTATCGGCGAAACGGCGAATTTGGCCGGGTGGAAGGGGTTAGCGGCTAAAGCTCAACTTCAGAGCAAGGAACCCTGGCCGTCAGAGCCCCAGCCCGCTGCCGCCCCCGTTACCGTCCGCGCCCCCCTTGCATCCGTCGCCCCCCGGCCCCACACCACGGC
>JBAVWC010000205.1:0-15302 GCA_049697595.1 Alphaproteobacteria bacterium
CTGCAATTCCTGATTGGCGCGCAGCTTGTCGATTGTCGCGCTGGCGACGTTGAGGATCTTGCCGCGCAGAGGCAAAATCGCCTGCGTCTCGCGCTTGCGCGCCTGTTTCGCCGAACCGCCCGCCGAGTCACCCTCGACCAGAAAAATTTCCGTTCCGTTCGCCGAGTTCTGCGAACAATCGGCCAGCTTCCCCGGCAAGCGCAATTTGCGCGTGGCAGATTTCCGCGCGAGGTCTTTGGCCTGCGACGCGCGCACGCGCTCTTCGGCCTTGAAAATCAAATGATCGAGCAACGCCTTGCTGCCCGCCGCATCTGCGACCAGCCAGTGATCAAGGTGATCCTTGACCGTCTGATCGACCAGCCGCAAAGCTTCCGCATTCGCCAGCTTGTCTTTAGTCTGCCCCTGAAATTGTGGGTTCTTGATAAACAGCGACAGCAACACAGTCGCATCGCCAAAGGCTTCGTCGCCGGTAATCGCAACCGCGCGGCGATTACCGCTCAAATCTCCATAAGCCCGCAACCCGCGCAGCAATGCCGAACGCATCCCGCTCTCATGCGTGCCGCCTTGCGGGGTGGGAATAGTATTACAGTACGAGCTGCAAAAACCTTCGTCGTCCGAAGGCCACGCGACCGCCCATTCGACCTTGCCCTGATTATCGGGCAAATCGGCGATGCCGGAAAACATCTGCTTGGTCAGCGTTTCGCGCCCTTCCAAAGTCGTCGCCAGATAATCCGAAAGACCGCCGGGGAAATGTAAAACGGCTTGGGCCGGAGTTGTGTCGTCGCCCTTGATAAGCGAAGGATCGCAGCTCCAGCGAATTTCAACGCCACGGAACAGGTACGCCTTCGACCGCGCCATACGGAACATAGTCTCAGGCTTGAAATGAATCTTGCTGCCGAAAATATCGGTGTCGGGACGGAAAGTCACCGATGTGCCGCGCTTGTTCGCGGTGCCCACGTTCTTCAACTTACCCTTGGGCGTGCCACGGCTGTAATGCTGGACATACAATTGCTTGTCGCGCGCGACTTCGACGGTCAATTCTTCCGACAACGCATTAACGACGGAAATACCCACGCCGTGCAACCCGCCCGAAGTCTCATAAACCTTATTCGAAAATTTGCCGCCCGAATGCAGCGTCGTCAGAATAACTTCCAATGCCGACTTGCCCGGATATTTCGGATGATTGTCGATAGGAATGCCGCGCCCGTTATCGCGCACCGTCACCGTATTATCCGGCTTCAATTCTATTTCGATAAAGGACGCATAACCCGCCACAGCCTCGTCCATCGAGTTATCGAGAACTTCGGCGACCAGATGATGCATAGCAGCCTCATCCGTCCCGCCGATATACATGCCCGGACGGCGGCGCACAGGCTCCAGCCCCTCCAGAACTTCGATATCGTCGGCGTTATAGGTTGCGTCTTTGCGCTTGCTGTTGGATGGAAACAAATCGGCCATGACTCTGTGACATTAAAAAGTGCGGGAGGCGCGTATGTAGCATGATTCGCGGGCAGGGGCGGGATTGACGTGCCGATTTTGTCGAATCGAGCCGTTAATTATGTTGGGGCTGGTCGTCTTTTCCGCAAGAAAGTTGTGGATAACTTTCTCTAAAACCACGAATTTTCACCAAAATTCCGAATGCCCGGCCTGTGAATAAGTTAATAAATCGTTTACGATTCATAAGCTTAAAAATCCACATATAGTTGCTACCCACAATTCATCCACAAGATGATGTGTTTGGTGGAATCGATTCGTCCCTTATGGTATGACAGAGGTCTACCAACCACTAAATCTAGTGGTTAACAGTCAAAAGTTCCTGTGGCTCGTTTCGAAGTCGTACCGATTTTGGGCAAGTCATCCCGCCACCAACCACTCAGGGAGTTACAATATGACATGGACCGAGCAAAAAATTCAGACGCTCAAGGATATGTGGGGCCATCATAGCGCCAGTGAAATCGCCGAGCATATCGGTGGTTTGACCCGCAACGCCGTCATCGGCAAGGCTCACCGCCTGAAGCTGTCGGCTCAGAAATTGTCAGACTCCTCCGGCACCAGCGTACCCTGCGCATCCGGCGGTATGGCGTCGATCAAGTCGAGCCGTAAGCGCGTCATGCTGCGTCCTTTGCCTGTGGTTCCCGCTCCCTCGATGCCCGTTTCTGCGGCGCGCGTCGTTCCGACGGCCAAGGATATTTTCCGTTCGCTCGAAGGCATCGGCGGCGCGACGCGCAGCGAAGGCATCGCAGTGACCAAAGCGGGCGAGCGTCATTGCCGCTGGCCTGTCGGCGATCCGCGCTCACCCGATTTCCGTTTCTGCGGCTGCAACGCGCATGATGGCTTGCCATACTGCGTCGATCACGCTCGCGTCGCCTATCAGAATATCAGCAAGCGCACCCGTGGCGCTGGCAGCGGCGAAGAAGCGGCACGTTAATCAGGAAGAAGATACCGAATAAAAGCCGGTTGCCCGCAAGGGTGGCCGGCTTTTTCGTTGTCCTATAGAAAACGGCTGCGGCGAGATCCAGTAATGACGATTCATGTTTGTCAAAGATGTTTTTGTGTGGGAGCATCGAAGCCTAGTTGCAGTCGCATACGGAGGTATGATGAGCATTATCAAAAACACGGACGACAAAACTATAGACGCCTTCGCAATCTCAACTCCGGCGGTTGTCCTTAACGTCTATATCGGCTTTGGCCTGGAACCCACCTATATCGGTGGCAAAACAGTTGTGAAAATTCGCAAGAACGAACACCTGTTTTCAGTGGAGGCGGAGGATGACGACTGCAAAAAAAAGCTCATCGTCAATCTGAGTGGTCTGACGGTCTTGGTGGAAGATTACAAAAAGACGGGCCGGGTGGTAACAACATCTGTGCTTTTAGAGAGAAGTAGTGGCTCTAAAATGTGGATGACTTCACAGAAGTTCGACCCGCCTCTCCACGCAGGCGAGGCCAGCGAAGGCCGTGCAGTCGCACGCCGTAGGGTATCCGGTATTTACACCGCTATTCAGGAATTCGTGCGTCCGTACGTTGCCTGAAAATAGCTTTTAGCCGCTAGCTGTTAGTTTCTAGCTAGCAACTAATGCATAAAAAAAACCGACCATCTTTTCTGATAACCGGTTTTTATTCTCTACTTTATATCAGTCGAAATCGCCCTGATTATTTCTGTGAATTCTCCGGGGCAGCGTTTGGCTTCCGACCTGCGACAGGTGTTGTAGGTGCGGGCAGAATGCTTTCAACGAGCTGCGCCAACTTCGGCAAACCAAGCCCGCGTAAAACACTGACATCATCAGCGGTCAATTTGTCGGCAGGAATATACTTGGTGTAATCTCCCACTGGTATTGCGCGTTCTAAATAGGTGTCCGCCTTCTCCCTAAATTGGAGGTATTTGGTCAAATTCTCTACCGTGATACCCGCCGCATCCTTGCTTCTCATTATGGCTATGCCATCTAATATAAGAGAGGTTGCTTCTTTTGATGTGAGGCTGGCTGAAACTTCAGCTGCAAGAGTCGGTTCTTTGCTTAGAAAGCTCAAGGAAGCTGCTTCAAATGCTTCCGCAATAGGGGTGAGTTGTTCAATAGTTGCCATGTCTTAATCTCCTTTTGGTCATAAAATGTTTTGGGCATAAACAGCGTACTACCTGCCGTTGAGGCGGTTATATCAGCGGGAGTGCATTTTTGTCTATTTGTTTATTACTTTCGCCGCGGCCCAACCAATATTTGTTTGGTTAATTTTGCATAGCCAATAGCCATTAGTTGCTAGCTAGCAGCTAGTAACTAATGACTATTGGCTATTTCCCCCACCTCATCACCACCTGTGCCGCCTTCATCCCCGACCGCAAAGCTCCCTCAATCGTCGAAGGCAATCCCGTCGCCGTCCATTCGCCTGCGAGCGCGAGATTTTGCCAGCCGGTATAGGAAGTCGGTCTGCGAATATTCTGTTCCGGCGTTGCGGCAAAGGTCGCGTATTTTTCCAGAAAAATCCGGTGCTGCGGCACGCGCGTCGGGTCCAGATGCAATAACTGGGCGACTTCTTTCCACACCAATGTGGCCATATCGCGCACCGGAATATCACTATAGCGTTCCGCGCAGCTAATCGTGACGGAAGCCATTCCGTTGCGCACGAAGATCCATTCGGAATGACCTCCGACGACCCCGGTGAAACCCACGCCGTCATCGGGCGCATCGACGCGGAAATGCGCGTTGATAATGGAACGGAAATCGGTGGGCGTCGGAACTTCGGGCAAAAGCTCGCGCATAAACCATGCGGGCAGGGCGAGAATAACCCAATCCTGCGGCCCGATTTCGATAACCGTGCCGTTGAAATCCAGCTCGCGCACGCTGTCTTTCTCCCACAGCATCGAACGCAAACGGTGGTAATATTTTATTTCGGCGCCGTTCTGCCTCAACACGTTCAGGCAAGGGGTAACAAAACTTTCCGACAATCCGATTTTCGGTATCATCGGAATGCACGCCGCACCACCCGCGCCGAAACTCTGCACAAAGATATTCCGCAGCAATTGGGCCGATGCGATGTCAGGCTCCGTATTCAAAGCACCGATGATGAACGGCTCCCAAAAACGCCGGTAAAGCGGGTTTTGTTTGTTGAGCATCGCCAGCGTATCGGTAGCACCCGACATCAACACCGGAAGCGCCGACAAATAATCTATCACTTTCGTTCCCGGCACGCGGCGGTTTTTAGAGAACACCCACCAGGGAATGCTGCCCTTGTTCATCTTGATCGTCCAACGTTCGCCGTTGCCGAAATCGATAAACGGAAAAATCGGAGCACCCGGCCCGCCCATAGTGTCCAGCGCATGCGACAGATACAAATAATCCTGCACCGCGACATTGCCCGACAAAACCATATGATTGCCGTTATCAATACGACAGCCCAATTCGCGGTCAAGAAACGAACGGCAGCGTCCTCCGGCAAAAGGGGCAGCTTCATAAACCGTAATTTTCTCGCCGGACAAAGCTAGCTGCAACGCGGCTGATAACCCCGCCATTCCCGCCCCGACGATATGAACATGCCGATTGGTCATTGGTGCTCCTCCCCCGCCCCTGGCGGGCGGGGGGTGGGGGGTGGGGGTGATGCAGCAAGCGCGATATGATTAGCATATTGCGAACCCACAGGCCCCCACCCCCTTACCCCCGCCCGCGAGGGGCGGGGGAGTATCTGCGGCATTGGTAAATCAAAAATTTGCCAAATCATCCAAAAAATCCCTTCAGCATCAAACCGATTTTCTGCCATTTCGGCAAAGTCACGCGCTTGAAAGGATCGCGCCAATCCTGTTGCACCAAACGATCAAAAATCGCGCCGTAATAAGCGCGCATGATGCGGGCAGGGCGCATAGCGGCGGGCTTGCATTTCTTCATGCGCTCGTCGGCCCATTGATATTGATCTTTTGCCTGAGATGCCAGATCGCGGCACACGGCGGCAAGATTGGGGCTGCGCAGAATTTCATGCGGATTACGCGAGGCAATGCCGTGCTTATCCAATAATTCGCTGGGCAGATATGACCTCCCGCGCGCCGCATCTTCGCTCAGATCGCGCAAGATGTTCGTCAATTGCAACGCGCGCCCCAAATGAAAGGCGACCTGCATCGCATCATGCCCCGCATCGCCGAAAATGCGCACCGATATGCGTCCAACGGCGCTGGCGACACGGTCGCAATAGATGTCGAGCATTTTGTCGTCCGGCGCGACGATAGCGACGGAATCCATTTCCATACCGTCGATGATATCGTGAAAATCTTTTTCATCGAGATTGAAAGCGGCAATCGCCGGCAACAGCGTGGTTGTGATCGCATCTGAAGCTTTACCGCAAAAAACATCGGCAATACGCCGCCGCCACATCTCCAAATCGCTTGCCGCGATTTCCGGCGTCGGGCTGTCGTCTGCAATATCGTCCACCACGCGGCAAAAGCCATACAACGCATACATGGCCTCGCGCCGCGCCTTGGGCAAAACGGACATACCCGCGCAGAACGACGACCGCGAAGCCGCCACCTGCGCCTTCACCTGCTTCAAAGCCTCGGAGTAGGGGAGAGAAGTCATGGGTAACCTCTCAAAGTGAGAACCAATATGATCTCCCTCAGACTCACAAGGAAGACAGTACATGTTTATCCAATATATGGGGCGCTTCGCAACCCTCTTTCCATCCCATTGCTCCTGCATAAGGGGTGGGCGTTTAAAGTTGCGGTCGTTAATATTTCCGATATAGTGGGGGCGTTTTTAAACCATAATGAAGAGGCCGACATGTCTGAACCCGAAGTAACACTTACCAAGCAGGAAACTGTAAGGCTAATTGCAAATATATCGGTAGAGGTGGCTGCTGCTATGGAAGAGATATCCAAGGCTCGCGGCATCAGCATGACCGAAGTTCTTCGGCGCGCTATCTCTCACGAAAAATTTTTGATCAACGCCGTCGACCGGGGCGACAAGGTGCTCCTCGAGAAGCCCAGCGGAAAATTTAGACAACTTACAATATAGCGACTTTGTTCGGCATTTATCGTACCGAAAAAGCGCATTTGTAGCAAGGCCTCACGAGATTATGAATAGGCTCTCACAGCCACGCGCGCACCACGCCGTTGAGCGTCGCGCCGAACACCGCAGGTTTTGGCAGCTTCACATCGTCGCACAACGGATCGCGCTTGCGCAGCAACGCCACCAGCCGTTCCGCGAGAACGCAAATGACCGAAGTCTCGCACTTCAGGCGAACGTCCGGTACTTGGCGCGGCAACTGGCGTGCGTCTTTCAACATCGGCTCGACCAAATCCAGCATCGCCAACAATGTCGCGCGCAAGCCTTCGCTCGATTCCGTGTGCGACAAATCCGCCGTGTTGCCGTTGCGCGCCGCGAGCATATCCTGCGGAATATAAACCCGGTCCAACTCGCGGTAATCATCGCCGCAATCCTGAACATGATTGATGATCTGCAAGGCGTTGCACAAAGCGTCGTTGGCTTTCCACGCGCTTTGCCCGATCCCGTGCAAAGCCAGCACATGCCGCCCAACAGGAGCCGCCGAATAATTGCAATAATCGATCAAATCGTCCCAATCGCGATAACGCAATTGTGTCGCATCGCGTTTGAACGCCTTAAGCAGGTCGAGGCTATGTTGCGGCGAAACCCCGGTTTGTTGCAGGCTTTGACGCAAAGCGACCGCCGAGGGAACAGCGTCATTCTTATCGTCCAATAAACTAACTTCAAACCTCTCCAGCCTCAAAACCTTATCCCGCGCATCAAGCAACGGGTGGTCGCTGATATCATCAGCTGCGCGGGCAAAATTATAAAAAGCATGCACATGCGGCCGCAGCTCCGGCCTGATAAGCCACGAGCCAACCGGAAAATTCTCTGTATCGCGGTTTTTGCCGCTGGAGGTGTTTTCTACCATTCTATGCCTGTGCGCGGCCTTTCCATTGGCCGCCCTTACCCCGATAGTAAAGACGCGCCGAGTCGATTGTCGCAGCAGCATATACCAAAGCCGCCACGGGTAAAGTCAACGCCCAAACCCAAGACAGCCCATAAAACCTAACCATTGGCCAATAAATCGCCGTCATCACAAGCCAGGCGAGCATTCCCGTCGCCAAAGCCCCGACAGTCTGCGCAAAAACAAAAAACAAAACCGGCGCAAGATAGAGGGCAAACATGCCGACAATCGTACCAGCCAATAAAAGCGGAGAAAACCGCAATTGAGTATAGGCCGTCCGCGCCACCATATGCCAAACGTCTTTTATGTGCGGATAGGGGCGCAAACTGTGGATATCGCGGGTCAATGTCAGCTCGATCCTGCCGCCCGCATCTTTAATAGCGCGCGCAAGGCTGCAATCATCGATCAAAGCCGATTTAATGCAATTCATGCCCCCGATTTTATCCAAAATCGACCGCCGCACCAGCATTGTGCCTCCAGCCGCCGCCGCAACCCGTGCTTTCGGATCGTTAGCGCGGCGAAAAGGATAAAGCATTGCAAAGAAAAACACGAAAGCCGGAATAAGCAATTTTTCCGCAAAACTGGCGCAATTCAACATCACCATTCGCGAAACAAGGTCGAGTTTTCCCGCCTCCGCCCTAGCCACCAATTGCCGCAAACTATGCGGCGCATGACGAATATCGGCATCGGTGAACAGAATCATATCGGCGGTGCTGTGCCCAACTCCGGCATTCATCGCCGCCACTTTACCACCCCAGCCCTTCGGCAAATCGGGCGCGGCGACGATCGTTAAACGATCTTCCTTGCCCGCATTCACGGCAACTTTGCGCGCGACATCTCCGGTTCCATCCCGGCTATGATCGTCAACCAGAATAACCCGCCAAACCCCCGCATAATCCTGCGCCAATAACGAAGGTAAAGAGGACGGCAAACAATCCGCCTCATCCCGCGCCGGAACGATAATATCGACAGAGGGTTGCGCCTGCGGCACTACCGCCTTTTCCAGCAGCAAAATCCGCCAGAACGCCCCATGCGCCAGCGCCAGATAAATCCAGGCGGCAACGGCAAAGACCCCGAGGAAGGAAAGAAATAGCATAGTTGTTATCCGGCTGTTTTGACATGGCGCAATATATATAAGCGCAATCCGCGAAAGGCGGAATGACGATTCGGGAGGGCGGCCGTTGATTCTCTTTGATTTTTGACGTTATCTTCCTCACCGCTTTCTCAATCCCCCAGATATCCATCAAAACAAAGGGATACCGCCAAAACAACCAGAAGTTTGCTCCAAATCAATACAAATCAACACAAAATTAAGACGTATATGGGGATAATGCATAATCAAATAAGGGTAAGTCGCATCAGGTAGGGGCGACCGGGTTGTGGATTTTATTAAGCATTATAGCTGAAATTGAGAGACATACTTGAATCACTAATGCGAGACGATAGAGAGAGCTTGGCGCTTTTAACAATATGGAGATATCGATGATCAAATGCAGAAGCTCTTTGTCTCCATATTTTAGATTGTCGTTGGGAGTTCTTTTTGCATTCGCGATGAATATATGTGCCGCTTTCGGTGCCACCCCCACCCTCGGCCCTCCCGTGTGTTACCAAAACAGCAGCGGTGTTAGCGGGGCACCATCAAACGTAACAACGACACCTTGCTTTCAAGAACAAACTCCTGCGGCCGTTGCAGAGGCGGAATGATAGTCACTAATCCAGCATCGCAATATTTCGGGGTCTACAAGGCGAGTAGAATACGCACCACCAATATCCCTTCCGTGCTGGCCCCATCTCCGCTACCCCCGGTTAATGGTACTCAATATTACAGTTTTGCTACCGACCAATATCTGAACATACCGACCTATGGCGGCGTTCGCGTCCCTGCTATGGCACCTGGTCAAACTTCGCAAACACCGATCGACGCAAACTATATATGCCGATATGTAGATAATTATACCGGCCGCGATATTTTTGTTCCATTCAACACCACGCCGGAATGGCAGGATTTTCTTAAGTATGCGAATAGTCCTGGTAGCGGAATTAAAATTACGACATGTTCCCTGCCATGTCCCGGCGCCTGCGAAGTAAATGGTATTTTCTACGGTTCCACATCTGCGCTGCCCGGGGATGGAGGCGATGCCGCCGGACCATATGTCAATTTCTTTCCAACTGAGTTGCCCTATGCGCGTACGGGTGCCACATTCCCCAGCGCACAAGGGGCGGGCGTAGTTAATGTGCATACCTTCCATTATACATGTTCCGAGCAAACGCAGGCTACACCATATTGCTTCGATCAGGGGGGCTATGGCCCTAATGGCACATGTACGACGCCAGGTACGATATGCACGACTCCCACCACTTCATGGGAGGAAAAATGGTCTCTAGTTGCAACTGCGGGCACTTCTGAAGATGGATTGCCGCCACCACCAGCACCACAGGTAAGGGCAGATGGATGGGGGTATGGCCCCAATACTAATAACGTCCCTGGTACGGTACACACGCAAATCCCTGACGACGACACCGGTACAATACAGAAACGTCCTCTCTCATGCGCCAATTTGACGCCCATGTATTTTAATCCGGCTACCCATACTTGTTCAACAACGGCTCCACCACCAAGCAGCAGTGGCAGCAGTGGCAGCAGTGGCAGTAGTGGCAGTAGTGGCAGTAGTGGCAGTAGTGGCAGTAGCGCGCCTGCTGCACCCGTTTGTGGGTTCTAATACCAAGGCCTTTAGAGGTTTTCCGTTGGAGCGAGGTGATGCTGCGGTGCATCCTTCCCCGCAGGGGAGGCAGTATATTCTTCCGGCGAGTCAAAGTTGTTGAATCCCCCTTGACGCACAACAACAAAATTACCTACCCTCGCGCTATGACAACATTTCAGCCTTTTATCGCTTTCATGGCGCGCGCGTGCGCGTGGGTGCCACTATGACTCGCTATCTCGATGTCGCGGCCGCGAGCAAGCTGATCCAGATGATCGGGCTCGAGCAAGCTATCGCAGGATTGGCCGCTTACATTATCGCCGATTACCGCCGCTGGAACGAATTCGAAAAATCCCCGCGTGCCGCCAGCCATTCGCCCGTGGGCGTCATCGAATTGATGCCGACATCGGACGGCAAGCTCTACGGCTTCAAATACGTCAACGGTCACCCGCAAAATACAGAAAAATGTTTGCCGACGGTTATGGCGTTCGGTGTTTTGTCCGAAGTCTCAACCGGGCTTCCTATATTGCTCAGCGAAATGACATTGACGACGGCGTTGCGCACGGCGGCGACATCGGTAGTCGCCGCGCGAGTCCTCGCGCGCAAGAACAGCAAAACTATGGCCGTGATCGGCTGCGGCGCGCAAAGCGAATTCCAGATCCTCGGCTTTCACGCGATGATGGGAATCAAGGAATTTCGCATTTACGACACCGACGCCGACGCAATCGCCAAACTGCGCCGTAACCTGTCGGCGCACGAAGAAATCACCCTTATCACTGCCGCCTCGGTGCGCGCGGCGGTCAAGGGTGCTGATATCATCACCACAATCACCGCCGATAAAAGCAACGCCGCGATTCTGACGGCGGATATGATCGAACCCGGCATGCATATCAACGGCGTCGGCGGCGATTGCCCCGGCAAAACCGAATTGCACCCGGACATTCTGAAACCGGCGCGCGTCGTGGTCGAATACGAACCGCAAACCCGCATCGAAGGCGACATCCAGCAAATGCCCGCCGATTTCCCCGTGACTGAATTATGGAAAATCCTCGCCGGAAGCGAGCAGGGGCGTCAAAACGAAACTCAGGTAACGATTTTCGACTCCGTCGGCTTTGCGCTCGAGGATTTCTCGGCCCTGCGCTACATGTACGATGCCGCCATCCAAAGAAATGCCGGGCATAACATCAATCTGGTCCCCTCGCTGCAAGACCCCAAAGACCTCTATTCCCTGCTGCAAACGGTATCTTTACCGGTGCCTCCGGCCCTGAAAGTCATGGCCACCGTCGAACGTAAATAAATCCGTATATTTATGAAAAGTCTTTCTTCGCGGGCGCAAGGGTTAGTTGCCGTTAATATCGCTGCCGTGATTTTTGGAAGCGCTGCGTTGTATGGCAAGCTCGATGTTTCTCCGTTCTGGATAGTCTGTGTGCGTGCGGTGTTTGCCGCTATAGCCTTGGCAGTTTTCGGTTTTTATAAGCGAGATATTGGCCTTCCCCCTCGCAATCAATGGCTGGTCATTATTGGTACAGGCGTGATATTGGCTATTCACTGGCTGACATTTTTTGCGTCGGTCCAAATGGCGGGAGTGGCCGTTGCTACGCTGACATTCGCTGCTTTTCCTCTTTTCACGCTCTTAATAGAAACGGTTCACCAGCGGAGAAGGCTGCATGCGGCAGAAATTGCTGCGGCTCTGTGCATTATTGTCGCGGTTGGGCTACTGATTAATCCGCAGAATAATCATGGTAATCCGTTGGGGGTTGGGGCGGGATTGATCTCTGCCCTTACTTTTGCGTGGTTTGGCTACGCCAGCAAGCAATTGGGCAGAGCGTTGTCCCCTTTGCGCATTTCTTTAGTGCAGAATACGGTTGTAGCTACGATTCTTGTTCCTTTTCTCTTTTTTGTTGATGGGCATCCCGCCCGCATCGCAGATTGGATGTGGCTGCTTTTACTGGGCGTCATGACGACAGCAGTTATGCATCAGCTCTATTTTTATGCATTGCGACGCCTGTCGGCGAGCACATGCAGCGGTTTTGTGGCATTGGAGCCCGTTTATGCTATCCTGTTCGCCGCTGTGCTTTTTCATGAATCCATTACTTTATGGGTTATATTGAGCGCCGTGCTAATTGTCGGAGCTTCTGTCGCTTTTCTGAAGCTGGAACCGCCATTATAAGGGCTTGCTTCAAGGCTTTAGATTGCTATCTTGCTCCTAACTAATAACAGGAATGAAACATAAATCATGAATATGCCCCAACCTAAATCCCCGGCCCCTAAAACCGCGATTACCCCCACGCGCGCGGAAAATTACGCCGACTGGTATCAGCAAGTCGTCCGCGCCTCCGATATGGCCGAGCTTTCCGGCGTGCGCGGTTGCATGATCATCAAGCCGAACGGCTATGGCATCTGGGAACTGATGCAGCGAGACCTCGACCGCCGCTTCAAGGAAACGGGGCACGAGAATTGCTATTTCCCGCTTTTCATCCCCCTCAGCTATTTCCAGAAAGAAGCCGATCACGTCGAAGGCTTTGCCAAGGAAATGGCCGTGGTCACGCATCATCGCTTGGAAATGAAGGACGGCGTTCTGGTTCCCGCCGGAGAATTGGAAGAACCGCTGATCGTTCGTCCGACATCGGAAACCGTTATTGGCGTCGCTATGGCGAAATGGATTAAATCCTATCGCGATCTGCCGATGTTGCTTAATCAATGGGCCAACGTTGTACGTTGGGAAATGCGTCCGCGCCTGCTTCTGCGCACGGCTGAATTCCTGTGGCAGGAAGGCCATACCGCGCATGAAACAGCCGAAGAGGCGATGCAGGAAACGCGCCGCATGCACGAAGTCTATCGCCAGTTTGTCGAAGAAGTTCTGGCCCTCCCGGTTGTCTCCGGCGAGAAACCCGCCAATGAACGTTTCCCCGGCGCCGTCAATTCCTTCTCTATCGAAGCGATGATGCAGGATGGACGCGCTTTGCAAGCCGGAACCTCGCATTACCTGGGGCAAAATTTCTCGAAATCCCTCGATATCCAATTCCAAAGCCGCGAAGGCGCTTTGGAACATGTGCACACAACCTCGTGGGGCGTTTCGACGCGCTTGCTGGGCGCTTTGGTCATGGGGCATAGCGACGATAACGGCCTGCGCGTGCCGCCGCGCGTCGCACCTTGGCAAATCGTCATTATTCCTATTCAACGCACCGATGCCGATAAACCTACCGTGCACGCCTATTGCGAAAGCCTCAAAGAAGCATTGCAGGCGCAGAATTATGCTGGCGACCGCGTGCGCGTAAAGATCGATATGCGCGACATCTCCGGCTCGGACAAAAAATGGGATTGGGTCAAGAAGGGCGCGCCGCTTATTCTGGAAATCGGCCCGCGCGATGTCGAGGGCGGCAAAGTCTGCATCACCCGCCGCGATCAGTTGGATCAAGGCAAACGCTTTGCGGTACGCGAAGAATTTATCGGCGGAATCGTCGCCGAACTCGCCGCCATTCAGCAAAATCTGTTCGATCAAGCCTCGGCTTTCATGAAAGCGCGAACAGTGACGAATATCAAAACCCGTGCCGAATTCGACGCCTATTTCAACAAGAGCGATGACAGCAACTATGCGACTGCATCGGGCTTCGTCCGCGCGAAATGGTCGGGCGATACGAACTCATTGGCCGCGCTCGATGCATTGGGAGTCACCATTCGCTGTATCCCCTTCGATCAAGACGGCAAACCCGGCACCTGCGTCCTGACCGGAGCCCCGGCGACACAAGATGTCATCTTCGCAAAGGCATACTGATGTTTTCCCCCTTCGAACGCCTTGTAGCTATGCGCTACCTCCGCGCGCGGCGGCAGGAGGGATTTATTTCGGTTATCACCTGGTTTTCGTTGATCGGCATCGCGCTGGGTGTGGCGACTTTGATTGTTGTCATGTCTGTCATGAACGGCTTTCGTGAGGAATTGTTCGGGCGCGTCATCGGCCTTAACGGGCATATGAATTTATATTCGATGCAGGGCACGCTGACGGATTATCAACCGATGCTCGAAGCCATTCGCAAAGTCCCCGACGTTACCGGCGTCGAACCGACAATCGAAGCGCAAGCGCTCATCACCCACGAAGGCTCAGCCTCCGGCGCGCTTGTGCGCGGCCTATCGCAGGAGGCGATCCTGGGTCGCCCCACAATCGCCAATCACATCACCTATGGATCGCTGAAAGATTTTAACGGCAACAATATCGCTATCGGCATCCGTATGGCGCAAAGGCTCAACCTGCATGTGGGCGATACGCTGACGCTGATCTCGCCCGTCAGCAAAAGCACGGTGTTTGGCGCGGCGCCGCGCATGCGCGGTTACACAATCGCCGCCGTATTCGATGTCGGCATGTTCGAATACGACAATAATTTTATCTTCATGCCTTTGGACGCCGCGCAAATTTTCTTCAGCACCGGCAGCGGCGTAACGTCGCTGGAGATTTTCGTGAAAAACCCTCAAGATTTGCTTCAGGCGCGGCTGGATGTCACGGCTGCTTTGCCGCGGCAACTTCTCCGTCTGCTCGACTGGCAACAAAGCAATTCCAGCTTCTTTACCGCTCTGCAAGTCGAACGTAACGTGATGTTTTTGATTTTGACGCTCATCATTCTGGTCGCGGCGTTCAATATCATCTCCAGCCTCATCATGCTGGTAAAGGATAAAGGCCGCGACATCGCCATTCTGCGCACAATGGGCGCGACGCGCGGGATGATTATGCGGATATTCTTTTTGAACGGTTCCTTCATCGGCATCGTCGGTACATCGGCTGGCTTGGGTTTGGGGCTGCTCATCGCCCACCATATCGAAGGCATTCGCCACATTGTGCAATTTTTGACCAACACCGACCCGTTTTCGGCGGAAGTCTATTTCCTCACCCGCATGCCGTCCGTCGTCGATTGGCATGATGTCGTGCATATCGTTATTATGGCGCTGACGCTGTCTTTCCTCGCGACGCTATACCCCGCGTGGCGCGCCGCGAAACTCGATCCCGTCGAGGCGCTCCGCTATGAATAATTTGAGAACGATTATAGCCAAGCGAACCGAAGGAACTCCTCCCCCTCGATGGGGGAGGATGCAAAAACTTAGGCTTGCCACTTGGCAAGTCTTAGTTTTTGCTGGTGGGGGTGTTGATTGGAGTTATTGCCACCCTGCATCACCCCCACCCCAACCCTCCAC
>JBAVWC010000206.1:0-4303 GCA_049697595.1 Alphaproteobacteria bacterium
AGCCTAAGTTTTTACTCCCTCTCCCTCGAGGGGAGAGGGAGTCTGTCTCGCGGCTTGGGAGTTTCTTTGCTGGCAGACTCATATGACGCGCGGACGTGCTTCTGGATTCCCGCCTTCGCGGGAATGACGATTGGGGAGAGCGGGTTTTATTCTGCGGGTGCGGGTGGGACTTCGCGGGGTTTGCGGTCTTCGCCGATGGCGACGAAGGTGAAGCTGGCCGAGGTTACTTTGACGAGTTCGCCGATACCGCCGCGTTTGACCCAGGCTTCGACATGGACGGCAAGCGATGTGCGTCCGACTTTTAGCAGCGTTGTGTAGCAAGTCAGTTCGTCGCCGACATAAACAGGTTTGTGCATCGCCATGGCATCGACGGCGACGGTCGCGACGCGGCTTTGGGCGCGCCGTCTTGCGCAGGCGGCTCCTGCCAAATCCATTTGCGACATGATCCAGCCGCCGAAAATATCGCCTGCGGCATTTGTGTCGGCGGGCATTGCGAAGGTTCGTAGGGAGACCTCGCCTTGGGGGTCTTCTGTTGTTGATTCCATGTAACTCCTAAGTCGTTGAGGATTTGCGAGCAGAATGATTGGATGTTACTTCAAGCAAGGCTCCCTCTCCCTCGAGGGGAGAGGGAGCCTCTATTTTTTACGCCGCTTTCTTTCTTGCGAGGCTGCGGAGGACGTAGGGGAGGATGCCGCCGTTTTTGAAGTAATCGACTTCGTCGAGCGTGTCGATGCGGCAAAGGAGTGGGACCTCTTGCTTGCTGCCGTCGGCGCGGGTGACGGTCAGGGTTAGCTCCATATGCGGCTTCAATCCGGCTTCGACTCCGGTGATGTCGAAGGTTTCTTCGCCGGTCAGTTTTAATTCTTTGCGCGTCATGCCGTTTTTGAATTCCAGCGGGAACACGCCCATGCCGACGAGGTTGGAACGGTGGATGCGTTCAAAGCTTTCGGCAATCACCGCGCGGACGCCCAGCAATTTGGTGCCTTTCGCCGCCCAGTCGCGCGACGATCCGGTGCCGTATTCCTTGCCTGCGATCACGACCAACTGCACGTGTTTCTTTTGATAGAGCATTGCGGCTTCGTAGATCGACATTTCCTTGCCGCCGCCTTCGGAAGCCGGGAACAGTTTGGTGTTGCCGCCTTCGGCTCCGCCCAGCAGTTCGTTCTTGATGCGGATATTGGCGAAAGTGCCGCGCATCATGACTTCGTGATTGCCGCGACGCGCGCCATACGAGTTGAATTCTTCGACGGGCACGCCGTGTTCGATCAGATATTTTCCGGCGGGGCTGCTCTTTTTAATGTCTCCGGCGGGCGAGATGTGATCGGTGGTGATGGAATCGCCGAGGAGCGCGAGCAATCTTGCGCCGTGAACGTCGGTTGCGGCGCCGCCTGAGAGATCGGCGTTCTGCATATTCTGGAAGATCGGCGGGAGTTTGACATAGGTCGATTTGGCGTCCCATTTATAGGTCATGCCTTCGGCGACTTTGGTTTTCTGCCAGGCTTCGGGGCCTTTGAAGACATCGGCGTAATGTTTGCGGAACATCGCCGGAGTCAGCGAGGACAGCAGCAGCTCCTGAATTTCCTGACTCGTCGGCCAGATGTCTTTCAGATAAACGGGCGCGCCATGGCTGTCGGTGCCGAGCGGTTGCGAGTGCAGGTCGATCGTTACCGTTCCGGCCAGCGCATAGGCCACGACCAAAGGCGGCGAGGCGAGATAGTTGGCTTTGGAGAGCGGATTGATGCGGCCTTCGAAATTGCGGTTGCCCGACAGGACTGACGCTGCGACCAGATCGCCTTGCGTAACGGCATTGGCGACGGCTTCGGGCAGCGGGCCCGAATTGCCGATGCAGGTGGTGCAGCCGTAACCGACGAGGTTGAAGCCCAGCGCGTCGAGATCTTTTTGCAGGCCGGACTTGGCCAGATAATCGGTGACGACCTGGCTTCCGGGGGCGAGCGAGGTTTTGACCCACGGTTTGGTTTTCAAACCCTTGGCCCGCGCTTTGCGCGCGACCAGACCGGCGGCGATCAAAATGCTGGGGTTCGAGGTATTGGTGCAAGATGTAATCGCCGCGATCACGACATCGCCGTGGCGCAACAAAACATGATCCATTCCGGCGACGGGAACGGCTTCGCCGCGTGTTTCTGCCGTGACTTTGAAGCTGCCAAGGAGTTCTTTTTCAAATTCCGAATGGACGTTGCTGAGCACGACGCGGTCTTGTGGACGGCGGGGGCCTGCCAGACAGGGTTCGACAGTGGAGAGGTCGAGGGCCAGAGCGTCGGTGAAGACCGGGTCGGGCGTATGGGCGTCGCGCCACATGCCTTGGGCTTTGGCGTAAGCTTCGACCAGAGCGATACGCTCGGGCTCGCGGCCTGTGAATTTCAGGTAATTGATCGTTTCGGCGTCGATCGGGAACAGGCCGCAGGTTGCGCCATATTCAGGCGCCATATTGGCGATTGTCGCGCGGTCGGCCAAGGACATCGTATCGAGGCCGGAACCGTAGAATTCGACGAATTTGTTGACCACGCCCTTTTTGCGCAGCATTTGCGTGACGGTCAGAACCAGATCGGTCGCGGTGGTGCCTTCTTTCAGTTTGCCGGTCAGTTTGAAGCCGACGACTTCGGGAATCAGCATCGAGACGGGCTGGCCCAGCATCGCGGCTTCGGCTTCGATGCCGCCTACTCCCCAGCCGAGGACGGCGAGGCCGTTAATCATCGTCGTGTGGCTGTCGGTGCCGACGCAGGTGTCGGGATAGGCGACCATCTTGCCGCTTTGGTCGCGGTCGATCCACACGGTTTGCCCCAGATATTCCAGATTGACCTGATGGCAGATGCCGGTGCCGGGCGGCACGACGCGGAAATTATTGAAGGATTTTTGCGCCCATTTCAGGAATTCATAGCGTTCGCCGTTGCGTTCGAATTCGCGCGCGACGTTTTTATCGAGCGCATCGGGCGTGCCGAAATAATCGACCATGACCGAGTGATCGATGACCAGATCGACGGGGCAGAGCGGGTTGATGCTTTTGGGGTCTGCGCCTTCGGCGATTGTCGCGTCGCGCATCGCCGCCAGATCGGCGACGGCGGGGACGCCGGTGAAATCCTGCATCAAAACGCGGGTCGGGCGATAGGCGACTTCGGTGTCGCTGTGGAAGGTTTTCAGCCATTCGCCGATTGCCTTAATATCGGAGACCGTGACCGAACGCCCGTCTTCGTAGCGCAACAGGTTTTCCAGCAGCACTTTGAGGCTGTAGGGCAGGCGCGACAGGTTGCCGAGAGTCTTCTCTGCCTCTTTCAGGCTGAAGAAGTCATAGGATTTGTCGCCGACCTTGAGGCTTTGGCGGGTTTTGAGCGTGTCGTGACCGGTTTGGATTGGCATGGGATGTCCTATGCGTGGTTGGGGGCTTGGTTTCACAGAGAATATGTTATAGATTAACTTAATCCACTAATCAGTTCGACTCAAGGGCTGGTGCATAAAGTTCCAATCATTCTTTGCAAATCGCCATGAAGCCGTTCCGCGTCCTCTTTCGAACCGTTGTTCTTGGAATGACCCTTTTTGCGGTGGGCGCGGTTGTGACGCCGCATCACGCATACGCAGCGATGTCTTTTTGCAACAGGTCGTCCGTCGCGCTGGAAGCAGCCTTGGGTTACCGCGAAAATACCGAAAGTGCCAGCGAAAGTTGGGTTTCCGAGGGCTGGTGGCGGATCGAGCCCGGCCAATGCGCCCGCGTTTATGGGCAGCCTTTGAGCCAGCGTTTCTATTTTTATTATGCGCATGCGCTGACCCAAGCCACCAAAGACGCGCCGCCGACGGTGTGGTCGGGTAAGTATATTTTCTGCACCGATGATAAGGCGTTTCGCGTCGAAGGCGATGCCGATTGCCCGGCGCGTAATTATCAATCGACGGGTTTTCAGGAACTCGATCTCGGCCAGAATGTGCGGGATTATACGCTTGATTTCAAGGACGGCTCGACGCGGTAGTTTTCATTTGTTCGCGTAAAAATGCGATCACGTCCGGCGTATTCCAATCACCGTCGCCCTCGATGCGGGCGATTTCCTCGCCTTGCGGGTTAATCAGCAATGTTGTCGGCAATCCTTCGATATGAAGCGCGGAAGGGGCTGTCCCGGCGTGGTCGATTGCGATTGGTAAATGCGTCAGCGCGTGGCGCTGGTAGAAGGTGCTGACGGCTGCATCGGTGCGATCTTCGGACAAGGGCAGGATCGCGAATTGGGGCGAGCCGATATTTTTTTGCAGAGCTTCCAGCGACGGCATTTCCTTGACGCAGGGGCCGCACCAGGTTGCCCAGATA
>JBAVWC010000207.1:0-1639 GCA_049697595.1 Alphaproteobacteria bacterium
CTCCTGTACAACTCACTTCACGAGTTCTCTTCCTGGCAAGAAGCCTGCACCCGCGCAGCTTTCTACGAGCAAAAGTCCTCCCTACGGGGGGACGCACCAAAACCTGCTCCTGCTACCTTCTCTTTCGCTGAACCCGGTGAACCTATGGACGTCGATGCCGTCCGAGCACATCATCGTCAGCAGCGCAACAACTCCTCTCGTCAGCCTCGGCGATATTCATCGTCCTCTCCGGCTACTTCTACTGCTTCATCTTCCCCTGGTCAGCCTCGCAAATGGACCGCTGATGGTCGTCCCATTTGTGCTCACTGCAAGACTGTTGGGCACCTCACCAAACGTTGCCGCCAACAACAATCTATCAATGCAGTCGCTGCTCCAGAAGGAACTCCTTCGTCGTCTCCAAACGCGAACATTATCTGCTCTCTGCAGTATATCTGTTCCACAGACGTCTCCTACTCCGGCCCTCGTCTACCCTGTAGCATCCAGGATGTTCAGCTTTCCGCTCTCATCGACACTGGCTCTGCGATCACAGCTATCTCGGCCTCAGCTATTCATTCTCTCGACGTTAAGATCGATCGTTCCTCGGCCGTCACATTTTCAACTGCCAACAAGTCTGTCTCGACCTCTCTAGGTACCGCCGTTCTCCCACTTCGCATCCAAGGACATCTGTGCGACCTTACCTTCCACGTTATCAAGAACCTGTCCCACGATATCATCATCGGCTACCCCGATCTTCGTCGCTTGTCTGCTACCATAGACACTTCCAACAACAGCATTCACTTTAGCCATTCGAACGATCGCACTCGTTCTTCGCCTACTCACGCTTCTGCTGTTCACTCGCACCAACTTCCAGCACACTCGCATATGTATGTCACTGTCTCCGGTCCCCCCAACCTGTGTGCATACATCCAAACCGAACCTACCTCAATAGCTTCCTCGTTGCTCTCGGTTGCATCTGGAATCGTCTCTTTTGATTCCACCGGTTCTACCACGGTGCACATCACTAACCTGGGTTCTCGTGCTGCTTTTATCCAACCTGGTCAACATCTCGCTTCCCTGGAACCTCTTCCATGTGATTTGTCTGCTTCCGTCTCTGTGGCGTCCGTCTCGTCTGCACGCTCTCCTGCTCGGTTAGCCATGTCTGACATCAACCACGGATCTGCTCTTTCGGCCACTGACCGTTCCGATCTCTTCGCTTGTCTCCAGCCCTTTTCATCGCTGTTCCAAGCTCAAGTCCAACAGCCGACCCCCTTGGTGCAACATAGCATCGACACAGGTGACAGTCGTCCTATCTCGTCAGCTCCTCATCGGGCTTCAGCTGCCGAAAATGACCTGATCAGCTCTCTTGTCGATGATATGCTCACGCAAGGTGTTGTTCAGGAATCTCGTTCTCCGTGGAGTTCTCCCGTCGTCTTGGTCCGAAAGAAAGATGGCTCTCCGAGATTCTGCGTCGACTACCGTCGACTCAATGTTGTCACTACTCGCGATGTCTACCCACTTCCTCGTATAGACGACACACTGCACGCTCTGGGATCCGCCCGCATTTTCTCTACGCTGGATCTGACCGCTAGCTACTGGCAAATAGCTCTGGATGAATCCAGTCGTCCCAAGTCTGCATTCGTGTGCCGCAAAGGTCTCTTTG
>JBAVWC010000208.1:0-4088 GCA_049697595.1 Alphaproteobacteria bacterium
GGGCATGCCGGGCACCGGACGGGCGGGGAAACCCATTTTCGCGTCAAAATAATCAGCCCCGCCTTCAAGGGATTAACCAAACTGGCGAGCCACCGCGCCGTCTATGCCGTCCTCGCCGACGATATGAAAGAAGGCGGCATTCACGCGCTGGCGCTGGATATCAGCGCGCCGGATTGAATCGTTTGCGCCGCACCGCTTAGAAAGCTAAAATAAAGCGTGAACTATACACCCCCTCTTACCCCGCGCCGTTTGCCGCTGGGGTTTCGGCTGAAACGCATGCTGCCGCGCAGCTTGTTCGGGCGTACCTTGCTGATTTTCGTGGTGCCTACTTTTATCATGCTGGCGGCCGCTACTTATGTTTTCTTTGACCGGCATTGGTTCACGGTGACGCAGCGCATGACGCATGCCTTGTCGGGCGACACCGCCTTCATCGTCGATCTGCTGCAAAAGAGCAATAATCCCCAAAGCACGGCGGAAGTCACCCATCTGGCGTTTACCAAAATGGATCTGGTCGTGACTTTCGCGCCCGGTAAAAGCCTGCCGGAACAGCCCCCCCTTCACGGCCCGATTGCCGTTATACTGAAGCACGCGCTGAGCGACAGCCTGCCGAACCCCTATATACTCGACATGAAATATGCGCCGGAAACGATCCGCATCGAGGTCGGCGTGCCGGAAGGCGTCTATACGATTTTGTCGCCGGAACGGCGCGTTTATACGCCGACGACGCAAGTTTTCATTTTGTGGATGACGGGCAGCTCGATCTTGCTGACCACGATCGCGCTGCTTTTCATGCGCAACCAGATACGCCCCATTCGCCGCCTCGCCGAAGCCGCCGAATCTATCGGCAAGGGGCGCGAGGTGCCGTGGTTCAAATTGGAAGGATCTTCGGAAGTGCGTCAGGCGGGCGCAGCCTTGATCGTTATGCGCGACCGTTTGAAGCGGCAGATTACGCAGCGTACCGCTACGCTGGCTGGCGTTTCGCATGATCTGCGCACGCCTTTGACCCGCATGCGTTTGCAAATCGAATTAATGGGCATCACGCCGGACACCGATGAGCTGTCCAGCGATGTCGCCGAGATGGAAGAAATGCTCAACGCCTATCTGGCCTTCGCGCGCGGCGAGGAAGCGGAACCCGCCGTGCCCGTGAATATCGGCGACCTGCTAGCCGAGATCGCCGCATCGGCGCGGCGGCAGAATCCGAATTTGTCTTTAAACACGCACCCCGGTATCGAGATCATCCTGCGCCGCAACGCGATGAAACGCTGTTTGACCAATTTGATCGGCAACGCGTTGCGCTATGGCAGCCGCGCCGAAGTGACGGCATCGGTCAATGCGGATGCGGTAACAATAAGCATCGACGATGACGGCCCCGGCATCGATGTCAGGCGCCGCGAAGACATGTTCCGTCCCTTCACCCGCATGGAAGAATCCCGCAACTCCGCAACAGGCGGGATCGGGTTGGGATTAACAATCGCCCGCGACATCGCGCGTTTCCACGGCGGGGATGTGGTGCTGGAAGACAGCCCGCTGGGTGGGTTGAGGGCGCGGGTTTGGGTGCCGGTTTAAGGGGGTTCGGACAAGACCACCAGTTCACATCCTACGTAGCAGTACCACAGGTTTTTATACCATAAAACTAACGCGTTACAGTAACCCTAAACAAGATATGAGAACTTGCAGTATTGTGTCATGAGGCGCCGCATTCGTTGCATCCCTCGTAGTTATGAGAAATCAGTTGGACTGGATGGCAACACGAAAATAAAAATCCATTATTTTATAGAACAAATTCGTACCACCATTGATAAAGCCGAGCTTCCCGAAGACAAGAGGGAGGCGCTTCTCAAAAAACTCAATAGATTTGCTCTAGAAGTAGACTTGAATCGCACGCCCTTAGATGCGGCCCTAGGAATGTGGCTATCTATTGCCGATGGAATTGGCCAAGGTTTTGAGAAATTAGAGCCCGCGCGCAAATGGGTAGATTCGATTGCAAGCTTAATGGGTCGAGCGAAGTCTGCTGAAGATGCTTCAAGTACAATGCTTCCAAAGTTCGAAGTACTCAAACAAATTGAAGCCCCCCCCAAATTTGGTTCTGCTCTCGAGTCATTTTCTTCAGAATGAGATGACACGCTCCCGTTTTAGACCGCGTAAAAAAATTTACTATAATCTTTGACTCCGCCTTCTATAAATTTATAACGCCGCAAGCGCATCAGGCGACGGCATGCACTTTGGGTCGGCTGGCAACAACGGGCCTGACCTGCGCTACCGACGGCCCCATGAATTGATTTCCGTCTGGATGAAACCGGTTAAAAAACAATCCGGTGATTTTATCGATGCGGGCCAACACTTCCAATGGCGTCGCGCTGCCGTTCTTCCCATAAATTCCGGAGTTCTTGCGATAATAGTGCACAAAAGATCGTGGCGCCAATCCACTTATCGGGATTGGCGAGCCGATATCTTTGCGAACGATCCAGGCCATGTCTGGAAGATTATGATAGAGATAAAGCCACGCCTGTTTATATTCCGGCGGCAATCCTCGCAATGCGGGGGTATCTTCTATTTGCTGGCTTAGCCGAAGCGCGGAAAACATCAGCGCCGCGACCTGAACCTGCGGGTTTAGAAATATTTTTTCATTCTCGAAGCTGTCCAAAACTATTTTTGTCGGCTTTGCCGTCAACTGAACATGGGCGCGCACATCATCGGCATTAAAATAAGGCACGAGTTCGGGTGCGACGCTCCAGAATGTTTTTTTATGATCCGTGCGAGAATATTGCATCAAGCCTGAATATTCGGAGCCCCGACGTTGGCTGAGAGGATCCAGAACACTCTCGATGCCGGCGCATCTTATGGCATAGGCGGCATTAATATAATCGGGAACGGCGACGCCTCGCCTCTTCATCACCTCCAGCCAAAGGTTGGCCGCCGCCACAACGTCTCGCGCCGTGTCCGTACATAATGTGCGGCAATTGCAGCTATCGCGTATTATTCCTTCTACATGCGTGGTGTCCAGGGAATCGCCGTTGGGCGTCATGTTTAAGGTTGTGCTGATTTTGGGTTGTTTATGATGATAGTGCCCGTGAGCCAGCGGCGCGGCGCATAAGGGTTGGGTCAGAACGGCAGCAAGCGCAAATCCTATCAGCGCTCTGCGCTTTAACTGTGTGTTGCCCTGATGGGAACGTCTGTCTGTCATGCGTTCAACGATATTGGGCCGGGCCCCCAGGGTCAATTTAAATAAATACTATCGAAGTTCAAATCGGCGATTTAATAAGGTTGAGACGTGAAAATGGAAGTTCCGCGGCGATGAGACACGTTATTGCAACGCAAAAAGAAGCCCCCTTCCTGTGAGGGAAGGGGGCTTATTTCAACCTGCGATGCTTCGTTCGCGTCGCGGGTTAGCTTATCTTCTTCATCGCTTGCTGTTGCAGCGTGCGGTTGACGGCGTCGGAGAGGCCGTCGCCGGTCATTTCCAACTGAACCAAAATCTGACGCAAAGAGCCCATCAGATCGTCGCCTTGCAGCTTCAACGAAGTGCGCATACGGTCGGTGCGTTGTTGCATGTCGTCGATACTCTTGTTCATCGTCAGCACTTGCGTGTGCGCTTCGCTGACGCCTTTGGTCAAAGCACCCGTTTGGTCGCTATAGATCTGGCCGATGCCGCGCATGATGCCGGTTGTCGTTTGCGCGCCTGCCGACAGGCTGTTCATGTGTCCTTGAACCGCGTTGACGACTTCGTCCAGACGTTCGATCGCATGCTGGCTGACATCGCCCGACATTGTGCGCGCGGCTTCCAGCTTCTCGGCGACCGTGCCGAGATGCGACAGCATGATCTGCAACTGGCTGATCAGATCGCCTTCCTGATGCTTGATGCCGTCGCCAGCCGTCGCCATATGGTCGAGCATACTGTCGAACTGATTGCCAAAACCGGACAACAGCGCGGCGACGTCTTCGGTCGCCTGACGCATTTGTTCGGTGCGGGCCGTGACTTGGGCCGCAGCTTCGCCGCCGGTTTGTTCGAACCGCTGGCCGACGCGTTCGACATCCGCCACAGCGCCGACAGCCGTGGAGCGCAAGCTTGCGCCCGTGCGTTCCAACTG
>JBAVWC010000209.1:0-2673 GCA_049697595.1 Alphaproteobacteria bacterium
GGCAGGAAGAGTATAGAGGGTGGGGGTTAATATCTAATATAAAATTAGTGTGCGTATAATTACTGACACTTGTCGGAGTTTACTCCAAGCAAGGCCCCCGCACCCGCAAAAACTAAGACTTGCCAAGCGGCAAGCCTAAGTTTTTGCTCCCTCTCCCTCGAGGGGAGAGGGAGGAGTTCTTGGGGCTTGGACGTTACGTTAATTTGCGAACTTTTATGCCGCCATATTTGCCAGTTCTTCGAGGATTTTTTTGACGCCTTCGGGGCGCAAAGCGGGGTTTTCCCAGGCGCGCATGATGACTATTTTTTGGTCGGGACGAACCATGACGGTGCCGGATTGTTTGGTGATCCACGCTAGCAAGCGGTCAGGGCGGGCGAAGATGTCTTTGTGGAAGGCGATGATTGCGCCACGGGCGGCGGCATCGACTTTGGCCACTCCGGCCTGACGGCAGAGTTGTTTGATCGCTACGGTTTGCAGAAGATTTTCGACTTCGTGCGGCAGAGGGCCGAAACGGTCGATGATTTCTGCCGCCAGCGGTTCGATTTCGGTGCTGGTTTCGATATCGGCGAGGCGGCGGTAGAGGCCGAGGCGCACATTGAGATCGGTGACGTAGGTTTCGGGGATCAACACCGAGAGGCCGAGATTGATTTGGGGAGTCCAGCGGTCTGGCGCATCGGAAACATTACTGCCCCCTGCCCTTACCGCCGCCACGGCGTCTTCGAGCATTTGCTGGTAGAGTTCGACGCCGACTTCGCGGACGTGGCCGGATTGTTCTTCGCCAAGCAGATTGCCTGCGCCGCGAATATCCATATCGTGACTCGCGAGCTGGAATCCTGCACCGAGTTGTTCGAGGGTTTGGATGACTTCGAGCCGTTGCTGCGCTGTCGGCGACAAGGGAGCATCGGGCGCATAGGTCATATAGGCATAGCCGCGCAATTTGCCGCGCCCTACCCGCCCGCGCAATTGATAGAGGCCCGCAAGGCCGAAACGGTCAGCGCGGTGCAGGATGATTGTGTTGGCGTTGGGGATGTCGAGGCCGGATTCGATGATGTTTGTTGCCAGCAGAACATCAAACTGGCGCGCATCAAAAGCGGTCATGATGTCTTCGAGTTGAGTGGGGGTCATCCGTCCGTGGGCTGTTACGACTTTTATGTCGGGCACCAGTTCATGCAGCGCTTCGGCGACATGCGCGAGGTCTTCGATGTGGGGGCAGACATAGAAAGATTGGCCTCCGCGATAATGTTCGCGCATGATCGCTTCACGGATTACCATTGGGTCATAGGGCAGCACGAAAGTGCGAACGGCAAGACGGTCGAGCGGCGGGGTGGCGATGAGGCTGAGTTCGCGGACTCCGGCCAAGGCCAGTTGCAGCGTGCGGGGGATGGGGGTTGCGGTTAGCGTCAGGACATGGACTTCGGCGCGGAGTTCTTTGAGGCGTTCTTTTTGTTTGACGCCGAAATGCTGTTCTTCGTCGATGATCATGAGGCCGAGATCGCGGAAGGCGACTTCTTTGCCCAAGAGCGCATGCGTGCCGATAACGATGTCGGCGCGACCGGCTTTGAGGTCTTCTTTGGTTTGTTTGGCTTCGGCTTGCGGCACCATGCGCGAGAGTTGCGCGATACGGACGGGGAAGCCGCGGAAGCGGGCGGTGAAATTGTTGAAATGCTGGCGGGCAAGCAATGTGGTGGGCACGACCACCGCGACTTGCATGCCGGATTGCACGGTGGCGAAGGCGGCACGCAGCGCGATTTCGGTTTTGCCGAAGCCGACATCGCCGCACACAAGCCTATCCATTGGTTTGCCGCTGGAGAGATCGGACAGGACTTCGGCGATGGCGCGTTCCTGGTCTTCGGTTTCGGCGTAGGGGAAGTGGGAGGCGAATTCTTGGTAGGCGCCTTCGGGGGCTTCGACGATTTGGCCTTGTTTGAGTTCTCGTTCGGCAGCGATTTTCATCAGCGCGTCGGCCATATCTTTCAGGCGTTTCTTGACGCGCGATTTGCGTTGCTGCCAGCCGAGGCCGCCGAGACGGTCGAGCACCGCGCCGGATTCAGCGCCGCCATAGCGGGTGAGCAGATCGAGATTTTCGACGGGGACGAAAAGCTTGTCGTTGTTGTCGTATATTAATTTCACGCAATCGTGCGACAGGCCGAGGACGGTGACGGTTTCCAATCCTTCGTAGCGGCCTATGCCGTGTTCGGAATGAACGACGAAATCGCCGGGGTTGAGGCTGCCAAGTTCGAGCTGGAATTGCTTGGCGGCGCGGCGTTTGCGGGCGGGGCGCACGAGGCGGTCGCCGAGGATGTCTTGTTCGGTGATGAGGGCGAGATCGGGCGAAACGAAACCGTGTTCGAGGCCAAGGATGATGAGGCCGACGAGTTTGGTGTCGAGTTTGCGCAGCGCTTCGTAGCTCGGCACTTTTTCCTGTGCGGAGACGCCGTGGGTGCGGAGGAGTCCGGCCAATCGGTCGGCGGAGCCTTGGCTGTAGCAGGCGATTGCGGCGCGGCGGTTTTGTTTTTGCTGGGCTGCTATGTGGGATTGGAGTTCGGCGTAGAGGTCGGATTCTTTATTTTGCCGCGACTGCTCTGCGCTTCGCGCAACCGCGACTGCGGCTTGCGTGATGCGGGCGGCGGCGAAGTCGCGGCCTCGGTGGGCTTTGCAGTCGATGTATAGACT
>JBAVWC010000210.1:0-4117 GCA_049697595.1 Alphaproteobacteria bacterium
CTTCAGAGTTGGCGCGTGAATTTACAACACCGCTTAGCAGATCTTCTGTGAATTTTTTTAGCAGTAGATCAAAATCGTGTTTTGATCTGTTCCGAGATATGTCCTCAATATTGCTGTTATCAATCCCCATCGCTTCTCGCAATATGGCGTTACCAAGGTATCGTTGTATGGTGGTAATTTTTCCTTTTCTATCTTCTGCTGATATTAAATTATGTTTTTCAGCATAATCCAAAACGGCGAGCGCAAGAATATTTTTTGTGTCACCGATATGTCGTGTTTTTTGCACGGTATTCCACGGCTTTCTGCCGATTCCGCCCTGCACACCACCATGAATTCTATCAAGCCAAATATCGACAGAACTTTTGTCGTTGAATACGATTGCAAGCACTTCAGATATTTTCTCTGATTTTTCAGCCAGTTTTTTTAGGTCTTTACGATATTTTGCGGGGGCCAAGTCGGGGTCATTTAGCAGCATAATAGCGCACATGCGCCGATTGCCCTCTGCAACCTTATATGTGGCATCCCCACTAGACTTCTTCTTTCCATTTAATGGGATTAGAGCAAAAAGCTCTAATGGATTTAGTCCGTGCTTAGAAATATCCTTGGCAAGCTGGTAAACGTATTCATCGCGGCAGAGATATTCAATTACTTCCGCCTGCTTTTTGTAAGGCTCATGGCGTGGATTTTCATGATCGAGAAAAATTCGATCCACAGAAATCGCCCGTGCACTTGCAGAAGTATTGGTCATTTCTTTAGCCTGTTGGTTGAGTCTGTTATGCTGATATTGCAATCTAATATGGAAAATTATAGATAACTATCAAAATAAGAGGGCAGTTGTAATTGGCAAGAAAGCCAAGTCGCCCATTTCAAAAAGCCGCCCGAACTCTCAGCTTCATGATCCAGAATCCGTGGTTAAGGGTAAGTTGCATCGAGTTTCTATGAGGCTTTTGGCGGCTCTTGGCTGTGGTTATTTGATGTTGGGTGTAAACCAGTTGGTGCCAAATCCTCCATAGGCACAATTTTTACCCGTTTATTCACTCGCACCAGCCAGCACGCGAACTCACCAAGATTGCGATATGCTGCCGCTGCTTCATCCTCAGTAAGGGGCGAGTCGGGGCAATAGGCGTTCAGTTTCGCTTGGAATTTTTTGTAATCAATTTCATGGGGCATGGGCGTGACCTCCTGATACAAAATTTTGTTGATGAAAACTTTCGAGTTTTAAAATCAAAAACAGGCCGTCCGGGGCAGCCTCATAAAACTCGCCAAGAATAGGCAAATTTTGCGTTTGCGGTGCTTGCCAGTTTCGCTTAACCTGCATGGATGTTGAATCACGCCCTAAAAATTCCGGCCCATGACCTGTTTATAGAGCCAGAAATGCGCAAAGCGCAGCTTGGCCAGTTTATGACGCCTCCTGCGATTGCCGATTTTATGGCGAATCTTTTTCCGCACCCCTTACAAAAGCATGTGCGATTGCTGGATGCTGGTGCTGGGCAGGGGGCGTTGTCCTTCGCATTTATGGAGCAATGGGCTTCAAAAATTGCAGGTAGCTGCGAAGCGCATCTTTATGAATTTGACGACGACACGATTATTAGGCTACGTAAAAAACTGGCCTCTTGGCCTGACGATTTGCGGGTTAAAACACAAATTTCTGCGGGTGATTTTATAGAAATGGCTGCGACGATGATACGATTGCAGCGCGGCCCTCGCTTTACCCACGCAATTCTTAACCCACCATATAAAAAAATAAGCAGCAATTCACATCATCGACGGCTTTTGAGTTCTATCGGGCTTGAAACCGTAAATCTTTATTCTGCTTTTGTTGGTCTTTCGCTCGATCTTATGGAGTCCGGCGGACAACTTGTCGCGATCATTCCGCGCAGCTTCTGTAATGGCCCTTATTATAAACCATTCCGGGCATTTATTACGAAACGGGCGGCGATAAGGCATATTCATTTATTCGGGTCGCGGGACAAAGCGTTTAAGGATGACGCGGTTCTGCAAGAAAACGTCATCATTCGCCTTGAACGCGGCGGCAAACAGGGCAACGTTGTCGTTTCTACATCGACGGATGATAGTTTTTTAGATTATCAGGAACTGTCACATTCCTTCAAACGCATTGTATTTCCTAGCGATCCGGAGTCCTTCATTCATGTTCCTACGAGCGGAGAAATTACTTTCCTTGAATGCTCTCCAAGTTTTCAAAATTGCTTGGCCGACATCGGCGTCAACATATCAACCGGGCCAGTTGTCGATTTTCGTTTGCGCGACGAATTAAGAGCAATGCCGGAGAAAAATACCGTCCCGCTTCTCTATTCCAATCACTTTACATCTGCGGGCCTTGATTGGCCGAATCCGGAGTCAAAAAAGCCAAATGCGATTGTATTTTCTGATGAGACTGAAAAATGGTTTTATCCGAATGGTTTTTATACTGTAGTGAGGCGCTTTTCGTCGAAAGAAGAAAAAAGGCGCATTGTCGCCAACGTCGTCGATCCAGCTACATTGCCAGCACAAGTTTTAGGCTTTGAGAATCACCTGAATGTGTTTCATGAAAACCGCCAACCATTGTCTGAATTGCTGGCGCGCGGCCTTGCCGTTTACCTGAATTGCACGGCGGTCGATCAATTTTTCAGGCGATTTAATGGACATACTCAAGTCAACGCTATGGATTTAAAGCTAATGAAATACCCAAGCCGGGATGCCTTAATCAAGCTGGGGGAGTGGGCTAAATATCAACCTGCCATTCTTGACCAAGAAATAATTGACCAGAAAGTTGTCGGCCTCGCATGACGCATCCTCATATTGACGCCGCTCTGAAAATACTGATTGCGCTTGGGTTCCCTCGGGCACAACAAAACGAACGATCTGCGCTTGCATTGCTCGCCATCATCGACCTGACACCGAAAAAGAATTGGACGCAAGCGACTAATCCTTTGATGGGCATAACGCCCGTCATGGATTGGATTGCCAAGCATTACGATAAGAAATATGCGCCCAATACCCGTGAAACGATTCGTCGCCAAACTATGCATCAATTTATGCAGGGTGGTCTGGTGGTTTACAATCCCGACAATCCTTCTCGACCCGTCAACAGCCCTCATGCGGTTTATCAAGTCACCCCTGAAACATTAACTTTGCTGCGGACTTATGGGGCTGGCAAATGGGATGTACAGCTTGCTGCATATTCCAGTGAACAAAAGGGATTGGCTTCTAAGTATGCCCGTGAACGGGAAATGTCGCTTGTTCCTGTTACTGTGGCGCCGGGGAAGAAAATCCAAATCAGCCCTGGTGAACACAGCCTCTTGATAAAAGCGATTATTGAGGAATTTGCCCCACGGTTTGTTCCCGGCGGAGTTCTTATATACGCAGGTGATACTGGCGAAAAAATGGGATATTTTGACCGCGAACGGCTTGCTGGCCTCGGCGTCACAGTGGATAGCCACGGTAAAATGCCAGATGTTGTTCTTTATTATCCTAAACGTAAATGGCTCTTGCTGGTGGAGTCCGTGACCAGTCATGGCCCGGTAGATGCCAAACGCCATGAGGAACTTATCAAACTTTTTGCCGGATCAAAAGCGGGGCTTGTGTATGTGACGGCCTTTCCTTCCCGATCTGTCATGGCTCGATATCTGGCAGAAATTGCTTGGGAAACCGAAGTATGGGTTGCTGATGCTCCATCTCATTTAATCCATTTTAATGGCGACCGCTTTTTAGGGCCGCATGAAGAAAAAGACTGAACTGATAGCCTTGTTCTATTGAATCAAAGGAGACTCACAAATGGCTGAAGGTATCGTATATATTCTGACCAATGAGGCCATGCCCGGTTATATCAAAATCGGCAAAACCACGGATGATCTTAATACACGTATCAGGCAGTTGGACGGAACCAGCATGCCATTACCTTTCACTTGCTTCTATGCTGCCAAAGTTAGCGATTGTGATTTTGTTGAAAAACAATTACATGACGCTTTTGCCGATCAACGCGTCAGACTAAGGCGCGAATTTTTTCGACTTAGCCCCGAACGAGTGGTTGCGGCCCTTGCGATTGCAAACGGCAAGAATGTGACCCCTGACGAAGATATTGTCGATCTACCCGAAGACGAAAAAGCCCTCAATGAAG
>JBAVWC010000211.1:0-2520 GCA_049697595.1 Alphaproteobacteria bacterium
GTAATGGCGCGCGCGCTTGATTGCGTCGTGCAAGGCGTGGTGGCGGCGCAGGATATCTTGGGCGTGATTGAGGTCGCCGTCGCGGTGGTCGCTGTCTTCCAGCGTGCGTTTCCAGAAAGCGCGTTCCGCTTCCGAACCGCGATGAATGGCAAGGATAACGGGCAGAGTCAGCTTGCCCTCGCGGAAATCGTCGCCGACGGTTTTGCCCAAACGCGCCTGCTCGGCTGAGTAATCGAGAACGTCATCGACGATCTGAAACGCGATGCCGAGATTAAGGCCGAAAGTGCGCAAGGCTTCTTCTTCCGAAGCCGGACGCGCCGCGACAATCGCTCCCACGCGGCAGGCTGCCGCAAACAACTCGGCGGTTTTGGCGCGCACGACTTCCAGATAGGCTTGCTCGCTGGTCGAGCTGTCATTTGTGGTGATAAGCTGCAGCACTTCGCCCTCGGCGATCACGGCAGACGCATGCGACAAAACGCGCAACACATCAATCGATCCGTCTTCGACCATAAGCTCGAACGCGCGGCTGAAAAGAAAATCGCCGACCAGAACGCTGGCCTCGTTGCCGAACAAGGCATTCGCCGAAGGCCCTCCCCGGCGCAGATCGCTGGCATCGACGACATCGTCATGCAGCAATGTCGCGGTGTGAATAAATTCGACGCTGGCGGCCAGCTTGCGGTGACGCTGCCCCTGATAACCGCACATCTGCGCGGTAGCGAGGGTGAGAAGCGGGCGCAATCTTTTCCCTCCGGCGGCGATAATGTGCCCCGCCAGTTTCGGGATCATCGCAACGCGGCTTTCCATACGCTGTACGATCAATTGATTGACGGCCACAACATCGTCGGCGACAAGCGCTGTCAGCGCGTCAAGCGCAACAGTGGTGTTGCGTTTCTGCGGTTGATCAAGAGGAATAATGGTCGCCATAAAAACCGTCCGGTTAGGAATAAATGCTGCTTAGCACGAAAAAAGAGAGAGAACAAACCCATATGGGTGTTTCCCGTATGTATGGGGCGGCAGAAGATGTTTTGAAATCGCTTGACAGCAAGGGGTGTGGGGCGAATTGTTAACGCCGTCAACGGACCATTTTACAACCTCTAGTGGGAGCCCCGCCAATGTCAGACGCTCAAAAAGATTTGCTCGATTGTTTTTCGGCGGAAGCCAAAGCCGCTTTGGAATGGATCGCATCCCGGAAAAATATCACCGTGGTAGAAGCCGCCGAACAAGCCATTCGCACGCAGAAACTAATCATCGAAACAGTCGAACGCGGCGGCGTGGCCCACACCCATTTGAGCGGGAAAACACAGGATTTGAATTTCTGATTGTGGGCGTGACTTGCCGCAAGAACGGCATAGTCCCCTCTCCCTATGGGAGAGGGAAGATTATTCCGTCTTGCCGAACAATGCCTCAATACCATTTTTATGTGCCTGCTTCTTGGCGATCATCGCGTCGGCGCGGATAATTTCCTGTTCGAGGGCGGCGATATAGGCTTCCAGCTCCTCAACCGACATCGGCTGCAAATCGCGCAGTTTTGTTTTCGGTGTCTGGGGGTCGAGATCGTCGGGATTAATCATTGTCGGCTCTTTCCTTGAGATACGCCAGCGCACCCCGGCTCTTTCCGGCGCTTTGCCATTCCAGACTATCGAACGCGCCGCAAGCGGTGCAAACGGGCTGCCATTGGGCATGCGCGCCGCCGCAGGTACGGCACAGCCAGGTGGGATCGGGCGCGGCTTCCGAAGCTTTGGTCAGCCACCCTGCCGCCGCGCGCTCGTCGCCATGCTGGCGTCTTTCAAGCCGCGCGAGTTTTTTATAAACGCTTTGCGTCGCGCTGCCGTCATTCAGGTTGGCAGTTAAATGGCGGCGCGCTTCTCCCCACAAATCGGCGTCGAGCGCGGCTTCGGCAAGCGCAAGGCGGCTTTCGATGTCATTCTCGCTGCCCCGGCAAAGATGCTCGGTTTGCTTATAGGCGTCGAGCGGATTGGCGGCTTGCTGCCGGATGATGTGCGCGAGCTGCGGGTGCGGATGCGCTTTCCACGCGCGTTCAATCGTGCGGGTAACGGCGCGGTCATGTTCGCCGGTGGCTAGGACTTCAGCCAGATTGATGATCGCAGGCAACCAGTCGGGCGATTGCTTGACCGCTTGTTCCGCCGCTTGCAATGCCGCGTCGAGATCGCCTTTCATCGCGGCGGTGCGCGAGGCGGCGATACGCAAGGCCGCGCGGGTGCGGCGGCCTACCTCTGAATCCAGCAAACGCGCCGACACGGCGGAAGACAAAGCGGATTCCGCTTCATCCCATTGGCGGCGTCGCGCGGCGCTTTCCATACGGATCAGGCTCAGCCACGGCGTCGCGGGTTTTACGCGATGAAGTTCGCTCATCAGCCGATCGACTTCATCCCACTTGCCTTCGCGTTTCGCCTCGGTAATCAACCCGCGATAGCCAAGCACGGCGGCATCCGGATCGGCGGCCAGCGTGCGGAAAATTTCCCGCGCTGCCCGACGGTCGCCCGCCAGTTGGGCCGCTTG
>JBAVWC010000212.1:0-6377 GCA_049697595.1 Alphaproteobacteria bacterium
ATAGCCGGTTTCCGGCAAGCGGCGCAGCACGCGCCCGCGCACGACGGCTTGGGTTAAAACCGCTTCGATCAGCAACGGCGTTTCTTCGACCGCGCCGTGGAAAAACGCCAGGCCGCCGTCGCCGTGCCGATAGAATTTCAACGCCGGGATCATCGCTGCCAATCCGGCATTGATGGATTCCGGCAAGCGGATGTCGGCGAGCTCGAACACATTGCGGATATCGATCAGGTGGCGAAGGATGTGCAATTGCGCCGACGGATTGCGCGAGATATGCCCGCCGTCGGGCAGAATTTCCGCCGCCATTTGCCGTTGCAAAAGATCGCAGGCTAGCCCCAAAGCCTTGTCGCCGTCGGGGAAATTCAATCCGCCATAGATCAATCCGCGCGCAGCTTGCACCGCAGCGACGCCAGTTAGCGACGGCTCGACAGTGCGCACCAGATGTTTCCATTGCCGATGCAAACTAAAAACAAGACGTTGCGTGAAATCGGCTGGCGCTGCTGAAGCATAGAAATCGTAAAACGCGATCCACGCCGCGATGCGCGCGCCCGCATTGCCCGACCGCCATTCGGTTTCGTTCCAGCCGTCGAACTGCTGCAGCCAATTGTCGATCAGGCGCACGCTGGCGATGCGCGCGGCATCGGTGCCGATGGCACGCAGATTGCGCAAAGTCGTCGCGGCATGTTTTAACGCTGTGCTTTCGCTTTGGTCGAACATCGACTGCTGGCCTGACAGCAAAACCTGTCCTGCTTGCGCATCGCCGGGCCATAGGTCGGAGGGCGTGAAATGAAGGCGGGTGGGGGTATCGCCGGACGCAAGTATTTTCTGATAAAGCGGATTGCCGTAGGCGACGTTCTGTACGCCGCGCCGCATTTTACCGATGAGTTTGGTTGCTTGCGTCATCCACGCAACGCCGCGATATTGGCGGCATAGGAAGCGGGGCCGCCTTTGAAACTCGCTGTACCTGCGACCAGAACATCCGCTCCGGCGGCAATTGCCTGTCGCGCGGTGGTGGTGTCGATGCCGCCGTCGACTTCGAGATCGATTGGCTTGCCTAACTTCGTAATGCCCTGCCGCAAGGCGCGGATTTTTTCGATTTGCGAGGCGACAAAAGCTTGCCCGCCGAAACCTGGATTAACCGTCATCACCAGAACCAGATCGATATCGCCCAATATATGTTCGACCGCCGACAAAGACGTTGCAGGATTAAGCGCGACGCCAGCTTTCTTGCCGTGAGATTTGATGAGTTGCAGCGTGCGGTGCAAATGCGGCCCCGCTTCGGGGTGAACGGTGATGATGTCGGAACCTGCTTCAGCGAAATCGCTGATAAACGTATCCACCGGAGAGATCATCAGATGAACATCGAATGTTTTGGCGCTGTGCGGGCGCAGGGCTTTCACAACTGCGGGCCCTATCGTCAGGTTCGGCACGAAATGGCCGTCCATGACATCTATATGTATGTAATCGGCGCCCGCCGCGTCGATCGCGCGAACCTCTTCGCCCAATTTGGCAAAATCTGCGGAAAGAATGGAGGGTGCAATACGGATCATGAAGGATAAGGGGCTGTAATGAAGGGCAATAGACTATATCAAATTATCGGCAGGGAATAAATAAGCCGTTAACAAATGTTTACCACCTCTAAAAAAGCTCGTTATTCCCGCCCCGTGTCGTGGCACGGGGCACAGGCTCCGGCGGCAATGACACGGTTCAGGGGCAGGACTTTATTCCTTCTCCATCGTGCATTGCAGGGGGTTCTGGGCTTGGCGCGCAGCGGCCAGCACTTGCGCGACTTTGGTTTCGGCGATTTCGAACGTATAGACGCCGCACATGCCGACTCCTGTCTGGTGGACTTCCAGCATGATGCGCATCGCGTCTTCGCGGGTTTTGTTGAAATACACTTCCAGAACCTGCACCACAAAATCCATCGGCGTATAATCGTCGTTCAAAAGAAGAACTTTATACATAGCCGGTTTTTTCGTCGCCGACCGCGTTTTAACCGCGACATTGCCGCTCGGCGCCAAAAGAGGCGCATCGGGATCGGCCGCACAGCGGATGAGGAGTGATAAGGACATAGGCAGTTTATAGCGGATAGGAAGAAAAACGCCAACTCCCCGCCGTTTTAAGGGTGAGGAGGGGAGCATACGGGGATATTACCGTCAGCCACCCGGCGCAGGCGATGCGCGGCGCGGCGCGCGTTTGGTCGGGGCACTTTCAGCATTGGCCACTTGACGTTGCAACAACGCGCCGAGCGCGGCGGGATCGTTGAATACGAAATGCGGATAAGCGGGGTCGTCTTTGGGCGGAATACGATCCGGCACGCCGTTGATAACCTGACAGACTTTGCCGCCGCGTTCTTTTACGGCAATGGCGATCGTGCGGTCGTTGCCTTTCATCAAGCTGTCGCCGCAATAAACAACATTTTTCCAATCGTTGCTGCCCAATATCGCGGGCAAATGAGTGGTGAAGAAAAAGAGGATCGCTTGCAGCTTGTCGATGTCGCCGTGGCTCATTTCCTGAGCCGTGACTTCGGTGCTTGCGATCCTGAATTTAAGCTTCTCGCTTTGCGCCTTTTCCTCCAGCTTCGCCATAACGGCTTCGCAGCGATTGGCAAGCGAAAGAATAAAATCGCGCGAACAATGCCCGTATCCCGTTGCCGGTTCGCTGTGGAAGCCGATTTCAAAACGCTTTACTTCCGTGACGAGCTCAGGATGCCGGGCTTTGAATTCTGTCATTGTTTGACGCATTTCGCGCAGGAAATTGATTTCGCGAAGGGTAAAGGCGTGCGTAATTTCTTTTTGGCCGGGAATATGCAATTGCGCGCCGTTGCTCGAAATCACCGGGAAAGTCGGGGTCTTGCCGTGAAAACATTTTAGAACCTGCTCCCAATCGCGTCCGGTAATCGGAATGACCTGACCGGGGGCAAAGGCATTGAAGCGCACGAAGGCGTCGTGCGCTTTGGGATCGATAAATCTTTGCGCGGGATCATGCAGCAGAGGCAGAACCGTTCCATCCAGATCGGAGAGGATGATCGTGTTCCGCGTTATGATCTGTTTCATTCCCTTAATCGAATCTTCTGTGATAATGCGCATCGCAAATTCCTTTGTTTTAATGCCGTTTCAATCAGGTCATTAGCTGTTTATGGGGATAAATGACAAATGATTTTTTTGGTTTCAGATATGGTTAACGAGCCGGTGTTTGCAGTTGCGAAGGATTGGTGGGGTAAGATCGCTGTGGCTGAATATTGGCGGAGGCGTCCAGAGTAATGATGCCGACATCGGCGATGTTTTGTTTGGCCATTTTGGCGAGCAGCCATTCTTCGCGCTCGTCAATATTGTCGAAGGTTGAAGGGTCGCGGCACAGATTAACGGCGATATCGGTTTTATATCCTGCTTTCGCCGCATCGCGTGCCGTCTCCAACACGCATGTGCCCGTGTGAAGGCCGAGGGCGATCACATTGAGGATGCCGTGTTTTTGCAGGAATGCATGCAGCAGATTGCCTTCGTGTACCGCTGAAGCCTCTTCGTCTATGGGGAACGCCGAACTCCCTGGTTTCGAAAAGATGTGAGCCTCCGGCGGAATAAAATCATCCGGAACGTCATAAATGGCTCGGGGCTTTACGTCGTGCTTGCCGGGCAGAAGGTGTTTGGGCGTCCAACCTTTCCATGTGCTTGAACACCAATCGGGTTCGGCGACAATATATATGACCAGCGTTTCTGGGCCCAGCGAGGCGACCGTTTGCTGAATATCCCGCATTAGAGCTTTGCCACCAATATCGCAGGGGTTGAATACATCCCTGCTCGGATTCAGATAGGGCTTCTGAATATCGATAATCAGCAAAGCTGTATGATCGGGCAAAGACATCGAATTTCCATCGATTGTTGCAATGCCTTATTAAACGGCACGGCTAATAGTTGCACAACCAATGTTTTCAGCTTTATTTATGGTTAACGGCGCGGCGAAAGTAAAAAGAGGCTTGTGCCAGCGCGTTTTTCTAATGCCCGGCGCTTTGTTTCAGCAGCCATTGGAGCCCGTTAAAGGCGGGGATATTGGCGTTCACGCGCGTTACAGGAATGCGGCTTAAAAGGTTGGCCATTGTCGGGTTGGTGGTGAAGCGGTTCAGAAAACGCGCATCGTCGAAATCCTGGCCGATCTTTTGCAAAACGCCGCCCGCCAGATAAACGCCGCCTAACGCGTTATAGGACAAGGCCATTTGGCTGGCGAAGCTGCCGAAAATAGCGGCGAATTCTTGCAGGGTCTGTTTGGCGAGCGAGTCTCCGGCGCGGGCGCGGGTGACGACTTCCGCAGGTTCGATCCGGGTTGGAATCTTGTCCAGTTGATCCGCCATTGTGCAAAGCGCGCGATAGATATTGGTAAGGCCGGGGCCGGAGATCAGGGATTCCGACGAAACGAACAAAAGCTCGCGGCCCACAATCTTGACCATTTCGCTTTCATTCGTGTTGGCGGGGGCATAGCGTGTATGGCCGGCCTCTGTCGGAACGGATTTAAATCCGCCGTCATAGGGGATAAGGGCCGCGATCCCCAAACCCGTGCCGGGGCCCATCACCAGCATTGGGTGTTGTGACGACTTCAGGCCTTGCTGCATGACCGTAATATCCGTCGGCGCCAGCGTATTCAGGGCATAGGCGACGGCTTCGAAATCGTTGATGACGATGACATCGGGCGTGCCGAGAAGTTTGATAATGGCATTCTTGTCGCAGATCCAGTCGCTGTTCGTCAGTTGCACGATGTCGCCGATAACGGGGCAGGCGACGGCGATTGCGGCGCGGACGACTTTCATCCCGACGCCGTGATGCTGCACAAAATGGCGCAGCGTTCCGATCAGGGTCGGGTTTTCGCGCACCTGATATATTTGCGTGGCGATTAGGGGCGTATCCGGGCCCGAGCCGCACAAGGCCAAACGCGCATTGGTGCCGCCGATATCGGCCAATAGAAAAACGTCGGACATTATTGCTTAGCCTTTTGACGGAGGTGTGACCGTTTCCATCCGTCGCAGCGGCGGCATGTAAAGCAGCAATGCGGAAGCGACATAGATCGACGAATAAGTGCCGACAAAAATGCCCCAGGTCAGCGCTGCCGAGAAATTGATAAGCGTCGGGCCGCCCATAAAGACCAGCGGCAGCAAAGCCAGCAAGGTCGTTCCCGCCGTCATCGTCGTTCTGGACAGGGTTTGGTTGACGGAGGCGTTGATGATCGAGCGCAGATCGGTGGCTTTCTGGCGGCGCAGGGTTTCGCGGATACGGTCGAAAACCACGACCGTATCGTTGATCGAATAGCCCGCCAGAGTCAAAAGCGCGGCAACCGCCGTCAGATTGAAATCCAATTGCAATACGGCATACAGACCGACGGTCGTCAGCACGTCGTGGAACGTCGCGATTAATGCGGCGAGCCCGAACTGCCATTCGAAACGCACGCCGACATAGATGGAAATGGCGACCATTGCCAGAATGGTGGCGAGAATACCGGCATGCAGCAATTCGGTGCCGACGGTCGGCCCCACGACTTCGACGCGGCGATATTCATAGCTTGTGCCCAGTTTGTCGCGGACGGATTTAATGGCGGCGTTTTGCGCGGCCTCGTCGCCTTCTTGCCGCTGGACGCGGATGAGCACATCGGTCGGCTCGCCATATTGCTGCAAGGAAATTTCGCCCAGATTGAGGGTGGCGAGATCGGCGCGCAGCGCGCTCATATCGACGGCTTGCTGCGCTTTGGCCTCGATCAAAATGCCGCCTTTGAAATCGATGCCCAGATTAAGGCCCTTGATGCACAAAGCGGCGACCGTGATAACGACCAGCAAAATCGTCCAGCTAAACGCCCACCAGCGCTTCGCGACGAAGTCGATATTGGTGTCGGCCGGAATAATATGAATAGGGCGCAAAAACATGAGTCGAACCAGGGTAAAGAAAACGGTTACAGGGCATAGCATTAGTCGGGGATTGTTTCAAATGGAAGCTCTGGCCGCTGTTTAGGGGGATTCGGCGTGAAAAACAGATTCCAAAAGAGCGGTGCGGTTCCCTCCCCCTTGTGGGGAGGGGGAGGGAGGGGGGGGCTCTGTCGCTCATTACCCAAGAAATAGCCGGAAATAGCAAGAGCCCGATCATTAGAAATGATCGGGCTCTTTTTGATCGATCACGGATTAGTGATTGTTCTGGCGGCGCAGGAAGGCGGGGATTTCCAGCAGATCTTCCTGAGGTGATGAGGACAAAGGACGATCCGACTGATTGATGTTCAGATGCTGCTGTGCAGCCAAAGCTTCGTCGGGCAACTGAAGCTCTTGCGGTTCTTCTTCGTGAATGCTCGTCGAAGGACGCACAAGGCCAAAGCCAGTGATGCGCGTGAACAAGGACTCGCTGCGGCGCTGG
>JBAVWC010000213.1:0-1658 GCA_049697595.1 Alphaproteobacteria bacterium
AGAGGTGCGTTCTCCGGGTGGAATGACCGTTTCGATTACACGCACACGCCCGTTCTCCAGCAGAAGCCGATGATGCTGCGCGGCAGCCACAAGAGCATCGAGCGCTGACGGCCAGGTGAGGTCGCCGTTTTTACCGTCGTTCATCCTACGCTCACTATACTTCGGGATCGACAGGTGGCCCAGGTCTCACGGCCCATCATATCTCTTCGCCTTCTGCGGAAGTGGGTGCCCCAGGTCTCGCCTCGCCCTTGAGACCTGGGAGGGCCCGTGGTCTCTTCTTCATGGCAGGTGGCCCGGTCAGGTTCTCCAGTCTTCATGATCGCGTGGCGGCTGGTGCCCCGGTCTTCACGCTCGCATCCCGGTCGGTGCCCCATCCAAGCCGCGGGTTTTTGCGGGTTGGGTGGGAAAGCACGAGCGTTCGCCTTCCATGAATCACATTCCATCTGGCAAATGAACGGGATGAAATGTAGCGATTCCGCTTGCTGGAACCGTTTCAAGCCGCTGGGCACAAACTCATCTTAGCTCCACGCCGCCCGCTCATCGCAAACAGCGCGATCCACCCCAGCGACGAAGACCTGTCGCCGGGGGCCCCGGCGATGAACGGGGCACATATTCGTGTTCCTCGGCGCGCTCTGCACCTTTTTGCCTGGGCCACCTGCCCGAGTCCTTCAGATAGATGAAGAGGTGAAACGCTATCCTCAACCTACTACCCATTTCTCCCGCTGGATGACTTGCAGAATGCCGATAGTGGAAAGAGATAGTTGGGCGCACACATCTGGAATATTCGGCCGGCTGAGGTTGCCTGTTGGCCTCTCCTCTGTCACCAGTTGATGGCCGGCGATCCGCGCAAGCGATATGACAAACGCATCAGCAGAAGTTCGTAGCTTCCTATCCGCCACGAGACGCGGGAACTGCTGCAAGATGTTGGCGACTTCGATCTGCAAATCGTCATCCAACTCCCGAAACATCGCATCCTTTCGGCTCTTCAGCCAGCCGTGCAGCTCGTCCGACCGCTTCTTTATTTCGTTGAAAACCTCGATAGGAGAAACCAGGCGCCCGTCCTCGATCAGGCCGCCCATACGATCCCAAAACTTCGGGAAGTTCTCAATTGGATAGCGTTCTTGCCACGCTGCAATCAGTGAGCTTGTATCGACGCAGTAGATCATTGAGCGCGGATCACTCCGCAGGTTGGAACGTGGCCCTTTCTAGCGCAGGGATGTGTTTCACCTTTGCGCCGAGATAGTTCGAGACGTCATTGAGCGTGATTCGCTGGTCATAATAGCTGCGAAGCACAAGGCGAGTGAAGCCCCGGCCATTCCAGCTCATCAGCAGAATCGGGCGCTTGATGGCAACTGGTTTTTTCGGAGCTGCTGCCTTCAGTGCCGCGGCGGCCTCGTATTCGTCCTTAAACTTGGCTCGCCGCGCCATATAGAAATCCCACGACGCACGACGCAACGTGACCAGCCGCAGTAGGAACGCCTCGCGGCTGACGCCTATTGCGTTTGCAAGGCTCCGCAGCTCCTCGTCGTTCCATTTCCGCTCACCTGCCGGCTTTACCTGCGGGATCGACAGCATCAGATCACGTGGCATCAAGGCGGAGGCAGCGACAGCATCGCAGAACCGTTCGATTCTCTGCTCCTCCGCGGTCCCGCCGTCTC
>JBAVWC010000214.1:0-2414 GCA_049697595.1 Alphaproteobacteria bacterium
CACCGCTCTATTTTATAAGGCTGATTTCTTGGGGTTTTTTGAGCATCTCAGTACCCCGGCTGGACGAGGAGGCTCAATTTTTAGCTGGATTTGCCAGTACTCTGATTTGTCCTGTACGGCACGCCAACGATTTCAATGAGTTAGATGAAGTTTTTGCCTAGAATTAGGCTTCATGGCTAATATTTGGCTAATATACAGCCTGAAACGGCCTGAAACAGCCCCCCTATGGGCGAAGCTCCGAAATGGATCAAAACGGGTGACAATGGGTGCCAACCCACTCCTTGCGAACCCTGTAACCGAACCCTGCCATGGATATGAAGGTTTGGATAAATGCTCGATGCAATCAAAGCGCTGTGTTTTCCATCGGTTTGAACTATCAAGGATTCCTTAATAGTTGCCGCCGCGTCTGTTCTCCAGCCCTTGCAGAGATTTCCTGAACCGTGATCTGACGTTTCTTTTTGAAGAACAGCATTATGGTTTTTCCTTTCTGGTAGATTTTTGTTCAGAGGTCATCTTGGTGTAGAGATCGAACAGCTTCTCCAGCCGTTCGGTATTGGAACAAAAGGCAGGCTGGCAAGAAGGTCATTAAACAGGATTTGCCGCTGCGCGGTCTCGGCATGTCGAATGAAGTTACGATCGGTGGTCATTCATGGAGAGGGCGCTGGATCAGTCACGAAGATGCGTTGGCTCTCGTGATTCCGCCACCGCCGGAATTTCCGGAAAGTCTTGAAAGTATAAGGGCGCTGGTCGTCGACATGGTCGGACGCATTCATATCCCGAAGACTCTCAAAAAACCCCATCGGCTTACGGCTTTCTTCCACGCGGCAATGACGATCCCATGATTCTGGAAATTCCATCAATGCCAGACAAAGTCTGGAGCGACACAACCATCAGCAGGATTGAAGATCATTTGGAAGCTATTGTTCAAGAAATCATCATAGCCGGTGAGGTTCGATATCGTGAGGGTGCCGTCATGAATCATGAGTGGCTTATCAAACAAAAAGAGGCGGCCGAGCAGGAAGAAATCAGACTGAAAAAAGAAGCCGAGAAAAGACATCGTGAAGAGCTGGCAAGACTGGAGAAACAAAGAGTCGACAGTCTGTTGCAACAAGCCGACAGTCTCGACAAAGCGAACCGGATCCGGAATTACATAACCGTAGCCCGCCAGATCAATCCCGCATTAAATAGACCTATTCCATCTGACGAATTTGAGGAATGGGCCAATTGGGCGCTAAAACAGGCCGATGCAATCGACCCCTTCAAGTCTGGGCAGAGCCTTTATCATGACCCTGAGTCTGAGGGGGATGGCAAAAATAATGCGTCAAATAGAGATAAGAAAAAACACATAGATCAATATGTCGAGTCACAGCCCGAAAAGAACTGGTTCCAGTTAATGAATAGCTGGCCCAGAAAAGGGGGGTGATTGCAATCCCCATTGTGCTCTCTTCCTGTATCGAGCCAATGAAAATGCCTGATTTAATAGGTTTCTAGGTGCTTTATTGGAGATTGACGTAGCTAATTTAGAAGCTATTATCGCGGCCTGCTTAGCTATCTGGCTTGCCCCAGTGGTGGAATTGGTAGACGCGATAGACTCAAAATCTATTATCGGCAACGATGTGGGGGTTCAAGTCCCTCCTGGGGCACCACCGAGCATCCACAGCAATCCATAACAGTCCAAATATAACAATAAAACCTCAATGAAATTGGGGATGAAGGTTAGTCCCCGTCTAGAGGAGCTGGATGCTTGTGCGATAGCCAAAAATGTCATAAGAACGAAACATGAACATGACATCGCCTGACAATACTGTCAACTGGCTCTTCCTCGACCTCAATAGCTTCTTTGCATCCTGCGAGCAACAGGAGAGGCCGGAGCTTCGCGGGCGTCCGGTGGCTGTCGTGCAGATGATGACCGATAGCACCTGCGCCATCGCCGCCAGCTACGAAGCCAAGGCGTTTGGCGTCAAAACGGGCACGGCGATCTGGGAAGCAAAGAAGCGCTGCCCAGGCCTCGTGCTAGTCAAGGCGAGGCACAAACTGTACGTCCAGTATCACCGTCGGATCATCGAAGCCGTCGACACCTGCTTGCCTGTGACGAAGGTCTGCTCTATCGACGAAATGGCCTGTCGTTTGGTGGGGCGTGAGCGCGAGGTGCCTGCGGCTCGCGAATTGGCGCACAAGGTCAAGCAGACAGTCCGGGAGAAGGTCGGAGAGCTCATGATCTGCTCGGTTGGTCTCGGCCCTAGTCTCTTCCTCGGCAAGGTCGGCAGCGACATGCAGAAGCCGGACGGACTGGTCGTCATCACGAAAAACGATCTGCCTGACGTACTGCACCGCCTTAAGCTGACAGACATCTATGGGATCGGCGCTCGTATGGAACATAGGCTTAATCAGGCGGGGATAACCGACCGTACAGC
>JBAVWC010000215.1:0-3641 GCA_049697595.1 Alphaproteobacteria bacterium
ATCACGCGCAAATGAAGCATTGGTTTGCCACACAATGTGCTTATATCCATCACTTGCGCGACGATTCCGCGCAAGCCGAGCTGTCTCTGCGGCTTTGTTTTGTTGTTAAAAACCTGTTCGGTAAAACGGATCGTGTCGCCTTTCACGATGTCGTTGCCGCAATCGATATTAAATCTGTAGGGCTTTGCGACGAGAAACGCCCTCAAGTCTTTTTCGCCAAGAACGCCGGTATAAATCGCTGCGTCTTTCAAAACTAACCTGGAACGCTCCTTGATGCGCTGTATGACGGAATCCGCCGTGGTATCTGGGTTAAATTCCAATGTTAGAAATAAGCAAACGGCCAACTCCTGTAATACGTTCTTCTTTTTTATAATGACCATTAGACCCCCTCTATGATGGTTGCCTGTTCTCCATCTATCGTCGTTATCTCGTCATCGCCCTCGTCGTCATCGGGCAATGGACAAACGAATGCCCCGTGACTGGGATCGACGGGGCACACCGGAAGTCCTTTTTTTACATTCTTGGCCGATAGGCGAATGAGGTAATCGCAGACGGGGCATTCGGCTTTGAACATCCGCGCCTGTTGCTTCTTGGGGGCGTTCGCCAGCCCCAGGAAATTGAGCTTGGCATGAGGAAGCGGCCCCAGATTGGCGGCGAGCGCGTTTAAACGCTCTTTCAAAATGGGGCCGGGGACGGCCTCGCGCATTTTTCCTTCCAACCCCAGCCTTCGGGCAATCGTCTTGAAATCCTTGCCGTATTTGGCCGATGGAGGCAGAAGCGTCCTGATAAGCTGCTGAACGAGAACCGACAATACCTCGACCGGGTCGGCTATATCGGCGCGGATGATGATCTCGAAATGTCGATCTTCCGACGCGACGGGATGCCAACATTCGCCGACGACGCGGCCACGCTTGCCACTGGACGGGAAAGCGATTGCATTTCGTATATTATCCGGCAGCGTGTAACCGAATTTCTGGAAATAAGAGCGCAATTGATCGGTGCCCGAACGCAGCCAGCTTTCGCGCGTGGTGTGGGTGTTTTCAGTTTTCATATTATATTCCTTTCCAATGGTGGTTACGGACAATGAATTGATCTTGCGGCGGCGTTTGCGCGGGGGTTGTCGTCCCAAAAGAGCGGCCAGGGAAAGATTCATGGCTTTTTCCTTTGCGCCTGTTTTTTTCGTTCAAGTTCTATCGCGCGTTCCCATTGCATCCTGCGCCAGACATCGCGCGGCAATTTTCGCCAACGCCCCAGCTTTTCAGACCAGATGTATCCGTTCTTGATTTTCATGCCTTTTGCCTCCCGTGGCTGGAGTTGAAAAAGAAGCTGCGCTTTATTGGCGGTTTTAGAGGTTCGGTTTTGAAGCTGGACGGCTTGCCGGTTGTGCCGATCCGGGGCGGCGAACGGACGGTTCCGCTGCTATGCGAAGGCCAGCGATAATCTTTTCGGCCTCAAGCAATTCAGCGGCGGTCGGTGTGAAGTTCGTTACCTGGACGCCATAAACGCCGGCATAAGCCCAGGCTTTGACGAGATGCTGGCTGTCGCCGCGAATTTCCATCTGCCCGCCCCAGAATTGGCGGGCATGTTCGCAGGAGGCGGCATAGGATTGATCGAGGCGATGCTTGGGTTTGAGCGCAAATGTGATCTCGTCTTTGGTGATGCTGACCGTGCGCTTTTCGTCAACGACGAGGTAATAGCCGGTTTCAGTATGAACGGCTGTCCGGCGCGGTACGCCTTCCCATATCTTCTGCACCGTCGCAAATTCATCGGCAGGAAAATGATTGTTAGGCTGCGCCACGGGTTCCACCAGCGGCGCGCGGGGTGGGGGTGATGATCGACGCGGTGCCGCTTGTTCCCGATATTCAGGCCGTTCTTCAACGATACGCTGCGAGTTTTGCTGCTGTGGTTGGTTGCGTTGCGCCTGTTGAGAGCGGACTTCAATATACTCATCAAGCGGCCCGATATGCCATGCGCCTTTCATGACCGTTCGCGGCTCCTGACGGATAACCCTTCCTTCGGCGTCTCGAATCTTTGCCATGACCTGAACGGGTACTTTGCCCCTGTCATAGACGGCGACTTCGTCCTCTATGTCAAAGCTGGATTCCGTTAACGCGCGTTCCAGATCAATGCCCCATAGGGTGCGCGTCGTATCGCCATTCCTGATGTTGAGATAAAAGCTCGGATTATTGTCCTTGTCGAATTTATAGGGCGCGGTCCCGTAATTTATGATTGTGCCAGTAACGATCTTGTCGTCGGGCACATCATAAAGCGAAGTCGGCGCCACATTTGAATTGGCAGGTCTAGAGATAGTCGGCGTTTGTTCATCGGAAATATCATCAGGAACGCTTTTGGTCATGCTATTGCTCCTTTCCATAAATTGACTGTGTCGATAAAAAAATTGGTAACAGCGACTTTCCCTAAATGAGCTGCCATGTCGTTGAAATCCGTCGCCTTCTCCGGCCGGTTCTCGCCAAAGACGGGAACAATGACTTTCCCGCCTATCGCCTCCGCTGCTTCGGTCGCCTTCGTGATGCCGGGATTGCCTTTTGTTTTGAAATCGTCGTCGGCGCACAGGATGATGGAAGCTGACGGATATTGCGCGCGGATGGATTCCGCGACGGGGAGAAGGTTTCCGGCGTTGTAAGCGACGATGACGGGAAGGCCGGTTAATTCATGGATGGTCGCGGCGGTGGCATAGCCTTCGGCGATCAGAATGGTGTCGGAGCCGTCGATATTCCCGATAGGAAAATAACAGCCCTGCATCTTGCCGCCCGACAGGAATTTCTTGCCGCCATCGCCGGAGATAAGCTGAAGCGATTGCACCTCGCCGGTATCGTCGTACAGGGGAATAACAAGCAAATCTTTCCAATGGCGCAAGCCGTAAGCTCCGACCCCTTTGCGTTGAAGATAGGGATGTCCATCGCGCGCCGGTGAGGAAATCTGCAAAATGGTTGCGGCTTTTTCCTTGGCCTCCGCGCGACGTTGTTCTGTCTCGGCTTTGCGTTGGGAACGCATATCGGCTTGTTTCTTCTGATAATCGCTTTTCTCGGTTGGCGTCCATGTCCTCCCGATGTCGGCGATCCACGGGAAAGAGGTCGTGCCATACTGACGAAAATCCCCGAAAGCCCCTGTGGGAATATCGCCAGCATGAAACACATACCATCCCTTATCGTCCCTTGGACGACCGCTGCTTGAGAAATGATGGATTTTGCCGTCATCAATAATAGCATCCGGCGGCACCATGCCTTTTCTGGCTATGGCGTCGCGGAATTGATCGACTGGTGTTATGGGAAAACTATGTTGGTCGGTCATGAGTGCTCCTCCTTGAAAAGTTATCGGGTTGAAAATGGCTCGATTCCGGGCGGTCGCTGGTTGGTACGACAGCGTTTTGCGTTCATTCCTTTTGACAAAGGACTGACTAAATCATTGGAATTGATCGTGAGATCGGCGACAGTTACAGGGTGAGAATGAGCTTGACGTTTTTCAATATGTCCATAAGTATAGACATATGAACATCAAGCAAGCCATCAAAGCCTTTTCGTCTCTGTCGCAGGAAACCCGCCTGCAAGTTTTTCGGATGCTGGTTGAACATGAGCCGGAGGGAACACCCGCCGGAGTCATAAGCGACAAATTGGGCATTC
>JBAVWC010000216.1:0-1526 GCA_049697595.1 Alphaproteobacteria bacterium
TTCCAGATCAATGCCCCATAGGGTGCGCGTCGTATCGCCATTCCTGATGTTGAGATAAAAGCTCGGATTATTGTCCTTGTCGAATTTATAGGGCGCGGTTCCATAGTTTATAATCGTGCCGGTAACGATCTTGTCGTCCGGCACGTCATAAAGCGAAGTTGGCGCCACATTTGAATTAGCAGGTCTGGAGATAGTCGGCGCTTGTTCATCGGAAATATCATCAGAAACGCTTTTGATCATGCTATCGCTCCTTTCCATAAATTGACTGTGTCGATAAAAAAATTGGTAACAGCGACTTTCCCTAAATGAGCCGCCATGTCGTTGAAATCCGTCGCCTTCTCCGGTCGGTTCTCGCCAAAGACGGGAACAATGACTTTCCCGCCTATCGCCTCCGCTGCTTCGGTCGCCTTCGTGATGCCGGGGTTGCCTTTGGTTCTAAAATCATCGTCGGCGCACAGGATGATAGAGGCTGACGGATATTGCGCGCGGATGGATTCCGCGACGGGGAGAAGGTTTCCGGCGTTATAAGCGACAATGACAGGAAGGCCGGTCAACTCGTGGATTGTCGCGGCGGTCGCATATCCTTCGGCGATCAGAATGGCGTCGGAGCCGTCCATATTCCCGATAGGAAAATAACAGCCCTGCATCTTGCCGCCCGACAGGAATTTCTTGCCGCCGTCGCCGTCGATAAGCTGAAGCGATTGCACCTCGCCGGTCTCGTCGTACAGAGGAATGACCAGCAAGTCTTTCCAATGGCGCAGACCATAAGCCCCGACTCCTTTGCGTTGAAGATAGGGATGTCCATCGCGCGCTGGCAAGGAAATCTGCAAAATGGTTGCGGCTTTTTCCTTGGCCTCCGCGCGCTTTTGCTCCGTTTCGGCTTTGCGCTTGGCGCGCATATCGGCTTGTTTCTTTTGATAATCGCTTTTCTCGACAGGCGTCCAATCTCTCCCAATATCAGCGACCCACGGAAAAGATGTCGTTCCGAATTGACGGAAATCCCCAAAAGCCCCGGTGGGAATATCGCCGTCATGGTACACATACCAGCCTTTATCATCTCCCGGACGACCGCTGCTTGAGTAATGGTGAATTTTTCCATCCTCAATAATCTCGTCCGGTGGAATCATATCGTTTTTGGCTATGGCGTCGCGGAATTGTTCGACTGGAGTTGTGGAGAACCTGTGTTGGTCGGTCATAGTTATGTCTCCTTGAAAAGTTAGCGGGTTAAAAATGAATCTATTTTTAGGTGGTCATTGATTGGTTCGACTGCGTTTTGTATTCATTCCTTTTGGCAAAGGACTGACTAAATCATTGAAATTGGCCGTGAGATCGACAGTGATTGAAGGGCGATAATGAGCTTGACGTTTTTCAATATGTCCATAAATATGGACATATGGATATCAAGCAAGCCATCAAAGCCTTTTCGTCTCTGTCGCAGGAAACCCGCCTGCAAGTTTTTCGGATGCTGGTTGAACATGAGCCGGAGGGAACACCCGCCGGAGTCATAAGCGACAAATTGGGCATTC
>JBAVWC010000217.1:0-15992 GCA_049697595.1 Alphaproteobacteria bacterium
CACTTCTCCATCTTGACAATGCACACGTTGTCGGAATTTTTGGCGCCCATAAAGACGCGTCTTTATGGCCCTCGTATGCAGAGCGTTATTTTTCAAAGGATTATCCTCCAGATTTTCTGAAGCAAAACTCTCACAATATAAAGGCCCAAGAAATCGCCCGGGAAATGAAGGAGATAGGAAATATCATTACAATCCCACGCGAAGAGAAACACCCCGCGTTTCATTCCCTCTGCATACCACCCCTTGCCCACAAAGCGGACCCGGCAAAAGACCGATACGTTACTTTAATCCTGACGAGCGAAAACCCGGAAGCAAGAAAGGCTTTCCAAAATTTCCGGCAAGAACTGAATAAGTATTGTTACTAAATCACAACAGAGAATTTTAAATGACCGACACCGACATAATTCGTGTAAGCATTAAATCCGCTAAGGAAATGGGATTCCTCGGCAATGCGTTTGGCACCCAATTTCTGCGTCCGTTGGTGAAGAGTCGCGCCTTGGTCGTCGCCTTCTATGGCCCTTCCACAGTCGGCAAATCGACTTTTTTCAAAAACGCTATCACCCCTTTTTCGTCTTTTCACAAACTTGTACAAAAGGTGTCAGGACAGGAGCCTGATAAATACGGTGTTGAACTGGAAGAATCTAATCGTCTGTTCCGATGGAAAGATTTTAGGTATTATGAAGATGAGCGCGCAGACCTTAACTGGACAGACAATGTGCCCGAAAGAGGAGTTCTAACTCCCCGCCCCATAATCAGTGCTGGCACTCGCCCCGAACCAGGATTCGATCTTTTAGAACATGCCCCAATGTCCTATCTTGACGAGGCTGACGTTGTTGCAGTTTTTGGCAGACGAGGTGGGTGGTTTAAACAACCCCTCTACTTTTCACCAATAAAAATGGGGGGAGCCTTTGACCCAGATTTTGTAGAACAATCTTCTCGTAATATTAAAGCTAAAGAAATTGTTCAAGAAATGAAGATAATGGGGAATCTCATTACGATCCCACCCGATGAAAAAAACCCCGCGTTTCATACCCTCCGCATGCCGCAAGGGATTATGAGCAAAGTTTGGGGTTCCCTTACCCGCAAAGCGGACCAGATACCAAGCCGATATGTTACTTTAATCCTGACGACCGAAAACCCGGAAGCCAGAAAGGCTTTTCAAAATTTCCGGCAGGAACTGAATAAGTATTGTTGCTGACTCATAACAGAGAATTTTAAATGCCCGACACCGACATCATCCGCGTAAGCGTTCAATCTCTTGATAAAACGCGCTTCCTTAGCGATGCGTTCGGCTTCACCTTTTTACTCCCGCTCGTGGCAAATGACGATAATGTTGTTGTTGCGACATATGGCCCTGTCGGCAGCGGCAAAACTGTTTTTGCCGAAAGGGCCTGCGCCCCCTTTCCGGATTTTCAGCAAATCATCCCCTCGCGGATGGAGCCGCAACAAATTCGGTTCAGCCCTAAAATAATCGACTCTGACCGTTTATTTAGGTGGCGAGATTTTAGCACTCAAAGCAAAAACCCCATTAATAATTGGCATTCTACCGAGAACAAAGACAGGCTGTTTCCCCCGCGCCACCTGATTTCTGTGGATATGCCCCCAAAAGCAGGCGTGGACTTTTTAGAACATCCACCTCTGTCACATTTCAATGCTGCCAAAGTCGTTATTCTCTTTGGCGTAGAGAGCTGGAATGCATACGACATCAACTACTATGCAGCATCGCCAACAAACGGCTGCTTCTGCCCCGATACCCTCGAACAATTAGCCACAAATATAAAGGCCAAAGAAATCGCACAGGAAATGCGAAAAATGAAAGAGGCAATTACGATCCCCACGCTTCCCCAATCCTCGACAAAAGAATGGCCCGCCCCTTACAGGCCGCCAAACGCGCAACGTCACGTTACTTTTATTTTGACGACCGAAAACCCGGAAGCAAGAAAAGCTTTTGGAAAATTTCGGCAGGAACTGGCGCAGTATAATTCTTAATTCTTCTTCTCGTTCTCGTTCCCCGGATAATGTTCGTACCCGCCGCGTAAATCTTTGACGATGCTTAGCGGCACGCCGAGGCGTTCGATGCGGATGACTTCTTTGCCGGGGCGCATGTCCTGACATATCCAGCGTGTTGTCGAGAGGAAGAATTCGGCGGGCTCATTCGCGACCACGGGTTCGTAATCCGGCGGCAGATAGATCATCGCGGTATCCCACGGGCCGCAAATGGCGATTTTATAAATCTTGCCCGGCGGCACGCCGCCTTCGCTGGCGACCAAATTCTGAAGCTGTTGCGTCGCTTCTTTGAACGACATGCCCCAATAATCGGATTCATAACGCCCATAAGCGCCGCGCACACCTCCGGCAAAGCGATTGGCAAAAATATATTCATACGGGTGCAGCCGGATCATAAGGGTAATTTGCGTTACCCACAGCAATGCCAGTCCGGCGCACAAAGAAACGCCCACAGCCCTGCGCGCTACGGGCCGCCGGAATTGCGCAACGCACCACACAAAACCCGTTCGCGCCGCCAAAGCCGACAGGATGCACATCAGGGGAACGGCAAACAGGAAATGCCGCACGGCATCATACAAGGCCGGATGCCGTATCATCGCATACACAATAGGGAAAAACATCATAAGCAGAAGAAGAGAAAAAGTCTGCTTCTGCGCCAATGTAAAATGCCGCCAGATTTTGGGCGAGAAGCCGACGAACACGGCCAAAAGGAAAAGGGTCAATTCCGGCAACTGAATACCAAAATAAAGCGGCACATAATACCACGGCAATTGCGTGGAACGGTATGATGTGCCGTCCAGCAAAACTTCGACATCCTGCGGAAAATTGCTAAATTCGCTTAGCGCGCGCAAAGGATTCATAATTGGATGCTGCTGCGCCCACGGCCAGCAAACCAGCATCACCGCATAACTCAGCAAAGCCACAGGCAACACCACGCGCCAAGCCTGACGCAAAATATCCAAAGCCACAACGCGCGCGGTTTCCGTATTCCGGTGCCGCATCCAGGGCCACAGCGCAACCATTCCCATAGGCGCGAGCCAGAAGGCGAAAATCATCACGCCACCTACCCGCACACCCAGCGTCAAACCCAAAACCATTCCCAGCTTCAGCAACACCCCAAGCTCGGGCTTGGCATAGCTGCGGCCCATAAAATAAATCGACCAGATAATGCCCGCTGCGAACGGAATATCTTTCGGGTTGTTGAACATGTGCCCGTAATACATCGGCACCGACGCGCACAGAACAAGCGCGATAAGCCCTACGGCACCCCCGCCCAACAACCGCCCCAACCTCCACACGCCCCACAAGCCCAGCAAGCCAAACAACGCATTGACCAAATGGCGCGTGTCATAAACGCGGAACGGCGTATAGTGATCGACGACAGAAGCCAGCCCGTCGAACATTCCGCCGTATAAATACAGATTGAAAATTTCCGCATAACGCTGATCCTGAAAACCAGACACGTAATAATCGACAACCGCTTGCCCATATTGGCTTTGCAGTTCCTCGTCCCACGTGATGCCGTAGTCGAGGAAGGTGCAAAGGATCAATCCCAGCACAAACGCCAGAACCGCCCACGCCGCGTATCGAAAAATTTTCGGATTTGTTGTCAGCACTCGATCACCAGCCCGTCATAAGCCGGCTCCACGCCTGCGGGCAAAGTGGCCTTTAGGGTCGCATAATCCATCATATGATTCATATGCGTCAGATAGGCGCGCTCGGGTTTGACTTTTTCGATCCATGCCAAAGTCTGCTCTAAATGCGAATGCGTGGGATGCGGTTCCATACGCACGCAATCGACGAGCCATATCTTGACGCCGCGCAAAGCGTCGAATGCGGCATCGTCCAGATCATGCACATCGGTAGAATAAGCAAAACCGCCGAAACGGTAACCTAACGACCGGATATATCCGTGATCTTGATAGAACGGCAAAACCGGGATAGAGCCGACTGAGAACGCCCCGGAAATTTCGTGCGGCGTGATCGATGGCTTGTAATAATTTACAGTCCTGCTGGTGCCGCCGAATATATAATCGAACCTCTTTTTCAGATCCGCCATAGTCTCGGGGTCGGCATAAATATCGACCGGCTTTTGCGTCAGCCAGTTAATGCTGCGCAATTCATCGATCCCGTGGCAATGATCGGCATGCGCGTGCGTATAAAGAACGGCATCGAGCTTTTTCAACCCGCAATCCAGCAATTGCTGACGCATGTCGGGGGAGGTATCTACGATCAACGTCGTATCGCCCTGCTCGACCAAAACCGAAACGCGCGTGCGGCGATTGCGCGGATTATGCGGATCGCAAACGCCCCAATTATTGCCGATCAACGGCACGCCACCAGATGAACCACAGCCAAGGACAGTGATTTTCATGATAGCGCCGTGACTTTAGGAAAAAGCCGGAAGAAATTTTCTGTGGTGATGCGCGATATTTCCTCGAAACTCACGCCTTTAACATCGGCCAGAATCTGCGCCGTCTTGGCGACATAGGAGGGCTCGCACGGTTTGCCGCGATAAGGTTCAGGCGAGAGATAAGGCGAATCCGTTTCGACCAGCAACCTATCCAACGGCACATCGCGCACGATGTCGCGCAGTTCCTGCGATTTCTTGAATGTCAGAATCCCCGACAAAGAAATATAGAACCCGATCTTCAAAGCCTCCTCAGCCAAAATGCGGCGCGAGCTGAAGCAGTGCATCAACCCTGTCGCCGGGCCCTCTTCCTTCAGCACGCGAATAGTGTCTTCCTCGGCATCGCGGCTGTGGATGATGAGCGGCAGTTTGGTCGTTTGCGCGGCGCGGATATGGCGGCGGAAACTTTCTTCCTGAATCTCGCGCGAAGCTTTGGTGTAGAAATAATCCAACCCCGTTTCGCCGATACCCACCACTTTGGGGTGCGAGACATAGTCGATGACCTGTTCGGTCGAGACTTCCTCGCCCTCCTCATGCACATGATTGGGGTGGATGCCAAAACTACAGAAAACATCGTCCAGACTTTCCGCCGTGGCGCGGATCACCGGGAATTCGCGCTGCGTCGTGCAGATATTGACCATACGCGCCACCCCCGCGGCATGAGCGCGCGACATCACGCCCTCGCGGTCTTTGGCGAGAACGGGGAAGTCCAGATGGCAATGGCTGTCTATAAGCATATGTCTTTATAGCCATATATTTTAGCTTTCTCTAGAGGCAGATAGAGTGGTAAATGCAGCCTGTAAAACAGGAGATAAAGCGTGAAACCCATTCATATCATCGGCGGCGGCCTTGCGGGCAGCGAGGCGGCGTGGCAAGCGGCACAGGCCGGTGTGCCCGTTATTTTGCACGAAATGCGGGGTGTTAAGCCAACCGAAGCCCACCAGACCGACTCTTTTGCCGAATTGGTCTGTTCGAACTCGTTCCGTTCCGACGACAGCGACTATAACGCCGTCGGCCTGTTGCATGATGAAATGCGCCGTTGCGGTTCGTTGATTATGTCGGCGGCAGATGCGCATCAAGTCCCGGCAGGCGGGGCTCTGGCGGTCGATCGCCACGGCTTTTCCGCCGCCGTGACCCAAAGGTTGCAGGAACATCCTCTCATAACCGTCGCCCGCGAGGAAATATCGGCCCTTCCCGAATTTTCACAGGATATGGATCAGGTTATTATCGCCACGGGGCCTTTGACCTCGACGCCTCTGGCGGAATCCATTCGCGCGGTGACGGGCGAGGAATCCCTCGCCTTCTTCGACGCTATCGCGCCTATCGTTCACCGCGAGAGCATCGATATGAGCAAAGCCTGGATGCAATCGCGCTATGACAAAGTCGGCCCCGGCGGAGACGGTTCCGATTACATCAATTGCGCGATGAACAAGGAACAGTATGAAAATTTCGTGCGCGAATTGGTCGCCGCCCCGAAAACGGATTTCAAGGAATGGGAAAAGAACACGCCCTATTTCGACGGCTGCCTGCCGATCGAAGTAATGGCTGAACGCGGCATCGACACATTGCGTTATGGGCCGATGAAGCCTGTGGGCCTCACCGATCCGCATGTCAACCCGCCGTCGGAAACGGCAGACGGCAAACGCAAATTTGTGCGGTCTCATGCGGTCGTGCAATTGCGGCAGGATAACGCGCTCGGCACGCTGTATAATCTGGTCGGGTTTCAGACCAAGATGAAATATGCCGATCAAACCCGCGTGTTGCGCATGATCCCCGGCTTGGAAAACGCCGAATTTGCGCGCCTCGGCGGGCTGCATCGCAATACGTTTTTGAATAGCCCCAAATTGCTCGACGCGCAATTGCGGCTGAAACTGAAACCGCATATCCGATTTGCCGGGCAAATCATCGGCGTCGAGGGCTATATCGAGTCCGCTGCTATGGGATTAATGGCCGGATTGTTCGCAGCATCGGAACGCAAAGGCGAACCCCGCGCCCAGCCACCCCGCACCACGGCAATCGGCGCGCTGATAACCCACATCTCGGGCGAAGCAAACGCCGAAACCTTCCAGCCGATGAACGTGAATTTCGGATTATTCCCGCCGATTACCGAGGGCAAAGGCGGGCGTGATCGCAAATTGCTTTATACGCAACGCGCTAAGGAAGATTTCGGACTGTGGCTAGCACGATAGAATCCCCTCCCCCTTGCGGGGAGGGGATTAAGCTTACGACGGCATAAGCTCCGAACGACGCCCACGCACTTCATCAAGAATGCTTTCGACGCCGTCGAGTTCGATGAGGGTTTGATTGGCTTGTTGCCAGTTCTCGCCACGCAGGGATTGCATCAGGGACATAACACCCAGCTCCAATGCTTGTCCCGCGCGTTGAGCGACGCGGTCGCAGTGGCAGGGTTCTTCCGCCTCGGTCAATTCGCGGCGCAGTTCGAGAACCAGCGGGTTGGCCCCGACGGATTCGTTGAATTCCTTTTCGTTCAGGCGCAGCCAATAACGACCGCGATCCAGCGGATCGCGCAATGTTTCATAGGCTTCGTTAAGCGCTTCAAGCTGTTTTGCCGCATGCCCGCGTTCGCCAATGCCACGGATCAGGAACCGCTGCGGATCGAGCGTCCGGCTTAACGCCGCAAATTGGCGTTCCATAAGTTCCAGATTGACGTCGATGCGTCGCTCCAGACCGAGGCGCGCGAAATGATCGATGTCGCGCACGGGCTGGATCGTCCCGCAATGATGACAAAACAAGGCGCGGGTCGAAGCCGGCTTCTGGCATAGCCAGCAATGCGAGGTTCCGTTAGCCATTCCGACAAATTCATTCATTCCGACAACGTTAAACATCATATCCTCTTTCTAGGCAGCTTTGGTTTTGCGTGAAGTGCATGTGCGCTGATAAAGGCTGTGCCAAGCCTCGATGCAGCGCGTGATATCTTGTTCTTGCGTATGCCAACCGAGCGAGATACGCAGAGCCGAGCCTGCTACATCGTCATCAAATCCCATCGCACGCAGAACATGCGAGGCTTTGACTTTGCCGCTGGAGCAAGCCGAACCGGCGCTGACCGCAATGCCGGATAAATCCATTGCCGCGACCTGCGTTTCGCCGCTCACGCCGCAAAGCGCGATAGACAAAGTATTCGCGATACGCGGCATATCTGCGCCGACGATCACGACATCGTTGCTGCCCAATTTCGCCAAACTGTTCTGTAATTTGTCGCGCAAGGCCGAAATTCGCGGCATATCCAGCAAATCGTCCGCAGCCAATTGCGCCGCGACGCCGAAACCGACGATGCCCGCGACATTTTCCGTTCCGGCGCGGCGGTTGCGTTCCTGGCCGCCGCCTTTGATAAGCGATTTCAACATAAGAGATTCTTTGGCCACCAAAGCACCCACGCCTTGCGGGCCGCCGATTTTATGCGCCGAAAGAGTCAGCGCATCGACGCCCAACGCAACGAAATCAATCGGCAAGCGCCCGGCAGCCTGCACCGCATCGACATGAACTATGTGCCCGAATTTTTTGGCAAGCGCGGCGATTTCCGCGACCGGCTGGATGACTCCGGTTTCGTTATTGACCAGCATCACCGAAACCAGCGAACCCGCAGGCGCGTCTTTCAGAATTTGTTCCGCCGCAACCAGATCGACAACGCCATTTGGCAAAACCGGCAAGCGATTTTCTGGTGCTGCGAAAACCAGCACCGAGTCATGCTCGATAGAAGACACAATCACCGACGCAAAATTGCCGAGGATCAGATTATTGGCTTCCGTTCCGCCGCCGGTAAAAATAACCTGCGCAGGTTTCGCGCCCGCCAACACTGCGACCGCTGCGCGCGCGTCTTCGATATAGCGGCGCGCAATGCGGCCATAGCGATGCACCGACGAAGGATTGCCGTGGCGTTCCATCGACTCGCTGATCGCGGCACGAATAGCGGGTTTCATCACCGCCGTCGCATTGGCATCAAGATAGATCATTGGCTCTTTCATCTCTCCATCACCCCAAGGAAGGCCACAGCCCTGCATTTGGCCTCATTCAGCCCCTTATATACCACGCTGGCTAGCGTCGCATCCAGAGACCCACCTTCGTGGGAATGACAAAATTAACCTTATAAATTATTACCTTAACTCTAACAACGCCGCTTAATAGATTGTTTTTATTACAAATCACCGGGATTATACTCACAAATAGGGCACATCCAAAGCCTTGAATTACTTTCTTGAAATTAACCTTCCGGATTGTGCTAGAGTGCACCGCCGCTCACCCAGTTCGAGGGTGTGGGGTACTATACCAGATTTTTCGACCTTTTGCAGCAACTTAGGTGAAATACATGCCCGAAGTCCTCTTTGCCGGTCCAGCCGGACGTTTAGAAGGTCGCTACAGCCCGGGTAAATCACCTACGGCTCCCATAGCTTTGGTTCTGCATCCGCATCCGCAACATGGCGGAACGATGAATAATAAGGTCGTTTATTCGCTTTATAACTCCTTTGCCGAGCGCGACTTTGCCACCCTGCGCTTCAACTTCCGCGGCGTTGGCCGCAGCCAGGGAACCTATGATCGCGGCGAGGGCGAGCTGAGCGACGCAGCCAGCGCGCTCGATTGGCTGCAAACGATCAACCCCAACGCCCGCAGCGTATGGGTCAGCGGATTTTCCTTCGGCGCTTGGATCGGCATGCAATTGCTGATGCGTCGCCCGGAGATCGAATCTTTCATTTCGGTCGCACCGCCCGCCAATATGCTCGACTTCAACTTCCTCGCCCCCTGCCCCGCTTCGGGCCAGATTATCCACGGCGATGCCGATGAAATCGTTCCCGAACCTTTCGTCCAAAAACTGGTCACGAAACTGTCGAGCCAGCGCGGAGTCAAAATCGACTATCGCGTCCTCCCCGGCGCCAGCCACTTCTTCGCCGAACACTTGCCCCAACTGACCGCCTGCGTCGAAGACTATCTCGACCTCGCGCTGTATCAGAGGCCGGTTTCAATGGCCGGAGCGGCGTAATTATCAATTATTTTAGAAGGGTTTTGCTATGAGTTCAGTTCTTACCCCGAATACTGAATCTATTCGTGACGGCCTTCTGAGAGAGTTGAGCGTCGCGTCTGGTGGCGCAGACATTCTTGTGGCCCACAACAACGGCCAGAACGTTGTTTACAAGACGATTGACAAGGAAAATTGCGCAAAGCCGGAAGGCGTCAGTGAAGTTATTGAGAAATACCAGGCGCCGAGTGGAGAAGAGAAAAGAAGAACCAATCTCGACGAGGAAACACGTCATGTGGTGGAGATAGCGAAACAGCTAGCTGACATTGATGGGGTCAAGTCAGTTTCCTTGCGATTTAAGGATTGCGCTATCGAATGCTATGGCCTTTTGCCCGAAGCGCCAAAGCGGTCTTTCTTGCCCCAGTCTATACGCAATCTGCTGAACATCCGCTGATAGATGCGCTCAATAAATTATGAGTTATAGACCGGTTTTGCTGGCGATGACGGCGCAGCCCCATCCACCATCGAACACCGCCATTCCCGAAAAGATGACGACAGAGACATTTAATCTACTGTTTTAGCAGTGCGATTATGCGCGCATGTAGAGAGCAGCAAGTGGCTGGGTTTGTATCCGCATCGGCCATTTCAGGGTGCCCCTTAAAGAAGAATTAAAACTTACTCAGTAGCATTCAACATGAAGTGCAAATTCATCTCAGGACGGTCATGCGAATGCTGTCTTGGCCACAGAGACAGTGGGCCTTCAAAGCACAGTTGGCTCGGATTTGCCGATCGGCGCTGGAAACCAAATAGCCATGACCATTTGCGGCGGGGGCCCCGGTTGCGGCCCTGTTTATGGGTATGTCGGAATTGGAACGACAGCACCATCTGCACTATTGGATGTTGAAGCTGGGAATGCGGTCAGAAATGGCCCAATCTTTACTGTAAATGGAGGGACTTCAAATTGGGGCTGGGGAGGAAACATAAGCTTAATCGCTCAAAACGGCGCAGTGAATAACCCCGGCGGCAATATTTTACTTCAGGCTGGAGCCGGAAATGGCACGGGAGCGAACGGCATGATTCAGTTGGCTGGCGGATCCGGTCTTAACGGCACCGTGACCGTGCAGCTTCCATGGACAGGTTTTTCTCTTCAATCAATAGACACAAACCACGGAATCTGGGTTAAAACTGGCGTTGACGGAACCTTTAATACACTTGATTTGGTCGATTGGGGCAATATTCGATTTTTCTCTGGCTATAGTGGCTCATCCTCACCACCCAAAATGGTCGTGATGAGCAACGGCTATGTTGGCATCGGGTCGACGCAACCACAGGCGATGCTTGATGTGAGCGGAACGATCAATGCGCAAGGAACGATCAAAAGTACAACTCAAAGCAACATCTACTCTAATATCAGCACAGGAACACTTGGCACCTACAACGGAGCATGCACGAGTCCTGTCATCACTGCTGGGGGAAGCTTTTCGGCAGGCTGCGTATCGGCGTGTAATAGATACTGTGAGGCAATGGCCTATTCAGGCGGCACTATAGTGGAAAACACCGGAAGTGTGTCGTCATGTCTTTGCTCGCCCTAATGAATGCCGGATTTTTCCGCATTCATTGGGAGTAGATGACTTAGCCCTTCATCGCCGCTTCGATCGCCGTGGTCACTTGCGGCATATCGGCCATACCGTCAACTGACTTCAACAACCCCTTGGCCTTGTAATAAGGCAAAATAGGTGCTGTCTGTGCGCGGAAGGCGTCCAGGCGCGCTTTCATCGTTTCGGCATTGTCGTCGGCGCGGCGGGTGAATTCGGTGTTGCCGCAAGCATCGCAGACGCCCGGCTTTTTGGTCGGCTTAAATTTATCGTGATAACCCTCGCCGCATTTCGCGCAAGTGAAGCGGCCCGACACGCGCTCGATCAACGCGGCTTCATCGACTTTTAATTCGATGACGGCTCCCAGCTTCTTGTCTTCTTTCTCCAGCATTTTATCCAACGCTTCGGCTTGCGGCACTGTGCGCGGAAAACCGTCGAGGATGAAACCTTTGGCGCAATCGGGCTTGACGATACGAGCTTCGATCATGCTTACCATAAGGGCATCGGGAACCAGCTTGCCCGCATCCATCAAAGTTTTGGCTTCGAGGCCGAGCGGTTCCTTGTTCTTGATCGCGGCGCGCAGCATGTCGCCTGTCGAAAGTTGGATCAGGCCGTATTTCTCTTCGAGAATACGCGCTTGCGTTCCTTTGCCAGCTCCGGGAGGTCCGATCAGGATGATGTTCATTAAAACCGTGCCCTTTATTTGCCGCGCAATTTGGATTTTTTGAGCAACCCTTCATATTGATGGGCGATCAGGTGAGATTGAACGCGCGAGATCGTATCGATTGTCACGCTAACAACAATCAAAATCGATGTGCCGCCGAGATAGAACGGGATCGCGCCACGGCTCATCAGGAATTCCGGCAGCAAGCAAATCGCCACCAGATAGGCAGAGCCCAAAACCGTCAGACGCGTCAGCACGTAATCAAAATAATCGGCGGTGTTCTTGCCGGGACGAATGCCCGGAACGAAACCACCGTATTTCTTCAGATTATCCGAAACTTCGACCACATTGAACTGCACAGCCGTATAGAAGAACGAGAAAAAGACGATCAAGGCGGCGTACAAAACCATAAACAACGGCTTGCCGTGACCGAGTTGCCCGATGAGTTCGGAAAGCCAGCCGCCCTTTTCCTGAAGGTTGGAAAAGCTGGCCAGAGACAAGGGGAACAGCAACAACGAGCTGGCGAAAATCGGCGGAATGACGCCCGAGGTATTGATCTTCAACGGCATATGCTGCGCCTCGCCCCCGAACATTTTGTTACCGACCTGACGTTTCGGATATTGCACCAGAATACGGCGTTGCGCGCGTTCGCAAGCGACGCAAACCGCCAGCACGCCACAGATAATCGCGATAATCAGCAGAATGAACCACGAGGACAAAGCCCCCGTTCGCCCCAATTCCAAAGTCTGCCCGACTGCGTTCGGCAGATTGGCGACGATACCCGAATAGATAATCAGCGAAACGCCGTTGCCAATGCCTCGTGCCGTTATCTGTTCGCCCAGCCACATCAAAAACACGGTGCCGCTGGTGAGCGTGATAACAGTGCTGATGCGGAAAAACATGTGGGAAATGACGACAGCCGAACCCTGCGATCCCATCATATTTTCAAGAAAGACGGCAATGCCGAAAGACTGCATCGCCGCAAAGCCGACGGTCATATAACGCGAAAACTGGTTCAGCTTGACGCGGCCCGACTCGCCTTCCTTCTTCAAAGCTTCAAAGTAAGGCAGGATCGCCGACAGCAATGTCACGATAATCGACGCGGTGATATAGGGCATAACGCCGAGCGCAAAAATCGTCATACGCTTCAAGGCACCGCCAGAAAACATGTTGAACATGTCCATAATGCCGCCGCTATGCTTGCGGAAAATATCGCCCAGCATCGCGGGATCGATGCCCGGAACGGGGATATAGGTGCCGACGCGATAGATGACCAACGCCAGAACGGTAAACCAAATGCGGCTTTTCAGCTCGGTCGCTTTGGAAAAAGCCGAAATATTCATATTGGCGGCAAGGGATTCAGCAGCAGAAGCCATAATTAAAATGCGGGGTTAGAGGTTCGGAATCACATCGGAACAACGTCCGGGGCAACAGATATAGGGGCTAACCCCTGATAAAACAAGCCGTTGATGTTTTGCATCGCAAAACCCTGGTATTAGCTCAGAAATGGAGGCTAACACGTTATTTTTAAATGGAAATTATGGAACGCCCTAGCCGCCAAGCGTCTTGTCCTGGGTTTTAAACCAGTCAAGGGCGTGATCAAAATGCTGGGGATCAAAATCGGGCCAATACTCATCCCTGACATAAAAATCGGCATAAACCGATTGAACCGGAAGAAAGCCACTCAAGCGACGCCCCCCTCCCCAGCGGACGATCAAATCCAGCCGCGAGACTTCGCTTGAACGCAACCCGCCGTTTTTAAGACCAGCAAGATCCCATTCCCAGCCATAGTTGATAAGGAGGTTCATTTTTATTCCACCCCCCTGACGCTGCCGGAATTTTTTCAGCTCTTCCGGAAATTGAGCCGAAGACTCATCCCCGACAACAAGCAACGCCGCCCCGCGACGTTCGATTTCCCAAGCAAACGCGATAGTGGCATCACTGAAAGCCTGTTTCTGAACGGAGGGCCGCTTGGTGTTATCTTGAGTAAAGCAGTAAATGGAGATTTCCTGAACCCCACGCTCCTTGCACTTCTCATACAACAGTAATCCAGGAGTGATGCCAAAAGCATATCCAGCCTCTTTGGGCAGACCGCGATTCTGGGCCCACCGACGATTTCCATCGGGGATGAAACCGACATGACTCGGAATATTGTTTTTCAAGGACGTTCCATTGACCAAAAGAAGTCCGACATCGTCTCATGAAGGTCAATAAGCTGTTTGACTAATATCAAACGCGTGTGCGGGATCGAAGAATGTCGCGGTTGTTACAGCCCACACGCCTTCAAAGCCTTAGCCTGATTTTTGGCCAGATTTTTAACGTCGAAGTCGCGGATCAATTCCTGAAACATCCGATACCAATTCACTTCGGCGTTCAAGCGCAAAAAGACCGAGCCCAGCCCGATTGCCGCCCTGTCCATAAATACGAATTCCCGAGGCACGCTGACGCCGCCGATTTTGCGCAATTCCTGATGCACTTTATTGGCGGTTTCGCGTCCGTAAAGACCGGTATTGGTTTCGTCGATAGGACGTATCTTGTCCTCCAGCAACGGCGCATAGACAAATTTCGCCCAGATATTCAAAACCTCGACCAGCTTCTTGCTCGGTTTGGCAAAGCCCCAGGTTTTATAGGCCTCAACCGCTCGATCCTCATGCCCGTCGCGCAAAGCTTCGTAAAGCGTGATGACGCCCTGCACCAAAGACGGTTCGAACACGCGGACACAACCGTAGTCCAGCAAGTTGATCCCCATATCCCGGCAAACCGTGTAATTGCCCAGATGCGGGTCACCGTGGATCACTCCATAGGAATAAAACGGCGTGTACCAGGCATGAAACATATTCATCGCGACAGTGTTGCGGTCTTTCAGCGATTTTTTGTCGGCGATTTCGACCAGCCTTTGCCCCTCGAGCCACGTCATCGTCAACAAACGGTCGGTCGAAATTTCCTCCAACGGTTCTGGCACATGTATCGCTTCGCTTTCCATATGCATCAGGCCGTAGAGCCGCATATGCTTCGCCTCGCGCACGTAATCGAGTTCTTCGCGCAGACGCTCGGCGATTTCCTTTTGCACTTCTTTGGTCGAAACGGCGCGGTCATAGGTTTCAAATACCGCCATAACGAATTTCAACTGGCGCAGATCGGCCTCGACCGCGGATTCCATGTCGGGATATTGCAGCTTGCACGCCAGCAAGCGTCCGTCATGCGCGGTCGCTTTATGCACCTGCCCCAGCGACGCGGCGGCGCAGGCTTCGTGTTCAAAAGTTTCAAATTTCTTTTCCCAATCGACACCCAATTCCGCCGCCATTCGCCGCCGCACAAACGGCCAGCCCATCGGCGGCGCATCGGATTGCAGTTGCGCCAGCTCCAACGCATATTCTTTGGGAACCGCATCGGGGATCGACGACAAAATCTGCGCCACCTTCATCAGCGGCCCCTTAAGCCCGCCCAAGGCCACGCGCAACCGTTCGGCCTGTTTCTGCCGGTCAGCATTAATCCCCAAAAACTGCTGTCCCGCCGCGCGCGCGCCAAACCCCGCCATAGAGGTCGAAACCTTGGCATAACGCGCCACGCGCTTGCGGAGAGAGGATTTTGATTTGTTAACCATATGCAGCGGTTTAGCAGCTTTTGTGTATAAATAACAGCATTGATAGGTAATTGGGTGGATGCTATATGACGACGGATATGCACATTCATTTTACCGTTCAGGCGAATACATATGATCAGCAACAATTGGGAAAAGAAGAATTTAATCTTTCCCGTTTCGCGCAGGCAGTATATCGGGATTGTTAAACGTTTTAAGAAAGCGGCGGAAGTTGCCTGTGGAACCGATACGCAGGTATTTATCTATCTTACAAGTTATGCAACCGGATACGTAAAAACCGTAGATAACCCCCGCGCGATTGACGCAAAAATGTGGAAAAAATCCACCAACATTACGGCATTCATTTATCCTAGAGACAGATCGTTTGCTGCAGAAACCTATATGGTTCTCCGCAAAAAAATAGAGCCACGTACAGTCCTATTTCGTGCAGAATATAAAGATGACTCTCACAGTTCGAAGACTATAAAGCACGCGAAGATGCGTAGCGCAGTGCGCGGGCGCCGCATCGGCAAATACCCTATAAACTTTTCAGGAGAACCTCGATGAGCTATGATAAATGGACGAAACGCAACAAGTTCCTTTCTGTTTCCCGCAAACAGTTCATTGGGCTTGTTGCGGATTTTCAAGCAGCCGCCTACAGCGCTTTTGGAACCGACACTCGCCTGCACATCAACCTTATGCAGAGGTCAAAAGATTTTTTAATCGACCAAAATTTTGACTCTCAGGTCTACGGCGCTATTTTAAAT
>JBAVWC010000218.1:0-5596 GCA_049697595.1 Alphaproteobacteria bacterium
GGACAGCCCCTGGTACCCAACCGCGCGCCTGTTCCGCCAAAAGAAACGCGGCGACTGGGCAGGAGTGATTGCAAAAATTGGCGAAAAATTACACCATCTTCCCTAACTGCCAACTTTGATATTAAAACCTGTTCAAAATATCGTCAGGCCGCCAGCGAAAATGGTGGTTTTTGAGCACCGGAGCGCAGAAAAGCGCCATTTGCAGCCAGACCTCACGAGATTAGGAACAGCGTTTTAAGCCGATGTCATCAATGCCGTTGGTATCTCGCGCGTATCGGGTGGCGGGGCCGTGATCTCGCCGGACGGTTGCTTGCTGAGTCCGGCGGCAATGATACGATTGATGCTGATAAGGCTGTCGAGCAGTTCCGGTTTATATTTGCCGATAGCGGCAAAGCTGGTCTTGTCGACATAACGGCTGAGATTCAAAAGCGTGATTTTCAAATCTTGCGGCAAGGGATTTTCCGGATCGCTGAGCGCGACCTGAAAAATCGTCCATAGGCGCTGATTGTGGCTTATAGCTTCGCCGTAAAGCCTGTAATTCTCTTTCGACTTTTCATCGCCCGCCATCAGCTGCTTGGCATCATCGAGCCGACGAGCGCAGGCCAGCAAAGCCCGCGAGTCAGTATCGCGGCTGTTGCCCGTCGGCGCGGCTTCCTGGACTTTTTGATTTTTGTTATAAGTATTGACGTTTTCATAGGGATTGGCGCTCATTTTACTCTCCTCACCTAATGTTCAACTGAAACGACTTCCACGGTCGGGCTCGGCATAGATACTGTTGCCAGGGCCGCCGCCTTGGCATTCCTCTCATGTTGTTCAAGCATGTTGTGCGCCACCTTCAATGCCTTGAAAGTTTCCTTGGCTTCGAGCAACGAGATGATCTGCACGACTTCGGCTTCATAGCCGGGATAAAGCTTGGCAAAGCTTTTGACCGTTTCGATGACCAGATTATCCATCGGCTTATCTTTGCCTTTGAATAAATAAATCACCTGCAAAAGAAAATAGACGTTGGTGACCTCCGATTCCTCAGCGCGGTCTATATTCATCATATAGTCTTCGCGCAACACGGGACTGTCAGAGAGGACGAGAAGATCGACGGGACGTTTCCCGACATTTTTAAGAACGGCGCCTCCGGCAAATATTTTGCCTTCGGGCTTGACGCGGATTTTTAATGGCATGTTCCCGACTCCTTCGAGAAAAAGTGTAAAAGAGGGGTAAGAGAGCGGGCCGAAGCCCGCTCTCCCCCTTAGCCTTAGAGAATACGTAGGATCGCTTGAGCCATCGTACCCGAAACGCCCAAAGCCACGACACCAAGCTGATCCTGCGCTTGCAGGGCCTGGAGGTTCGCACCTTCGACATTCGTATCTGCTGTAACCAAGTTGCTCGACGCGGTTTGCAGTGAGTTGATCAGATTCGACGTAAAGTCTTGTCTGGTCTGAAGCAACGTCGAATTACCACCAAAACTCGCAGCGTCGGTGCTCAATGTTGACAAAGCGGTCAACAAGAACGAAGCCGAAGCCTGAATGTCGGTAGCACCCGCCCACGTAGAACCGGCGGTAACCGTAGTCATAAGACCTGCCGAAGTGATGTTCACACCGGTAATCGTCAACGCCGTGGTGTTGGCCGCATTAAAGTAAACCACGAGGCTAGCGCTGGTGCTGTTCAACAGGTTAGTACCGTTGAACGTAGCGTCATTAACCAACAGATCAAGCTGGGTCGTCAACGCATTGAACTGCGAAGCGAGACCCGCACGCGTGGTCGTATTGGTCGTACCAAGCGCCTGGGTCGTAAGACCCTGAAGCTGAGTAATAACGCTCGTTACATCGGAGATCGAGTTATCGAACGAATTCACCGCTTGCAGCGCCGTCGAAATGGAGTTCTTGATGGTGTTTAGACCATTGGCCGAGTTCAAGAAACCTGCCGAGGCGAAGTAAGCGACCGCATTGTCAGACGCCGAGTTAACGGTTTTACCAGTCGACAAAGCTTCCTGGGTTGATCCCAGAAGGGTATTTGTGCTGGTAAGAGCCGTTAGGTTCGCACGTGCTGATGCACTGAGGGTGATGGAACCGATAGACATGAGAGAACTCCTTTCAAGAGTAGGACGCAGACTCCTTCTGCGGGGTTAAACCGCCAAACAGGTTCCACGAATGTGAAATTCCATCTAACGGCCCTCGGTTTAATGCGAGAAATATGCCATCCAACCCCAATCGTTAACACTTTGATTTTTCAGCATACATCTGGTGCGCGCAAGGCAAAATTTGCCTCCTTTGGGCCGCCTCGGCAAAATTTGCCTAGGCCCTTTTTTACCGCGTTGTTTTCACTTAATTGAGCTAATTGTTCGGCACAATATCGGTGATGCGATAAATTTTCTGTCCGATATGCCCGACCTGGCAGGACAACTCGCCGTCGCACCAGATTTCGACACCGGCAGCCCGGGCTTTTTCGCAGAAATAATAATCCTCGCCGCGCAACTGATCGCCTTCAGCCTCGAGGTTGAAATAGGGTTTGGAGATCATATTGAAAACGCTTGTCCGTATCAGCATGCATCCGGTCGGCATCAACCGCACGCGCTGCAAACCGGATGTTATGTGGGCATGCTCGCCCGTATCTGTTATCGTCAAAGGATGAAAAGGCGGCTGGCGCTGGGAATAGGTCGCGCCGACGATATCCTTGTCATGCGCCAAAAGGCGCGTCAGCGTATCGGCAGGAAAAATCATATCGGTATCGAAGAACATTAAATGCGTCGCCTTCATCACTTGCGCCGCTCCCGCGCATTGATTGCGCCCCAAAGCGATCAACGAAGAACGGGAGTTAAGCAGAAAACTTTGCACCCCCGGATTCATGCACAGCATCGCCAGCGACATGGCAAAATCGGTATGCACCATATCCCCGGACGGAATGCCGATAGCCACAACAGGATTATCACGAGGAATCATTTTAGGCCTGTCTTCCCGTCGCAAACAATCTGCAACAATTTCTCATTCAACCCGCCCCACTCCCAATCCTTCATGCGCGCCGCAACCGTAGCGGCCTCGCGTCTAGACTGTTCCCGATTGGTATAAACCTGCTCCATCGCCGCGACAACCTCATCCACTTCCGTCTCGCCCCAATCCTGCGCCGTCTGCATCGATACCGACGGCGTCACGGAACCTTGCATACGAAACGCGCCGCAGCCGATCAAATCGACCAGATCCTTCTGCCCCGTATTATAGGAGACATAAGTCGGAACGCCACAAGCCATAGATTCCATCGCCACCAGATTCGTACCGCCCTCGCAACGATTGGGAAATACCGCCATATCGCATTCATGCAAAATGCCGGGCATCAGAAGATTATGGGTAAATGGCAAATCGATAAAACTGCCGGGCGGTAATCCCTGCTTCAACAGCCACGGCGTTATGTGCAGCCCGTGATCGCTGGCCGCTTCGGGAACAATATCGACATGGCCCGCCAAAGCGAAAGCAGCGGCATCCGGCTTTAAAAGATTTTGCCAGCATGTCACCAGCAAGGCATCCGGATGCCTGGCATAAAACCGCTTGAACGCCGCCAGCACGATGTCCTGCCCCTTGCGGAATTCGAACTTGCCGCCGGAGAAAATGACAAAGCGGTCGCGATACAATCCCGAGCCGGGCGCGGGATGAAACAGCGTCGGATCAATCCCCTGATAACAAAGATGCACCGGCCCAACATCTAGGCTTTTCAGATAATCAGCATTCCATTGCGAAATAGCGACGAACATATCGTAATTTTTAGCAATCTCGCGCCCGTGCGGCGTGCAGACCAGATGCTCGATCGCGGCGCAGGCGACATTGGGCACGCCCCAAATGCGATCCTGCCCTGCAAATCCGGCGAAATCGCTGCCGCTGCCATGCAGAACGGCATGTTTAAAATTAAGCATTTCCGTAGGATTTTCTTTCAAAAACCCCTGAATTTTAACCGCTAAATTAAAAATGGGATCAAGCTTGGCGATCGTCAAAGGCGGCAGCGTCGTCACCGACGGCATGGCGGTTAAAATGAAATTCTGCGGCGGGCCGCCGCGCCGCAAATACTGCTCAAGGATCTGTATCCCATAAATGCCATAGCCGGATATGGTGGATAATACCCAACTGATTGCAAGAGGCGCATAGGGGGGAGAAGAAGTAGAGGACAAGTGAATACCTGTGTATGGCGGCAGGTCGGGACGGAGAGTGTTGAGTGATAACACGGGTTTTGCGCAAGAGCAAAAGGCGCGTGAACAACGCACGGCGATTCATTTAAATCACATGCAGAATCTGTGTAGTTGATCGTACCGTTAACCAATAAAATGATTTTGTGCAGGATTTGCAAATAGGGCTAAGGCGTCGGGTCATATTGCCATCATCCCTATATGGGACTAGCCTGATATCAAGACGATGGGACTGAGTCCTGTGGTTTTATTTTGTGAGTTAGAGTTATGTTACAAAACTCGACAAGCCGTTCATTACTATCTGCCCTGGCTCAAAGCTTTTTGACCTATCTCTTCTTTTTGTCTCCGGCACATTCTGATCCCCCTTGCGGTTACCGCACATAATTTCTGATCTACAAAACACATAACAAAACAAACGCTGTGCGATTTGGCCATCACGCCAATAGCACACACAACAAAAGGAACATCCTATGGATTTGATTACCGAAGCCTTCAAAATTGCCGCTTATGCTGTAACCGGCATCGTCGTTTTGGGAGGAATAAAAGGCAGTATCGTTGTGGTTAAACAACAAAAGGCTGCCATTGTCGAAACGTTTGGCAAATATTCGCGCACGCTCAATGCCGGACTTAACTTCAAGCTTCCGTTTATCAGCCGCGTGGCGACTGTAGAAGATTTGCGCCTTCGCAAGTTAGATTTTGTTGCCAAAGTCAATACTTCCGATAATGCCTTCTGTGAGTTGCCGGTTTCGCTGCACTATCGCGTGACCGATCCACGCAAAGCCAATTACGAATTGACGGACTATGAAGGGCAGATGCTGTCCTTTGCCATGAATGAAGTTCGTTCAAAGGGCGCGTCTATGGGCATGACCGATTTATTCAGATCGACCGATGGCATCAAAACAGCCATTATGTCGGCGCTTGAAGCCAAGATCGAGCAATATGGGTTCAAGATTGAGGATGTTGTCGTCAAAACGGCCACGCCAAGCGACAAGGTGCGTGATGCGTTTGATACGGTTATCGCCAGCACCAGATTGCGCGAAGCTGCCGAGAATCAAGCGGAAGCCGCCAAGATCAAAACGGTCAAGGCAGCGGAAGCGGAGTCCGAAGCAATGGTTCTCTATGGTAAAGGTATAGCTGGTCAACGCATTGCGATTGCCGAAGGCTCTGAAGAGGCTATGGAAAAAATGGCCAAGACCGGACTTAATCCGGAACAATCGGCTGTTGTTATGCTTATCACGAACGGCCAAGAAACTGCCGTTAAAGCATCCAACAACGGTGGAACGGTTATTTTAACAACAACGAGCCCTAATACAGTTGCCGCTGACTCTGCTTCCATGCTGGCAATGTTTAAGTCTCTTGGAAAACCCGCACCGGCACCCGCGCCTTAATAAAGCTGATTGAGAAACTGATGCGCAAGCATCAGTTGAATAACGG
>JBAVWC010000219.1:0-1558 GCA_049697595.1 Alphaproteobacteria bacterium
CCACTCCGCCGCGCCACAGGATTTTACGCCGCGATATTTTTCAATATCAAACCATTCCGGCAATCCCGCGCTGCCCTTCTTCGGGCGTCCTGCTTTTGACATGGGCACATCCTTTCATAGAAAAGATATGCGGCGATTATTAGAAAAGGCTTAATATATAGGCTTTTTCTTATTTCTTCTCGCGCAGCCCCTCCAAGTAATCGGCCCACTCCTGCATCATCTTGCGCCGCTCATCGAGAAATTGGGCGCGATCATAGGCGGCATCGACTTTGTTGCCGGGGACGTGGGCAAGCTGGCGGTCAACGACTTCGTGACGATAGCCCAGCCTTTCTTTGATGGTGGACAAAGCGAGGGCGCGGAATCCATGCCCTGTCATACGGCCTTTATAACCCATACGATCAAGCGCGCGCAGGATGGTGGCGTTGCTCATATGCTTCTTGGGGCTTACCTGATTTGGGAAAACCCACTCCCAACGTCCGGTTAAGCTCTTCATCTCTTCAAGAATGGTGATAACTTGATGCGATAACGGCACGATGTGGGGGCGGCGCATTTTCATGCGTTCGGCGGGGATCAGCCATTCCTTGCGGTCGAAGTTGAATTCGTTCCATTTGGATTCGATCAATTCACCTGTACGCACAAAAGTGTACATCAGCAATTTCGTGGCGCAGCGCGTGGGCATGTAAAGACGCCCGTCGTTGCGCTCCATCGCTGCAAGAAATTCCGGCAAATCATCAGCCTCCAAAGCGGCATAGTGTCCCGGCCTGAATGGTTTCAACGCTCCTTGCGTATCAGGCACGGGATTGCGTTCAGCGCGGTCGGTAACAACGGCATAGCGAAATACTTGACCGACAATCTGCCGCGTCCGGCGCGTGACTTCATGCGCGCCCCGATCCTCGATTTTTCGGAGAGCATCCAGAATATGCCGCGCCGTAATATTGGCTATCGGGCGATTGCCGATTTGAGGGAAAATATCCACTTCCAGCCTACGCAACAGCCCCAAGGCGTGTTTTGCCGACCGCGCGCCCTTGCTATGTTCGTACCATTCGCGGGCAACGGTTTCAAAAGTGTTGGCTGCGTTCAATTTGGCAGTGCGTTTTTGTTCCTGCTTTTGTTCAGCGGGATCGCCTCCGGAAGCTATGATTATTCGGGCGTCACGGCGTTTTTCACGGGCAGCGGCAAGGGTGATGGTCGGGTAAACGCCGAGCGCCAGCATCTTTTCCTTGCCGTTAAAGCGATATTTGAGCCTCCAATACTTGCTGCCGTTAGGCCGAATCTCAAGATACATGCCCTCGCCATCGGCCAATTTATACTTTTTGGCCTTTGGTTTTGCGTTCAGGCAAACGGTATTGGTCAGTGGTCTGGGGGGCATTTTTTATTCTCCCTATTTTATCCCCCCAAATGTCCCCCCAATTTTGTCTGGAAGGGGGTGGAAGGCGACAGAACGTAATGGAAGAATAAACCAGAATTATCTTTATTTCAAGGTTACTTAGCAGACATTAATGGACGCCCCTAGAAGGGTAAATGGTGCCTGGGGACGGAATTGAACCGCCGACACGGG
>JBAVWC010000220.1:0-2205 GCA_049697595.1 Alphaproteobacteria bacterium
GATTGATTGGCCCCTCCACGTCACGCGCGCTGCCCGTCCAATCGATAATCATCTCACTCTCGGTAATCGTCACCGCCACGCGAAGTTCAACGAGTTTGTCAAGGGAGATGCCGTCGCTGTCCACAAAGTCCGACGCGCGCCACGTTCCCTTCGGTAACTTGGCGAGGGCCCGACGGGCAAGTCTTTCGCCGTGGTCATTGATGGCTCGCATGGCGTCGGTCAATGCTTCGGCGCCGTATTTTTCGGCGATTTCCCGGGTGCGCCGCCGGCCAGAAATACACGCGGAAACCTGCGCCTGAATGTCGCCGATGGTGCGCTCGGGCATCCTCGAATTGAATCGAATTATGTTGAAGATGTCGTCATTTTGAACACCATTTCGATGGAGTTTGACGCCCGGGAAAAAGATCCCTTCCTGGTACATGTCAGTCGAGTCAAGAACGTAACCAGAGTCCTTTTGTTTCAGGTCAAGAACGTGGACGCGACATGAAGAGAACCCGAGTAGCTGCCCTTCGAAATGAATGGGAGCGAACACCAAGGTGTCCAGAGTGTGAGCCGAAGACCAGTACGGATAGTTGAGCAGGAAGACATCGTCCTCACCCATTCCTTCAGGCCCGAGAAACTCGATCGCCTTCTTTATTCCGTAGTCGTTGCCCCGGGTAAATATTGCAATACCGGGCGCGTCCGCAACGACGTCCCCACTCGCGTCATGGATCCCGATGCCGTAGTCGTGAATTTCATACACCACGGTGTTGTACGCCGTCCGACACAAGTTGCGAGCAACTTCCTCCGCCGCCGCCAGCAAGCCATGGCGTATGACCTCAATCCTGATCGCGTCATTCATCGCTCACCCACTTCGTTCACGGATCCGATGGTAATTATCATTTCGCCATGAACTCCAACTGCCAGATGATCGCCGGCGTGCATCACCGTCGTCGCAGTGTGCTCCGTTACCACGGCAGGCCCGTCAAACGAATCGCCACCGCGGAGATCCTCACGGGCAAACAGCGCATACATTTCACCCTCATCGCTCGCACCGAATACCGCACGACTGCCCGGCTTTGGCATCTTCACACTGCCGCGCGACTCCGCCTCCGGGAATAACGGCTTATCAATTTCGCCGATAGCCACCACTCGCAGCGTCGTAATCTCAATCGGATCGGACATGATGTGTCCGTATTGCCGCTCGTGCAACTCCTCGAATTCGTCGCGTATCGTCGCTCCAAACTCATCGTCTATATTCAAGGGGCACGTAGCCGTAACCGAGTGCTCCTGACCCGAGTACCGAACATCAATCATTCGAACTAATTTCCTATCTGATGGTTCGAATCCCTCTCGTTCCAGCGTCGCATTCGCGTCGGTCTCCATTTCAAGGTACAAACCGCGAACCACCTGTTTGTCAACCACCTCTAAAGGAGAGACCATCGTGCGAGCGAAGTCATGCTGCACGTCGGCCATGAGCATCCCTAGAGCGGAGAATGCGCCTTGACCAGGAGGAATGATTACTTCTGGGATACCAAGTTCGCGGGCAACGTCGACCGCCACTAAGCCGCCGCCACCACCGAAGGCTAAGAGGCCAAAGTCCTTCGGATCGAGGCCCAACTCTACGGTGATTGCACGGACGGCGCCCATTATCTTTGTAGTCGAAATTTGAATGATTCCTCTCGCAAGCGATCTCGTCGACATTTCGAGACTCTCCGATATCGGCGCGAGCGACTTTTCCGCTGACTCTGCATTGAGCCGCAACGACCCACCGAGTGGCGTATCAGTTCCTAGATAACCAAGAACGAGCGCAGCGTCGGTAAAAGTGGGCTGAACGCCACCGCGTCCGTAGGCCGCAGGACCAGGATCTGCCCCGGCACTCTTCGGACCTACCTGCAGCGCACCACCATCGTCAATAAATGCAATCGACCCACCTCCTGCGCCTATCGTCTGAATATTGAGGGAGGGCGTGTTGATGGGAAGTTGCTCGAACTCAGCACCCTGATAGAGAACCGGCGCTTGTCCAAGGACCAGTGACGCATCAAGACTTGTCCCTCCCATATCGATGGTGATCAGATTCGGTCTGCCGATCAACTTTGAGAACGCCACGGCGCCGATAACGCCACCGGCAGGACCCGACAGAATGAGATTGACTGGTTGGTCGCAGGCAGCAACTGCAGTCATCGCTCCGCCACCCGAACGAGTCATGAAAAAATGACCAGTGAA
>JBAVWC010000221.1:0-1523 GCA_049697595.1 Alphaproteobacteria bacterium
GCCTCCCTCAAGCGCCTCAACATCGACGCCATCGACCTCTTCTACCAGCACCGCGTCTATCCCAATGTCCCCATCGAAGAAACCGCCGGCGCCGTCAAGGACCTCATCCAGCAGGGCAAGGTCCGGCATTTCGGCATGTCGGAAGCCGGCGCCAAAACCATCCGCCGCGCCCACGCCGTGCAGCCCGTCACCGCCCTGCAAAGCGAGTACTCGCTCTGGTGGCGAAAGCCCGAGCAGGAAATCATTCCCACCCTCGAAGAACTCGGCATCGGCCTCGTCCCCTTCAGCCCCCTCGGCAAAGGCTTCCTGACGGGAAAATTGGACGAGAACACCACCTTCGACTCCACCGACATCCGCAGCAGCATCCCGCGTTTTACCCCGGAGGCCCGCAAGGCGAATCACGCGCTGGTCGATCTGCTCACCACCATCGCCAAGGCCAGAAATGCAACCCCCGCGCAGATCGCGCTCGCCTGGCTGCTGGCCCAGAAACCGTGGATCGTGCCCATCCCGGGCACAACCAAACTCCATCGCCTGGAGGAGAACATCGGCGCCGCTGCCATCCAACTCTCCGCCGACGACGTGGCCGAAATCGACACCGCCGCGGCCAACATTCCCGTCGAGGGCGCCCGCTACCCGGAGCACCTTGAAGCCATGACCGGCCGCTGATCCTCGCCGCCAACCCGCAAAACAAGCAGAATCTCGCCGCCCTTCAAGATTCTGCTTGTTTCCCCCGCTTCCGCGCGCATCTCCTGCAACCCAAATATTTTCTAGTATTTAATTCACATAACAGCCACTTTTTCCACAGCCTCCCCATTTAATTCCTCAAAATTTGTCCAATTTTGACCATCCTTCCTGTCTCGGCCCGCTTCATACTCCTCATGAGCTCGCTTGCGTCCGGGCCACGTGTCCCTTGTGGGGCGCGCTGATCCCACGCCTAGGAGAATGCAATGAACATCCTTCTCACCGTTGTCCAGTTCCTCGCGGGCGGTTTTGCTCTGGTATTTGTTGCAGCGCTTGCCGTCGTTGCACTTTGTGTTTCCCGCATGAGACAGAATCCCAGTCGCGCCTCTTCCCAGCCCTCCGAATTTGAAAAGGACCATGGGGGCCCGGGCTTCTTTACCGAGCCCGACCAATGGCACACCTGAGATCCGTCAGGCCCAAAATCCGCGCAGCCCCGCGCACCCAGGCCCTCCTCGCGTCCGCGGCATCCCCTCCAGCCTTTCCCAGAAAATCCACGCGCAGGAGAATTGCATGGAATCCAACGTGCCCGATGACCCGTTCCTCATTGGCGGCTTCGCCCTCATCGTCGTTGCCGTCCTCGCTTCAACCGCATTCATCGACTCTCTGAAGAAAAGAAATTCGCCTCTCTACACTGACCTCTGCTCGGACCTCGACGAGCTGGACCGGAACGATCTCCCGCTCCCCTCGCTCACCGAACCCGACAATCTCTACGCCCACAATCGGTTGCGCCTGCGTGCCCGCGAAGCTGCCCGCGAAACCAGCGGGTGCGCATAATCCCCTCC
>JBAVWC010000222.1:0-1614 GCA_049697595.1 Alphaproteobacteria bacterium
CTCCAAGCTTTGCCGAGTCTTCGGGAACCAGTGTTCGCGCGCTCAAATGCGCCCCGTAATAAAGAGAATTCGGATCGGAGACAACCTCACGCGAGTCTCCGATTGCGCTCAACGTTTGGCGAATAAGGTCGTCAAGACGGAACTTCTCCGGACCACCGAACTCTACCGCGCCATTGACAGGATTTCCGATTGAGACAGCAGCAACAGCCTTGGCAACATCGTCAGAGGCCATCGGCTGAATGAGTACCGGCGCCACGTGGACGCGATTTTCCACGGTGGAAAGGTCCGCAATGGTCTTGATGAACTCGAAGAACTGGGTTGCATGAACGATCGAGTAAGGCAGCCCCGATTCCTCGATGAGCTTTTCCTGAACGATTTTGGCTTGAATGTACGGACTCTCCGAGAGACGATCCGAGCCGACCACCGACAGGGCTACGAAGTGGCGCACACCGGCCGCGACGCCAAATTTCAGAAGATTGCTAGTCGATGTCCTGAAGAAGTCCATCACGGCCTGGTTTTCGAAGGAAGGCGAATTCGACACATCGACGACTACCTGGGCAGCCTTTAGCACTTCAGGCAATCCTGCCCCGGTGATCGTGTTGACCCCTGTGTTTGGTGATGCCGCCACTCCCTCATGACCCATCGCGATGAGGTCTCTGACCACTTTTGTTCCAACCAGGCCTGTACCGCCGATAACTACGATTTTCATAACCGTCCTTTCATCAGGCTGGTAGCTCAGCATTACAAATCCCAGGCAATCTCGGACCTGGGTTAACGATGGCTCCGCGTCTGTGATTACGAGTTGGATGCACCGGCTGCTTCACTGGGATCATCTTCGGAGCGCCATTTGTCTTGATGAAGAAAACCAATCGCTCGGCCGGTTCCGTCCCACTCGCACTAAGACCGCCAGTGCGGACGTTGTTCGGGCCTTCGAACAGAATTTTCCGGCCACAGACGCCTCGGGTTTCCCGCCTCTCACGCCAATGATCCCGCTGCCTTTCGACACATGGACGAACGCGTGCGCGTTATGCCGGCGAACCGGATCGCAGCCTCCGGAAGGGTATTCAACTCCAATCATCTGACCCGGTGGAATGCAGGCCCACACTGTCCGAATGAGGGACTCGAACTACACCCTATCGAGGGATGTCTCAATTTCAGCGGCCTGCCAGACTTGCTTAGGAATCTGCAATCGGGCGCAGGGAATCCGGCTTGATCGAGTGCGGAATCTTTTAGTGCCGCGTCGGCCGTCAAGTATCACATCTCAGTCTCAGGGGTGCCACTATGACGCGTTCGAATGGAACTCTGCATTCTCAAGGAATCTAATCAACCCATTCACACTCACCTCGGTGAGAGAGGACATAAGCCAATGAATAGCGAAAATGGAACCATCGTCTTGATCAATGGTCTTTGGATGACCGCGCGCAGCTGGGAGAACTGGGTTACGCGTTACACGGAACTGGGCTACCGCGTGATCGCGAAAAGCTGGCCGGGCATGGATGGCGAGATCGACGAGCTCCGTCGTGATCCCAGCGCCATTGCAACTCTGGGCATCAGTGAAATTGTCGACTACTACGAAGAGATCATCCGAGGCCTTGATCGGCCGCCGATCATTAT
>JBAVWC010000223.1:0-1701 GCA_049697595.1 Alphaproteobacteria bacterium
CCGCCTTTACTTCACCTTCAAAGAGGACCGGCAGCACCACGACGGTCGTGGGAGCGCTGGCGCCCAGGCTGGAACTGATGCGCACATAATCCTTCGGAACATCGCGGACCAGGATGCGCTGCTTTTCGAGCGCGCACTGCCCCACCAGGCCTTCCCCGAACTTGAACTGCGCCTTCGTTTCCCCATCGGACGCATAGCCCATCATGAATTTCAGAACGCCGCCGCCGGCGGGATTCTCGGCTATATAAAAGGAACCTCGCTGCGCACTGACCAGAGGAGCCAGTTCGGAGAGCAGCAACTGCGCGACGGTAAGCAGGTCGCGTTGCCCCTGCACCATGCGCGTGAACTTTGCAATGTTCGTCTTGAGCCAGTCCTGGTCATTATTCTTACGGGTAGTCGCGGCCAGGTTGACGATCATCTCATTGATGTTGTCCTTAAGCGCGGCGACTTCGCCCATGGCTTCGACGGCTATCGACCGCGTCAGATCGCCCTTAGTCACCGCGGTCGCGACTTCCGCAATCGCGCGAACCTGAGTCGTAAGATTGGCTGCGAGCTGATTCACGTTATCCGTCAAATCGCGCCAGATACCGGCCGCCCCCGGCACTCGCGCCTGACCTCCCAGCTTCCCTTCGATCCCGACTTCGCGAGCAACCGTGGTCACCTGATCTGCAAACGTAGCGAGCGTATCGATCATCGCGTTGATCGTGTCCGCCAGTTCCGCGATTTCGCCCTTGGTCTCCAGCACCAGCTTGCGCTCCAGGTCGCCATTGGCGACGGCCGTGACCACCTTCGCGATTCCGCGTACCTGCGTCGTCAGGTTCGCCGCCATGAGGTTCACGTTATCCGTGAGATCCTTCCAGGTGCCGGCGACGCCGCGCACTTCCGCCTGGCCGCCGAGCTTGCCTTCCGTACCCACCTCACGTGCGACTCGCGTAACTTCGCTGGCAAACGAATTAAGCTGATCTACCATGGTGTTGATGGTATTCTTCAGCTCCAGAATCTCGCCGCGCACGTCGACCGTAATCTTGCGCGACAGGTCGCCCATCGCGACCGCGGTGGTCACCTGCGCGATGTTGCGCACCTGATTCGTCAGGTTCGAAGCCATGGAGTTAACCGACTCCGTCAGATCCTTCCACGTTCCGGCGACGCCGTAGACATCGGCCTGCCCGCCCAGGCGTCCTTCAGTGCCGACCTCACGCGCCACGCGAGTCACTTCACTGGAAAAGGAGCTGAGCTGGTCCACCATCGTGTTGATCGTATCCTTGAGCGCGAGAATTTCTCCGCGCGCATCCACGGTGATCTTACGCGACAGGTCACCCTTCGCCACGGCAGTAGTCACGTCGGCAATATTGCGGACCTGCGCCGTTAGATTCGACGCCATCGAGTTCACGGACTCCGTCAGATCCTTCCAAGTCCCCGCGACTCCACGTACGTCGGCCTGACCGCCCAGCTTGCCTTCCGTGCCAACTTCACGCGCTACGCGAGTCACTTCGCTCGCGAAGGCGTTAAGCTGGTCCACCATGGTGTTGATCGTGTTCTTCAATTCGCGGATCTCGCCCTGCGCATCGACAGTGATCTTAGTAGTCAGGTCGCCTTTCGCAACAGCGGTGGTTACCGCCGCGATGTTGCGCACCTGGTTGGTCAGATTCGAAGCCATCGAGTTAACAGAGTCGGTGAGATCCTTCCAGGTACCCGCAACTC
>JBAVWC010000224.1:0-1588 GCA_049697595.1 Alphaproteobacteria bacterium
GGGCATTTCCGCTGCCGGAAATGCCCCTTCGCTGTTCCCGATGACCATACGGCTATGGCTGGTTGGAACACGCCGCCGGATTTCCCGAGATCGTCGCATTGCTCAGCAGCGTCGGCGGCAGGTTGCACGGCTCGCCCCATCCCGGCGCGCGGCTGGTTATGTTCAAGTTTGCGGATGCGCCGTTCTGGGTGGTCACTCGCACATCCACCACGTCGCCCTGCACCAGGATCGTCGTGTCCACCAGGTCATTCACGGTGCTGATAATGGTGACATACGGACTATCGGGCGAGGCCACGTAGACCTTACCATACAGCGAGTTCTGCGTGGAAACCACGGTGCGCGGATGCCCCACCACCGTCAGCGTCTTCTCCAGCGAATAGTTCGTCAGGTTGAGGATGGACACCGTGCCGTCGGCCTGGTTGGCCACGTAGGCCCGGGTACCGTCGGCCAGTGCCGTAACGGCTGCGGGATAGTTGCCCACGTTGATCGTGTGTATGGTGCCGAACCCGCCGGTGATCGCGCCGCAGTAGGCGTAGGAGTTCACCCCGCCCACCGTGCAGGTTGGATTGGTGTACGTGTTGGCATCGTTGCCGTATTCGTCCTGGGACACGTCGATCACGCTGACGGTATTGCTGTCGTAGTTGGCCACCACCAGTTGCTGGGACGCAGGGACGTATTCCGCGTAGACCGGCCCGGCAGGCAGTGGAATTGAGCCGTTCGTCGGACACGTTATCCAGGTGCCGTTCTGGCTCTGGTAGGGCGTGCAGCTGTCCAATGCATTCGTCTGGGTATTGATGACCGTGATCGAACCGTTCGGATTGGTGCTGTCGCCGCCCCGGTTCAGCACGAAGATCCGGCTGAAGTTCGTGTTGGCCAGAAGATACACCGGGCACTTGCCCACGGGGATCGGCGTATCCGCCTGGTCGCTGGCGACTTCGATGGGGGTGAGCACACCACTCGGTTCGCCTGTCGGCGTCAGGTTGCAGGCCACGCCGGTCGGATCGTTGAAGTCCTGGCTCAAAGCAAACACGCGCTGCCCCACCAGCCCACCGTTACCAATCGCCGCCACCGGGGATACCGCGGGAACCGACGGTGTGCCCACCGGAATCTGCGCATTCAGGCTGGCTGCATACCCGAGGAAGTAATCGATATAATTCCCGTGCTGATCCGGGACCCACATGTTGCTCGCCGGCGTGTAGAAATTCACCGGCTCGGCGGTAGCCGGGATCGTCAACTGCGTCTCGTACAGCGTCTGCAGGTTCTTGTTGACAGGAAAGTCGGTGATCGTGTTGTCCCGGTTATAGCTCGCCGCAACCGTGCCGGATGCGTCCACCGAAAAGAACTTCGGCGCCAGGCCGATCGGCGCCTCGGCCAGTATGGTATCGCCTGAGAAGTCAATCACTGTGGCCACGCCATCCGTTGTGGGCGACGGAGCCGATACAACCAGTGCGTATCCGCTCACCTGAGGCGACGGCCCGCTGCTGTTGATTGGTGTAACCGACGGCCGGTAGGTGTTGCCACACCCCCCAATCACCGCCGCAGTCGCTAGAATCGCGCCCACTTGCGCCAATCGCGTGCGCGCCTGGCC
>JBAVWC010000225.1:0-6757 GCA_049697595.1 Alphaproteobacteria bacterium
ACCACGCTAATCTTGGTGGCATGCAGCCCCATTTCATGGCGCAAAACATCCAATCCCCAAACCGGTTTTATTTGAGATACCACTTTATCAATGTAGCCAATCTGTGAACGGATAATTTTACGCCGACTCGCGTAGGATTTCTTGTTTAAGGCAACATTGTACACCGCAGTAGCTTTTCGTGTGCACGGCCAGAAAGGCACATGGGCGGCGTAACGCAACCACAGCAACCAATCTTCAAGATATTCAAGATCGTCATCGAATCCGCCAGCTTTTTCATGCAATGAACGATGGAATAAAACGGCGTTAATGGGAATATAATTTCCAGCAATAAGGTGGAGCAACGAAAAGGACTCCCTCCTTATCCTTTTTATGCGGCCCGTCTTGATGATGTGCCCATCTTCCGCGCGTTCAATGGAGCGTTGCTCTGACCAGGAATAAACGATGGGGTTGTTTCCAGATTGAGTCTGAGCAATAAGATTAGACAGATGGTCGGGGTAGAAAAAATCATCATCATCAAGAAAAACAAAATAATTGCCCACCGCCGCACTTAAAGCCCTGTTACCCGAACGGCTTCGACCGGAACGAATCCCCGTGGACTCATAATGAATAGCCATATCCGAAAAATGGCTAAGGAAATCCGCCAATGTTGGCGGACCGTCCTCAATAATGACAATCTGGAAGTTTTTAAAAACTTGTTGTCGTAGAGATTGCAGGGCGACGTTCAATAAATTGGGGTTGCCAAGAGTTCTTATTAAGACTGAAATTTCAAATTGTGTCGCAGTCATCATTGGTTCCTGTGCGGTTTAGGGGGTATTGTGGCTTGGCATTCAGTACGCAGCCACTTTATATGACCCCTGTTTTCTTTAAGGCCTTTTTCATAACGCCAATTAAATATCTACGCAATTGATAGTAGGGCGGGGCAAAATGATTGGCACCCCAAAGCAAGGAGTTAACCTTGATCTGCTCGATTATATTAGAATTGATCGCGGATTGCCGCGCCATTTTTTCTATTTCCTGCCCGGCCGCATGATTGCCTCGCGCCTTGTTTTTGAAGACAATAACGGCATATCCCGCGGCTACGCCAGATCCCGTGTTTCGCATAATTTCTTGTGGAGTCAGTTGTTGCGCAAAACCGATAACCATTTTGTTGCATTCGACAAGCGCGGCGTCTTTCAATTTAACCGTATCCTGTCCGGGATGGCTGCGAGACTTAACCAAAATCTTCGGAATATGGATGAATTTATATTTCTCCGCCATGCGGAACCATAAATCATAGTCTTGCGTATAGCGCAGCTTTGTATCGAAAATCCCGCAATCGAAAAAGGCTTGCTTGGGAATAAGCAAGGAACAACCATTCACGGGACTCGATACCGTTAATGTATATCTAAAATCATCGGGATCGACTCCAGGCAATCGGCAAATTCTGAGCGTGTCGGGAGTGCTATAAAAAATACCGAGATCGCTATACAGAACGACATCTCGCCGTTCCATTTTCATCAGCGCATCGACCTGCGCCTGAACTTTATTCGGAAAATACAAATCATCGTGGCTGAGCCAAGAAAAATACTCGCCCGACATCTTGGCAATCGCCGTATTAAGCGCCGCCGCTACGCCGCCGTTTTCCTGCGAGAAATATTTAATTTTGTCGGAATAAGAAAGGGCTATCTTTTCCGTTTCCCCGTTATCGTTCGACCCGTCATTTACGACGATGATCTCGATGTTCGGGTAAGTTTGCGCCAACGCGCTGTCTATCGCTTCGGCAAGAAAATTGGCTCCATTATAAACGGGGATAACTATAGATACCAAGGGCGAGTTATGATAGGGCATGTTGCAGTCGATCCGTCCTAACCCTTCGAGAAAGACGGCAACAGCAAGCGAATGGACTGTACATATAGATGCGCGCGCCCCTTGCCACAACGGAGAACCAACCTCCACGTTTCTTTAATCCCTAATACTTTTAAAGAGACTAGACCTTTGGAAATTAGCGATACTATAGTCGATTTTCTTGTATTTGGCGAAAAGTACTCTGTGTCGCCTGTTGCCATAGGCTCTGTGTCGCCCAACAACGACATTGCGTCCAATAACAAAGATTTAATTTGCCGTTCATATTTGCAAAGATGCTGGTCGTGAATGAGGAATGAGGCGATATTCATAAAACCAATCATTTGTTTTCGCACATCAACGCTTGAGGAGGTCTCCCCTACGCGAACCTCAGACAGCGGTTGCTCATATCCGGCGAAATGATATTTACTCGCAAGCGTGATCCATAAGCACACATCTTCTCCAGTTTTGAATTGTTCCAAAAATAGATTGTTAATAAACACATCGGTGCGCCCCATGACGGTTGGCGTTGCAACCGGGCAGCTGGCAATGATACCGGGAAATATATTTTTTGCTGACGCAGAATGGACAACCCCAAGAGAATTATGCTCAAAATCCATGCGATGGTATGATGTGTGTGATAAAAGGAAACCATTCTCTTCCATATACTTAAGTTGTTGCTCCAGTTTTTGGGGGCAAAAGAGATCATCGGAATCAAGAAAGGCAATATACCGTCCTGCAGCAGCCTCGATTCCAGCATTTCGCGCCTTCGCTGACCCTGCATTTTCCTGCCTTATGTATTTAATGCGGCTATCAAGACGCATGCATTCAAATAGCACCGCCAGTTCGTCTGTCGACCCGTCGTCAACCAGCAATATTTCAAAATTCTGGTGTGTTTGCGCCTGAACGCTATGGATAGCCTCAAGCGTCAGTTCCACGCGATTATAAAACGGTATTACAACAGATATTTTTATGTTTTTAAGTGCGTCCTCTGCCATGGACGCCGCCACTGCTTGGGCTTCTTGATACGGGGTGGTAGTTAGAAAATCAGCGGTTCTTCGCAGAAAGAGGTACGGCGATCCCTCCATAAAGGACATCTCGTCCTCACGGAGTCGGCGTAGAAAGCCCGTCCACAATATATTACATTCCTGGAGATGGCCCTTAACCTTGTGCGTGTCCTGTTCTGGATGAACGCGCGATTTAACATTGATCATCTTATCAAAAAACAGGGGGGCGACCCGAAAAAACTCGAACCAAAGTGCGTAGTCTTGCGTGGTAGGAAGGGACTCGTTAAAGGTACCTATCGTTAAAAAATATTTTTTTGGTATCAATAACGAACACCCGTGAATCAGCCCTCGCAGCAAGGGAAGCTGTGAGAGGTGAAGTTTTTTCTCAGGCAAAACGGCATCAGGCCTTACCGAAGCATACAACACAGATTTAGCATCAATAAGGTGATATCCCGAATATATGATTGTATCCTTGCGCTCTAGGGCGGACAGAATGTTGATTTGGGATTCTATTTTCTCGGGCAAATAAACATCGTCATGACTGAGCCAGGAAAAATACTCACCCCGCATGTTTGCAATGCCAAGATTGAGGGCGGAACCACACCCGCCGTTTTCTTTCAAAAAATAGCGGATTCGGTCGCCATACTCCCGCGCAATAGCGTCAGTGCACCCCTCGTCGCAAGACCCATCATTGACGACGATGACTTCCAAGTTTTTATATGTCTGCGCCAAAGAGCTATCTATGGCCTCGCGCATGAAGTTTGCGCCATTATAAACGGGGATGACGATCGAGACCAAAGGCAAGAAGGTATTTTCCATTAGTGGCATCATCTATAGTCGCGCGTTTTTCTACCGCGCTTATCGTTAAAGTCTCGCTTCTTCCACAGGGCGCTGTGCGGCTCATTTACCGCGACGAGGTGGCTGGGTCTACTCTCCTTCGTATAGTAGTAAAGGATGATCGAACGCCGGGCGCTGCCCTCAGGAAAATTTAATGGATCTGGCAACCCGTGATAGTTGTAATCGTGGGAATCAAACACGACCAGCCGATTAAAAATAGGTGCGATCCTCTTAAGGCAAACCTCGCCCTTATTATCATAAAGGCCAAATTCGCCGCCCCATTCCGGTTTCCAGTCAGGATTCAGATAAACAAGAGCGTTAATACGACGATTTAACCCTGTCGCATCGTGATAGTTGCCGTCCACATGCACATCCAGCAATCCGCCGCGCACCGTAGCGTTTAATCCGCCGCCGGAAAAATAGGGGTCTGGTACGATTTTTTCAATCTCGAGAACAGACGACATGGCATGCAAGAATGGGGCGGAATTCAGGATGCGGACGGCGGAGATAATGCCTTCTGGAACATCAAATTCAGATTTCCATATCGTGCGCTGCTTGACCTCGATATCCACATCGTTTTCTCGCTGCCACAAATCGCCATCAATCGCGGGAAAATTATCCAGACATTGTTGCGCCAATTCCTCATCAAAAAAGTTATCGATTAGAAAGTGCTTAAACGGTTTAGCAGAATACCCATCACCCTCTTTAACGGCCATGACCTTCTGGACACATTTGTCCGTCATCAATTTCAGTTCTGATTGTGTGAAAAGTCGCATCTAAGTCTTGCTCCTGAAAGGGGGGTGGCGGGAATATTGCCGAAGAAACTCCGTATTAGTCAAGGCTTATACCAAACAACCCGATTGATATAATCGACATAACTTAAAACGCATCTGAGTATCTTTTGGGACACGTTTTCGACTTGATAATCAGCCACCGATCTCGCAACGCCGGTTTTGTGTTGGGCGATCACGACTTGCACGGCATCAAGGACAGATTCGGCCTTCAACCCGCTCATAATAAGCACACCCTCGTCCATTCCCTCTGGTCGTTCATGCGCGTTGCGAATGGTGATCGCGGGCAGGTTTAACAAAGAGGCTTCTTCGGTAATTGTGCCGCTGTCCGACAGAATGCACAATGCCTCCATTTGAAGTTTCACATAATCCAGAAACCCGAAAGGCTTCAAGAACCGGATGCGGGCGTCGAGATTCTCGACCCCCATCTTTTCGAGGCGTTGGCGCGTTCGTGGGTGCGTCGAGACGATGACAGGCATATCGTAGTTTTTAGCCAGAGCCGCCAACGTATTCAGCAAATCCTGAAGATTGTCTGGGCTATCGACATTTTCCTCGCGATGCGCGCTGACCAGAAAATAATTTTGCGGTTTCAGCTCCAGCTGGTCAAGGATGCTTGATTGCCGGATTTTCGGCATGAAGCGATTCAGGACTTCCTTCATATGCGAACCGGTTTTAATGATCCGCTCTGCCGGAATACCTTCGGCAATTAAATAGCGCCGCGCGTGTTCTGTCAGAACGAGATTGATGTCGCTCAGATGGTCAATAACCTTCCGGTTCAATTCCTCCGGGACACGCTGGTCAAAGCAGCGATTTCCTGCCTCTATATGGAAAACAGGGATTTTTCGGCGTTTCGCGACGATGATGGAAAGACACGAGTTGGTGTCACCATAGAGCAAAAGTGCGTCTGGTTTTTCGGTTTCCATAACCTCGTCGGCTTTTTCCAGAACACGAGCGATTGTTTGAATCGCCGTCGCACCTACAGCCTCCAGAAAATAGTCCGGCTTGCGGATGCCCAGTTCGTTGAAGAAAATCTCATTCAGTTCGTAATCGAAATTCTGTCCCGTATGGACGAGAATATGCTTGGTGTGTCGGTCGAATTCAGCGATCACGCAAGACATTTTAATGAGTTCGGGACGAGTCCCGACAATGGTCATGACTTTAAGCACGGAGTTTCTCCTGTATAAAATCTACGCTCAGGAGCAATTCTTTCACCCCCTTAATATCAAGGCGATCAGTATTATGCGAGGTATAGTCGTCGAAGGAAGCAATATCTACTTCGCCTTCGACGAAATACTTGGCGTAATTAAGGTCTCGATTGTCGGCGGGAATCCGGTAATAACGCCCTAAATCTTCGGCCTTCGCCATTTCTTCGCGTGACACCAAAGACTCATAGCATTTTTCTCCGTGGCGGGTACCAATGATGTTGATCGCACTGTCTTTCTGAAACAATTCCTTCAGGGCTTGCGCCAAAACCTCGACGGTTGACGCCGGAGCCTTTTGCACAAAAATGTCCCCCTGCTGTCCTTTGGTAAACGCATAAAGAACCAAATCTACAGAGTCTTCCAACGACATAAGAAACCGCGTCATCGATGGGTCTGTAACCGTCAATGGTTTTCCCTCTTTCAACTGGCTGACAAACAGGGGAATAACTGATCCACGGGAAGCCATAACATTGCCATAGCGGGTCGCGCAAAAAACCGTTTCCGTTTCCGAACGCATGCGCGCCTTTGCGATGAGCAGTTTTTCCGCCATTGCTTTCGATAACCCCATTGCGTTAATGGGGTAAACTGCTTTGTCCGTGCTTAAGAGAACGACGCGCTCCACCTTGTTTTGAAGGGCGGAGTTCATGACATTTTCGGTGCCGAGAACATTTGTTTGAATGGCTTCCATCGGGTAAAATTCGCAGGAAGGCACCTGCTTCAATGCCGCCGCATGGAAAACATAATGGACGCCGCGCATCGCCTCGTTAAGGCTGGCGGAGTTCCGTACGTCGCCGATATAGAACTGAAGCTTTAAATCTTTGAAGGCAATTCGCATATCTTCCTGCTTTTTCTCATCGCGACTGAAGATGCGAATTTCCTTGATGTCGGTGTGAAGAAACCGATTAAGGACGGCATGCCCAAAGGAGCCTGTGCCGCCGGTAATCATCAAAACTTTTCCGTCAAACATTTTTTATCCTCTTTTTTCTGGGGATGCCGCGAACATCGCCGCGATAAGATCGGGCCATTCGGGAGGCATATACCCCGTCGCTTTCTGAAACTTATCCGCATTAAGGGAACGATCAATGACAAAATCCTTGTC
>JBAVWC010000226.1:0-12336 GCA_049697595.1 Alphaproteobacteria bacterium
GCCGGAGTCACGATATCGGCCCCCGGCGCGCGTTCCATTTCCGCGATCATCGCTTCCAAAACCCAGGGCGGCGTCAAAAGAGCATCGCCCTGCAGATTCAGCAAAATATCTTCGGTGATTTTGGCTGCCTGGGCGGCTGCAAAAACGCGCTCGCTGCCGTTGGCGCAGCTTTCCGGCGTCATGACGGCTTCCGCGCCGAAACTTGCCGCGTGATCCATAATGCGTTGATCTTCGGTGGCGATGACGACGCGCGAACAGCCGCGCACGGCTTTGGCGATGCGCCAGACGCGCTCCAGCATCGAGACCCCTGCGATTTTATAAAGAGGTTTTCCGGCAAAACGTGTCGAACCATAACGCGCGGGAATAACAATCGCGGCGTTCATTCTCACACAACCCGCGCCGTCGCCTGGTCATAAATATCCTGAATCATAACGCGCTGCTTGACGCGGAGCGACATGCGATCCTGCACCGGCTTGGGCAAATCGGACATTTTGAATACGTTCTTTTTCAGCAGAACCATAATCACGTCTTCGATCGCGCGCGACATTTCACCGTCGGTACGGCGCAATTCTGCCAAAGCGTTTTCGACCTGCTGCGGATCTTGCCCGCGCTGTTTGAGGAATTCGAGGACTTCGGGGTGATTGTGAGGAAGCAGATCGCAACCGGACAACAGGCGCGCGCTGGCTTTAATGATTCTTCCGTTTGCGTCACGCTGGATATAAGGCATTGGCTGTGTCCATTTTTAATAGAATCACTATGTTATGTTTCAAGCATACCGAACAAAGAGCTGGGGAGGAAATTTATTTTCGCTGGATTTGCCCCGCACTCTGTCTTACAAGCAGCCCTCCATGCCTGCATACATAAGGGAGTCTATTGATGTCGAAAGATACTGGCGGAGTTTCCGGTGAAAGACTGCGTTCCTTCATCCAAAGGATTGAAAAGCTTGAAGAAGATAAATCGGCTGTCGCCGACGATTTGAAAGAAGTCTATGCCGAATCCAAAGGCGTCGGTTTCGACACAAAAATCATCCGTCAGATCGTACGCCTGCGCAAAGTAGAAGTCGAAAAACGCCGCGAAAACGACGAACTGCTCGAACTCTACAAAGCCGCGATAGGTATGGAAGAATAACCCGCCGATGGCCTTCTTTCTTTCCAAGTTTTTGTGGGTCTTAGTCTCGCCTTCGGGCCTGTTGATGCTTGCGTTGACGAGTGGCGCGCTGCTGAATTTTTCTCATCGCCCCAGACTTGCGAAAACGGGCAGGGGCCTCTGCCTCTTCGTCGCGCTGTGCCTTATTGCGATTGCCCTTTTGCCGGTTGGCGATTGGGCTTTGACACCGCTGGAAAACCGTTTCGCGTTCAACCCGCCGGAACAGGTTGACGGCATCATCGTCATCGGCGGCGACGAAAAAACGGCAGTAACCGAGGCGCGCGGCATGCCCACGGCGCTCGATTCTATGCGCCGGTATGAGATGGTTCTGGATATGTCGCGGCGCTATCCTGACGCCAAACTGGTTTTTTCCGGAGGCTCGGCTGACGTGTATCCGCACGGCGAAACGCTCGATTCCGAAATCGCGCGCGAGATCATGAACGATATCGGCGTGCCGACGGATAAAATGATTTTCGAAAAAACATCGCGCAACACCTATGAAAACGCGGTTTTTTCCGCCGACATCGTGCGCCCCGAACCATCGCAGAAATGGCTGCTGGTGACTAGCGCGTGGCACATGACGCGGGCAATGGGCTGTTTCCGCAAGGCGGGGTGGAATGTCTATGCCGCGCCTACCGGCTATTTCACCACCGGTAAATACACGTGGCACACACGCTTGGGTTTTGTCGAACAAATGTATAGCTTAACGTTCGCAATGCATGAATATATGGGCCTCGCCGCCTATTGGTTGATGGGAAGGACAAGCAGCTTATGGCCAAACTAACTTATCTCGCCCTCGCGGGGGTGGTCATGCTTGTTTCCTGCGCCCACGCCGACCCGTTGCGCACTCAATCGGATGATGACTGGCTGCAGCAAACCGAACAACAGGCGATTGAAAACGGCGTGTCGCCGATGACGGTGCACGAAGCGCTGGATGCGTTCGTTCCCAATCCGCGCGTTGTCGAGCTTGACCAGAAACAGCCTGAAACAACTGTTACCTTCGCGACCTATCGCCACAATACCGTCAGCGAGACGCGCGTTGAAAAGGGCGCGGATATGATGGAGCATTATGCAGCCCAACTCGCCGCGATTGAACGGCGCACTGGTGTTCCGCCGCAAATCGTCGTTGCTCTCTGGGGCATTGAAAGCAGTTATGGCAAGAATATGGGCGATTTCGAAACCGTCAATTCGCTCGCCACGCTCGCTTATGAAGGACGCCGCGCCGATTTTTTCCGCACCGAACTTTTCGCCGCGCTGCATATCCTCGATCAGGAACATATGAACGTCGCCGATCTGCGCGGATCGTGGGCGGGCGCTATGGGGCAATGCCAGTTTATGCCCTCGACCTATCTGAAATACGCCGTTGACGGCGACAATCGCGGGCGGCGCGATATCTGGAACGATCCTGTCGATGTTATGGCCTCTATCGCCAATTACCTATCCGCCGAAGGCTGGCAAAGCGATTTAACCTGGGGCCGCGAGGTTCAGGCGGGCGATAATATCGACGCCTCCGACATCGGCCTCGCCCAAACGCATTCTCTGGCAGAATGGTCGGCACAAGGCGTCACCAGCCTCGACGGCTCGCCCCTGCCGCACCGCGATCTCCAAGCTTCTCTCGTTCAGCCCGACGGTGCCGACGGTTCCAGCTTCCTCGTCTATGACAATATCCGCGCTTTGATGCGCTGGAACCGCTCGACTTATTTCGCTGTGTCGGTGGGGTTGTTAGCCGACGCAATCAAGCAAAACTAGAATTAACCATTAAAATTAAGGGGTTTCTTGCATGAAACTAATTGCAAGCGTGGATTGCATGCAGAAAAATCGCTATGATCAAGACGTAAAATTTTTAAACAATTAATTAAGGAGCCGATTATGACAACGACACAAAATGTTTCTGCTAAAGAAAGCTTCGCCAAAGAAGCCAAAGCGGTGCTTGAAACGGCAGCAGCAATCCTCAACCAGCAGCACGGAACAAAGCTGGAAGTGCGTCCTGCGACTTTGTCGCCTTCTTCTAGCTCTGTTTTTGCCTCTGACGAGCCTACTTTCGTTCTGGCGCAGAAGAGAGAGGGGCTTCAGGCCAATGTTTTTGGAGAATGGCAAGGAGTGACCGGTGTTGTGGTAAGCAGAAAGCTTAGCCCTATGAGTATGGAAAACTACTTTGTTGAGGCGCAGCTATATGCGCTTCGTGGCAAAGGGGATCGTTTTGTCAAGACTACGGGTCCTGTTGGTCTTTCTACCGACGCGAGCCCCGTGCCTGCTGACTTGGCATCTAAAATTGTGGAGGAGGTTAATCTGGCTGTTGTGATTGGTGCATTGCAATTGCCAAAGCCCGTACGCCAAGCGGCACCACAAGCCGTTCTTTAATTCAAACGGCATCAGAAACTATCCTCTCTCTCGGCGCGGGAGGGGGTAGCATTCTGCCGTTACTGCTTCCACCATACATAGCTCACATACCCCAAACTGCCCGCCGCCATAATGATGAGTAACGGAAGATACGCGCCGAAAAAATCATGCCAGTAAGCGCCGACCGCGATTCCCAAGGCCAGCAATCCCCACTTGAAAAACCCGGTCTGCCACCACTTCAAAGAAAATGTCTTGAAGATATTCATTCGCGCGCAGCATTTTCCCTGATCGGACATGATTTTTCTCCTTGGTTTGCGGAACGGGGTCAGCCTAGCCCCTATTTCCCTTAAATCCCAGCCTCTCCGAGGCGAACCCCGATAGACTCGCCTTCCTCCTTCATGTTAGCGTTTGCGCTACCCTAAGCCCGTATGCGATTCTTATGAAAACACCTCCTTTCACCCGATTTCTCGCGCCGCTGACGCTTTGCCTTTTGCTGGCCGCTTGCGCGACGCATCCGTCCGGCAGCGGTGGTAGCGTTGGTGGTAGTGCGGCGCCGTCTGAGGGGACCGGCACAGCAATCTATAAAGTCGGCACGCCTTATCAGATCGGCGGCGAGTGGTATTATCCGCGCGAAGATTACAGCTATGACGAAACCGGGGTCGCTTCGTGGTACGGCGCCGATTTCCACGAACACCGCACCGCCAACGGCGAAATTTTCAACAAAGACGAACTCACGGCTGCGCATAAAACCCTGCCGCTGCCGACTTTGGCGCGTGTGACCAATCTCGATAACGGCAAATCGATTGTCGTACGTATTAATGACCGTGGCCCTTTCTCCAGCGGCCGCATCATCGACATGTCGCAGCGCGCCGCGCAATTGCTGGGCTTTGAAAATCAGGGAACGGCCAAAGTCCGCGTGCAGGTTCTCTCCGACGAAAGCAAGGCGATTGCCGACGCGATGCGCCATTACGGCGGCACAAGCGCTATCGTCGCCGCCAGCGCCGCGCCCGAACAAATGGCTTCTGCGGCTCCTCAATCGGTACAAACCGAAACGCTGGAACCCATACGCACGACACCCGAAACGCATAGCCAATTGCTGCAAACCCAGCCCGTCGCCGAAGTGGTTCAGCTTCCCGTCACCACCCACAATCAGTTGTTTATTCAGGCGGGCGCCTTTACAGTTCCCGAGAACGCGACAAGGTTGCAGCAAAACCTCGCACGCGTGGGTACGACAACGATCTCGACGATTGTCATTAACGGCACTAAATTCTATCGTGTGCGCGTCGGCCCTGCCGCCGATGTTCCGCATGCCGATGCGCTCTTAGCCAAAGTTAAACAAGCAGGGGCCACAGCCGCCCGTACTGTTGTTGATTAGAAAAATGCCGTTGATTGGAAAGTTGATCATGAAATTCAAACTCGCTCTTGTTCTCGCTTTTTCCCTGTTGTGCATGCCCGTCGCGCAGGCGCAAACAACGGCGCCTTTGGATGTCGCTGCGCGTCAGGTGTATCTGGTCGATACTTCCACCGGAACCGTTCTTTATGCCAAAGACGCCGACAGCCAGATGCCCACCTCGTCGATGAGCAAGATGATGACGATGTATCTGGTGTTCGACGCGCTTAAAACCGGCAAGCTGAAAATGGACGACATGCTGCCGGTCAGCGAACATGCGTGGAAACAGGAAGGCTCGCGCATGTTCCTCAATGTCGGGCAGACAGCCAAAGTCGAAGATCTTATCCGCGGCGTCATCGTGCAATCGGGCAATGACGCGGCGGTGACTCTGGCCGAAGCTTTGGGTTCCGGTTCCGAATCCGCCTTTGCCGAAATGATGAATGCCAAAGCCAAAGAACTCGGCATGAACAACAGCCATTTTATGAACGCAACAGGCCTTCCCGATCCCCAGCATTATTCGACCGCCCGCGATCTCGCGATACTGGCAATGGCCCTGCAACGCGATTTTCCCGAACATTATCACTATTTCTCGGAACTCAGTTTCACCTATAACAGCATCTCGCAAGGCAACCGCAACCCGCTGCTCTACCGCAATATGAATGTCGATGGGCTCAAAACGGGCCACACCGATGTTGGCGGTTATGGCCTTACGGCTTCTGCCATTCGCGACGGGCGGCGCGTGGTTATGGTTTTGAACGGTATGGACGATATGCAAGCCCGCGCCGATGAATCCGCCAAAGTGCTCGATTACGGTTACCGCGAATTCGGCCTCTATCCGATTGCCAAAGCGGGCGACGTTATGGCGAACCTTCCTGTCTGGCTCGGCACGCACCCGAGCGTGAAAATCGCCGCCGCACAAGACGCAATCGTGACGCTGCCGCGCAGCGCACGCGGCGGGCTTAAGGCCGTTGTCACTTTTGACCAGCCTGTCGCAGCTCCCGTCAGCAAAGGCCAGCAGGTCGGTCTTCTTACAATCACCGCTCCCGGTCTTGAAACAAAAACAATTCCCCTCGTCGCCACGGCGGATGTCGCGCAGGTCGGATTCTTTTCCCGCCTTTACCGCAAAATGCGCGTGATTTTCGGCAGGAAAGCATAACGGTCGATGACACGCGGAAAATTCATCACGCTTGAAGGCGGCGAAGGCGCCGGAAAATCGACGCAGATTAAACGCCTCGCCGATTTCCTGCGCGCCCAAGGCATTCAAACCGTTCAAACCCGCGAAGTCGGCGGCGCGCCCTCGGCTGAGGCCATTCGCGAATTATGGCTCACCCAAAGCGAAGGACACTGGGACGCTTTGACCGAACTCCTGCTGATTATGGCTGCGCGGCGTGAACATCTGGTCAAAACTGTGTGGCCCGCTTTGGAACGAGGCGATTGGGTGATCTCCGACCGTTTCAACGATTCAACCCGCGCCTATCAAGGCATCGGCTTGGGGCTGGGGTTGGAAGTGATCGAAGAACTCTATCGCCGCATTGCGCCCAATTTCGAACCCGACCTGACTTTGCTGCTCGATCTCCCGATTGAAGCAGGTTTGGCGCGCATGACGGCGCGCGGCGGCCAAGACGACCGTTATCAGCAAAAAGATAAAAGCTTCCATCAAAAACTGCGCGATGCGTATTTGTCTCTCGCGCAAAAAGACGCACACCGTTTCCGTGTTATCGATGCTTCCGGCAATGCCGATATCGTTGCCGCCGCGATTGCGCAAACCGTGCGCGGGCATTTCAAACTATGACTGATGCCGCACCCTCTCTCGTCGGTCACGACGATGCTATGCGCGAGGTTCAGGCGGCATTCGCCTCGGGCCGCATGCATCACGCCTGGCTGATTGCCGGAATTGAAGGCATCGGCAAAGCAACGCTGGCCAAACATATCGCGCAGTTCGTGTTGGCAAACGGAAAGGGCGAGCTTGGCAAAATCGATCCGCAGCATCATGCCGTAAAACTGGTCGAAGCCGAAACGCATCCGGATTTGCTGATTGTCCGCCGACCCGTTGATGAAAAAACCGGAGAACAACGCAACATCATCCCCGTCGATGACGCGCAGAAAATCGCGGTGTTTCTGCATAAAACCGCGACTTATGGCGGCTGGCGCGTTGTCATTATCGACGAAGCGCACGCGCTCAACCGCAACGGCCAGAATGCGATTTTGAAAATCATTGAAGAACCGCCGCCGCGCACGCTGATCCTTATCACCGTCACGACGCCGGGCGTTTTGCTGCCGACTATCCGTTCGCGCGTCCGTCTTTTGCAACTCGCGCCGCTTGATACGGCGCATATGCGCGGTATTCTGCATCACAAAGCGCCGCAAGCGTCTGCCGAAGATATCACGGCATTAATCGATCTTTCCGGCGGCAGCATCGGCTTTGCCCTGAAAATTCTGCGCAGTGAAACGCTGCCGCTCTATCGTGAAATGCTGTCGATCCTCGACGCGATGCCGCAGATGGACATTCCCCGCCTCCACAAACTCGCCGACCAGATCGCGCGCAAGGCAGATGCCGAATGTTTCGACACCCTTGCAACGCTCCTCGTCGAACGCCTGCGCCTCGTGGCGCATACCGAGGCTACGCGCCAGCCAAAAGGCCAAGTCACGTTAGCCCTGCAAATATGGGACAAAACAAAAGCCACGCTCGCGGCGGTCGATTATGCAAACCTCGACCGCAAACTCGCTTTCATTAACGCTATGAGCGATATTCGCGCGGCGATGTAAGTTTACATCCCAAACACATGTCGCCGCGCGGCAAAGAAATTGAAAAACATTCCGATGCCGGTGCCGCCCAGCAGGCCGATCACCGGATAGTCGTCAATGAACGGCACATAGTGGATGAGCAGGCTGTAAGTACCGCGATTGAATACCAATCCCACGGCGCAAACGACGGCGAATTTCGCCAATTGTTTGGCGGCACGCATCGGCGGCGCGTCGCGGAATGTAAAATGGCGGTTGCCGATCCAGGTTGCCGTTACCGCAAACGGAAACGAAAACAAACCTGCCGCAATACGACCAAGCCCTACAAAGTGTATGCCGTCATTAAGCGCCGCGTTGTCGACAAGTCTATCAATATTCAGCACATCAATACCGATCTCAAGCATTCCCCAGTCGACCAGAAATCCCATCGCGCCGATGATGCCGAATTTAAAAAACTGCCGCGCGGTTTCGCGGTGACGTTCCAGAATGTCGTTGATCGTCATTCTTGTTGCGTACTGTCGCTGACCATTTCAGGCGCGGGAATATTCAAATACCGCATGCGCTTCATCTCGCGCCGTCCGCGCGTGACGGTGTCGAGGATCAAGCCGCAAGCCAGACTCAGAAAGCCCAAAATCATCAAGCCCATCGACAAGACTGCGGTCGGCAGGCGCGGCACCAATCCGGTGTGGAGATAATGCAGAACAATCGGAACGATCAAAAAGGTGGAAATGGCGGCCAGAAACAGCGCGAACAGTGAGAAAAACTGCATCGGCCTTTCTTCCTTTACCAGCACGATAATCGTCCACAGAATGCGGAACCCGTCTTTAAAAGTGCTCAGCTTGCTTACCGAACCTTCGGGACGATCTTTGTAGGGCGTTGCGATTTCGGCGATCGGCATGCGCAATTCCAGCGCGTGAACGGTCAATTCGGTTTCCGTCTCGAACCCTGCCGACAAAGCGGGAAAGCTTTTCACATAACGCCGCGACATGACGCGATAGCCCGACAGCATATCGGAAAACCGGCTGCCGAAAATCCACGCGACCATACCGGTCAAAAGCCAATTGCCGAAACGATGCCCCGGCCGATAGGCTTTCTGAATGTTCGTGACGCGCGACCCGTTGACCATATCCAGAGAATCCCGGCGCAAAGCTGCAATCATCTTGGGTGCCGACGCGGCATCATAGGTCGAGTCGCCGTCAACCAGTACATAAACATCGGCTTCGATATCGGCGAACATGCGGCGCACGACATTGCCTTTGCCCTGCAAGGGCTCGCTGCGAACGATAGCGCCCGCCTGCCGCGCGACTTCCACGGTGCGGTCGCGCGAATTATTGTCGTAAACGTAAATCTGCGCATGAGGCAAAACAACGCGGAAATCGCCCACGGTTTTGGCAATCGCGGCTTCTTCGTTATAGCAGGGAATAAGAACGGCGGTTCTGGTCATGGTAAACTCGTTATTTCGTTACGACAGGGCATAGGCTCACAGGAGTATCATTATCCAACCGATCCGTCACGCTCTGACATGCTTCCGGCCCTAATTTGAGATCGAAATAGGATAAAGCATTTTCCGCGCCGGAAAGTTGCCAGTTGGGAATCAGCATCATAAAACGCCCGCCCTGTTGACGATGAGCATCCACCCGTTCGTGGATCAGGCGGTTGATGCCTTTATCCTCCTCGGGGCTGGAAAAATTGCTTTGAATGCGCGTAAAGGCGATTTGCGATGGAAATTCCGGAACAAGATGGGAATAAGGATCAATCCCCGCCATAAGAATCATCAAATGCGACGTGTCGCCCAGATCGGGAATTCCGGCCTCGACAAAGTGATCAAGCCAAACCGTCCGCCGTCCCCAATCCCCCGCCTGAACGGATGCCGAAACGACGGCCAGCAAAAAAGCCGCCACCAGCGCGCGCGTCGGCAGCTTTAACGGCAACATCCCGACGGCAAAAACGATCAGCAAGGGTGAGATCATCTCCAAAGTCACGGCATAGCGATAGATCGAGAACATCAACAGCCAAACCAGATAGGCAATTGAAAAGCTCGTCAGCAAATAACGCGCGGCATCGCGCGAGGCCAAAGCATCCGTCGGCGCGCGATTGCGCCCGAAAAACAATCGCAACACAATCGCCAAAGGCAACAGCACATAAAGAAGCGGAATGCGCCAGTCGCGCCACGGAATCTCGCCGACGCGAAACGGGCTATGCATAAATATAAAGGGCGTCAAAAGAGCATCGCGCAGGGTCTGCGGCACATATTGAATATCGCGTGCGCTAACGGGCGGCTCCAGCGGCGAACGAAAAATGTCGTTGAAATAAGGGAACAGGGGGCTGCCGAAATTTCTTTCCAGAAAAACCGCCCAGGGGCCCAGCGTCACGGCAATGCCCGCCAGAACCCCAAAGCCGAACGCGAAGCTTAGCAGAACGCCGCGCCGTCTCTTTTCCCCTCGGGTGAATAACAACCCGCCGCACAAACCAATCGCATAGATCACACTTGGCAATTTCAATCCCACCATAAGGCCGACAGGAATGCCGAAAGCGAAAACCAATCCGCAAACGCGCGTTGTGCGATCGATCGATAGCCGTTCCAAATGACGCACGATCAAAGCCGCCGATAGCAACGCTCCCAGACTGGTAATGTTGTCGCCAAAAGTCGTGCCAATTTGCGCGATGCCGCCGCCGCCCAGCATGCCCAATGTCGCCAAAGCGGCGCAGACTATTACTTTGTGGCGCTGGTTAGGCACGATCAGGGCGACATGCGCGATGATAAAAAGCAGGATAAAATTCAATCCCTGAACAAAGCCCAGCGCAAATCCCGCCACGCGCGCCGGCGCATGCGTCGCCAGCACGAAAAACGGTACATCGAGCAGGGGGTTATAAAAATAAGGCGTTTGCGAAGGCAGCAAATCCTGCGCATAGCGGTTATTCAAAAACGCATAGGCGTTATAGAAATGATAATTGCGAAAATCCCAATTGCTATCCTGTCCCAAAGCCAAAGCCAGAATCCCAAAGGCGAAAGGCGCGAAACACAAAAGCACTATCGCCAACCGCCGCGCACGCTGCCCCTGCGGAGGCAGGAAGTGGAGGGGATGAATGATAAACATCAGGTGAGGCTACTGCGCCACCGCTCCGGAAGGTGGAGCAACCTTCTCCTGACCCGTGGTCGGTGTCACTGGTTGATTGTCTTCGGCTGACGGTGTCTTGTCCATAGGCGCGCCCGCGATGAAATCGCCCATATGCGATCCAATGCCGGATTCAAGATTTCCCCCCAAATCCTTCATGATGGTATTCAGCAGCGAATAATAAGCGTTTTGTTTTTCCACCTCAGTCGGATTTTCAGGCAATGTTATCGAGCGTGTCGCCGTGGCTTCTGTCATGCCGACGCCGCCTGGGTTATGGGCCTCAATCGAAACATCGGCATGCCCGACATATTTCACGCCTTGCTGGCGCGTGAACCAGGAGCTGAACCCTTTTTCCACCAGCAAAGGCTGCACGGATAAGGAGGCGTCCTTGATGATGATGACCATCTGTCCTGATTGTCCGACGGCCTGCGTGCGGTCGCTCGCCCATTTCTTGATTGCCTCGGCAATAGTCGGCGTGAAATGATTGGCAATATAAGGCGAATTTGCCGGCTGCGGCCCGCTGCGGTCGGCCAGACTGATTGTCTCGACATTTAACATGATTTTCGGCGGCAAAGTGCGCGCTTCCTGAATCACCAGCGGCGGCTTATCGGCGCAAGCCGTAAGCGCGAGGATTAGGCCTATAGCGGCGGTCATCTTTTTCATATCGGTAACTCCAAGGTGGCAGAATCGTTAAGGTAGATTAGACGAGAATAAGGGGGGGAAATAGGGCTTTTCTGTGTTGACTTGGAATAGGGCGGGGGTGTATTGCCGGGGTTCAGGTTAATAAATTTATGGAGAATGAAAAATGTCCAATACGACAGTTAAGAAGAGCGACTATTTTGGTTCCTATGAGAGCACGCCAGATGCGCAAGAGACGGCTTTGGTGAAGAAGCAGGTTGACGAACTTCTGGCCCCGACGCGCCCCGATGCCAAACGCGCTGCATTCCGCGTCGCTTTGGAGAAACTGGTCTCTCAATTCAAAAACGAAGCCTAAGAACTGGTGTTAAGGTTTAGCGGCCTTGATTGGGGTACGCTAAACCTTATCCAGTCCAATATCGAGGATCGGCGCTGTATATTAAAACAGCGTTTATGCCAACGTTAACCATGTTGAGAGCCATTGCCGAAATTTGATATACTTTCAGCAAGGTTATGGTATCTGAAAAACGACTATTTAGGGTGCTTGGCCCAATAATAATTTGCTTATCAAAAGGAGACGGATATGACCTATTCCAATAAAGCTAGCAACAAAATCGCATTCGCCATTATTGCCACGCTGGCGACCATTCCCCTTGCAACATCAGTTGTTGGCGGCGTTAAAGGGTGGAATGCCACATATGACAAATATGGGTTTTATCTCGCGTATCGTGGGGCAGAGACCGGGGCAGGATTTGGCGGTGCGGCAGGTCTAGCGATAGATGCTGCATTGGTCGGCGCGGGCATTGGTGCTGCTAAGCTCGCCAGAATAGCGCGACGCCCAGCAAACAAAGCCCCCAAGGCCAACGGCTCGGATGCTCCTCGCAGATAATTCGATATAGCTATTTTACCGGATTAAACTTTATCCAATCCGATATCGAGGATCGGCGCGCTATGGGTGATCCAGCC
>JBAVWC010000227.1:0-1747 GCA_049697595.1 Alphaproteobacteria bacterium
AATCAACGGATTACGTGCTTAACTGGAGTGCGAAACTTGAGTTGTTAACACTATCAGATCATGCGGATACGGATCTGACCAACTTCGACACGGGAATACAGACCGAAATCGAGTAGGAGAGGTCGGCTAGCCCCCGTCCTCTCACACCACCGTACATGCGGGTCCGCATACGGCGGTTCATGAAACGCGGCGAAGTTCGAGATATCTCGTGTACATGCTCCGTAGTCCTAGTTTCATGAGATACGTGCGGTCAAGGATGGCATTCAACACCCTTGCCATGAACCACGCCCCTCTGCGCGAATTCGCCGTCATGTGGACGATCTCTTCGGCAACCCCGAGTGCGCGCAGTTCTCGATACCGCGTCCTCACGCGCTTCCATTGCTTCCAAATGCACATTCGCACCCGCCGCCGAATCCATTCATCGAACTGCCTACAATGCGTCTTCATCGCTGCCAATCGGTAATACGCCACCCAGCCCAGGATGTACGCGTTCAATTTCTGAATCCGTTCCTGGAGCGACATGCTGCGCGACCGACTCGTCAGCTCCCGAATCCGCTCCTTGAATCGCTCGATGGTCTTCGGCGCCAAGCGAATGGTTGCCGCCTTGTCCGCAAGAAAGCTATAGCCCAGGAATTTCAGCCTCCAGGGTCGGTCCACCGCGCTTTTCTCCTGGTTGACCTTCAGCTTCAACTTCTCCTCCAAGTAGCGCGTGAGCGACGCCATGACCCGCTCGCCTGCCCGTCTGGACTTCACATACACGTTGCAGTCGTCCGCGTACCGTGCAAATCGGTGTCCTCGCCGCTCCAACTCCTTGTCGAAGTCGTCGAGCATGATGTTCGCCAGAAGGGGGCTCAGCGGCCCTCCTTGCGGCGTGCCCTCTTCGTTTCGCACTACGACGCCATTCATCATCACGCCAGCTTCCAGGTAGGACCGAATCAGCTTCAACACTCGTTTGTCTCGCACTTTCCTCGCGACCCGTGCCATCAGCATGTCGTGATTCACCCGGTCGAAGAATTTTGCGAGGTCGAGGTCGACCGCCCATCGATGTCCCGCTCGGATGTGTTCCTGCGCTTTGCGCACAGCGTCATGGGCGCTTCGCCCGGGGCGGAATCCAAAGCTGTTCTCCGAAAACCCCGGGTCGAAGATGGGCGTGAGCACTTGGAGCAACGCCTGCTGGATGAGTCGGTCCATCACGGTTGGGATCCCCAGTCCCCGCACCCCGCCTCCAGGTTTCGGGATTTCGACCCGTCTGACCGACTGCGGTTTGTAGGTCCCCTCGAGCAGCTGCTGACGAATCTCAGCCCAGTGAGCCTGGACGTACGACCGTAGTTCCGCTACCGTCACCCCGTCGACCCCTGGCGCCCCCTTGTTGGACTCCACTCGCCGAAGCGCTTCGAGCATGTTGCCGCGCTCGAGCATCTTCTCCAGCAGCGACATCTCGCCTTCGTTGGATGGGGTCTCGATTTGTGCCAACGACGAACTCGGCCCTTGATATCCGGCCCCCCGCGGCTTCACCGCTTCCTTCCGGTTCAAGGCCCCGTCCGGGGTTTTCTGCTGTCTCCGCTCGTCGTATGAACGCATCCAGTCCATCCTCGTTTCATGTTCGGTCCTTCCGCAGATGAGCGCTCACCTGCGTACTATCACCTCTGCTGACTCCTGCTCGTTCAGCGTCGCCTCTCGGCGACGGTTACCGGCTCTACCGGCGTACCGAGCAGGCCTCCCCGGGTAAGAACGGTCGCTTTCACCC
>JBAVWC010000228.1:0-3488 GCA_049697595.1 Alphaproteobacteria bacterium
TGAGGGAAACTGCGGGGGTAAAAACGCGTTTGATGAGGGGGTTTTATAAACACTCCCGGTGGACGATCTCATCACAGTCCCCAGACGCCGCGCCCCCGATCATTCGACAGACCGTCACGGGGGTGAAGAGTGGGAATGCGGCCGTCAGAGCAACTATCAGAACTCAACCGAGCACTAATCGCCATAACGCCAAACACGGTTTGCGAGAGAGGGTAGAGAACTGACAGGTCGGGCAGCATTGCGGACAGGAGCCTACGAGTACCCTCATGCTGCGAGCGCTTACAAAAAGCGAATATTCAACCTTTCCCATTTTTGGATTTCACACGGCCTATACGGGCTGCGATGAAATAGAGATCACCAGTATAAGACAATCAGTTGCTATGTTTAGCAATGTTAAAAACTCGTTTTGGAAACTGACCACATTGTTTCAGCCTATGTGTCTGTGCTATATTCATCGGTGTATTAATCTAATACATTTCACTTTTTATTTTATGGATTTTATGATGTCTAATAGCATGCATTCATTGGCCATGGGCTCCGGTCCGCTTTATATTCCGGCCCCTGCTACAGCAAATAGCGCTTTTGTTTTGGCCCAACGGTACAATTCTGCGAGAAAGTTTCCGGCTCTGGTCGGTTCAGATCGTCAGATTCGTTGGGCAGAAAAAATCAGGGCGTCTCTGTCAAGACGGCTTAAAGCTCTTGACTGGATGATCATGTTGGTTACAGACGCGAAAGTGCTGATCAACATTCGCCCCTACAACGGCACGTCTAATGACGAACTTCACCTTCGTCTCGCGATTAGCGTCGGCTGTTCTGTCCCGGCGGAAAAGTTTCAACCTCACACTAACTCATTGCACCAAGGACAGTATCTGTTCGTGGACCCAAAGGTTTTCCAAAGCAAATGGGTTAAAAAAACGTTTGGCAAAAACCCTCCTATTTACGCGTTGCCATTTACGCAAAACTGCGCTGATCTGATGCGCATGATCGACTGATTAGCCGACGGCCGTCAATATGGACTGCCGGTCTGGCACGTCATCCTCGGAAGCGTCTTAACGTCACGCTTGGAAAGCTGCTGCATTGGGCTTGCTTCGATATGCTCCAAATCCACGGGAGGAGGAACAGAATCGGCTCAATGCTGCGAGATGTGGTATGACTTTGGTTATACCGCTAATAGTATGGTCTACTCCACAAATGTGACGTAGCCCCTTAGATGGAGGGGTTTAGGCGATGGATTTTACGAATCGTTTTGGCGTTGATCTCCGATCAGGGCTAAAATCATCTCCAAATCATTTAAAGTTATATATTCTTTTGTTTTTGTAGGTACATTACAATGTCTAAATTTGAAATTGAATACTCATGCGGGCACACGGGCGTTAAGCAGTTGTATGGAAAACACAAGGATCGCATGAGCAAAGCCGAATGGCTTGCGAAAGGAGTCTGCGACGTATGTCAGCAGGAGCGCGTTGCAAAACAGATTGCCAAACAGATTCAAGAGATGAGATTGCCTGCCTTGACCGGTACTCAAAAGCAGATTTCATGGGCCAAAAGGATTCGCTACGAAGCCATTGAACGCTTGCAGGCAATCTTGGCCTCAAGTCATACGCCCCTTGCAGAGAGCCTCGTCGAGGCCGTTTGCGCCGAATCAAGCGCTGCATGGTGGATCGACAATAACAATCAAAACTCAACAACTCTTCTTTCACGTACAAATATATTTTTGTCCATTGAGCTTTTTATGCGGGCGTATCTTCACGACGTCGCGAATGAAGAGTTTTTGGATGAGATTATTAAGTCTATCTTGCAAGCGATAAATGAAAGAAATGTTGTTTGCACGTTTGCAGACGTCCGCCAAAATGGACTTTCCGAAAGCATTGGTAAATGCCTGCAACTCGATAAGACCAAACTGACCGCACTCAAGCTTATTCAACCGACGGCGGATTCTCAGCATAATTAGTGTGATCCAGTATATTGTGCAGCTATGCTTTACGCATCGCTGCACAAAGGCCACGTCAACCCCACCGACGTTCAAACCGTTTCCGAGCAATTTCCGTGGTACAGGCTACATGGACAACAAGAAGTCCATCATCGGCCTCATCGTGTCCGACAACTTTGACCTGCGTCTGGTCGGCCGCACGACGATCTAGATCATCAAATTCTGATGCTAGAATCTCGATGTGCGCGATCACCGGATATATCGCTTTGTCATAATGGCGGGGGTATTTCGTGCTATCAGAAAATTCCATAAATTAATTCCTAATTGTGGTGCGCTCTTGATTGAACGTCGATTATTTATCCGCGCAGTATTTCACGACACTAAATAGTCCTATGAAAAGGGCGCCACGATCTACACGAAAGCAACTCTCTCTGTTTGAAAAGCATCAAACAGAGGTAATCTTGACGTTGATCAAAACGGGAGATGATGACCTTGCGCGACGCCTGTTGCATTGTCAGAAAGAGCGTCGGCACCGGGGCTCAGGATGGCCGTGGAGATGTCGAACATCAGGTTGTTGGGCCTGCCGCCGGACACTAATACGCAACTGGTGGCGAGGCTTGCGCGTTTGGTTAAACGGCCCAGACAGCAGCATTGTCACGCTTCCAATTTCTGGAGATCAGATAGCTTTTATTAAGCGATTGCGTCGCGGTCTCCGCGATATCCGTGACCGAGAGGCTCATAAAGACCTGAGGTGGCAAGCCGTTGCCATGGGCGGCCTAGTTGACGGCCTCCACGCGAAAATTATCATCAAACATCAGGGTATAAAACGTCACGAGATTGAAGAAACGCTGTCTCGGCGTTGGAGTGGCGTGGTCGTAGCCGAGACGTACGACTTTGAGCCATCAATACTGATGCCTGTGAACCAGACCGCTAATTTGGCTCGACACCGTCGAGGCGTTGAGGCAATCCGCGTTGTTATCTTCCCGCAAAGGCAGGATTGGGGATCGCCGATGCCTGCGATATTTTAAAATCATCGGACTCGCGCTAGCGTATTAAAGTTTTCAGAGACCGCGTTTCAAAAAGTGCCGGGTAAGATTAAAATGGGAACAGACTTCGGTTGAACAACTGGGAGGGTTATGTGGTGAAGAGACAGAACGAGAACTCTCGTAAAATGACTGAAGCAGATATTCTGGCAAACAAGGACCTTGTGGCAAAAATCTTGGAATCTTCTGAAATTGAAGTTGGCCCTGCTCGCACAGCCAGCGAATACATCGAATACCTCGAACGTCTGAAACATGAAAAATGAATTTTCTTCTCTCCCAAGAGGAAGCACCGAAATAAAAAAACTCTACCCATCCAAAAAGGCATCGTATCAGGACACTCGACAATGCACTTCGTCATCCGCAACTACACGATTCTTGTGAACCGTCGTGAAATCACGCTCTATGCATGGCAATGGGCGGTACTTGTTTGTGCCGCTCAAAATATTGGCGTAACGCGGGCCTATGGGGATACCGCCGAGAAGCTTACGGAAAATGGTCTAGCAACCCTTATTGAT
>JBAVWC010000229.1:0-1647 GCA_049697595.1 Alphaproteobacteria bacterium
ATAGCCAATCAGCGTGAGCGGCACAACTTCAAATGCGCTGAAGATTGCTCCCAGGCCAATGACTGCGGGCGTTGCACCGGCGAAGTACAGGTGATGGAAGGTGCCGATGATTCCGCCGGACAGGAAGATGGTAGTCGAGAAGAGCGCAGCCTTGGTCGCGGTACGAATTTCGATCAGCTTGAGCCGCGTGAAAAGGAAGCCAATCACGACAGTGGCGAACACTTCAAAGAAGCCTTCAACCCAGAGATGAACTACCCACCAGCGCCAGTATTCAGCAGTAACGAGATGGCTGCGCTGACCGTACATCAGTCCGGCTGAATAAAAGAGCGGGATAGCAATGCTGGAGATGAGGAACAGGATGAGAAGCGAGCGGTCTTCGCTCTTGCGAACGAGAGCCGGCTTCAAAGCTGCGACCATTAGGACAAGCCAGAGAACCAGTCCGATGAACAAGAGTATTTGCCAGAAGCGGCCGAGATCGACATATTCATAACCCTGGCTGCCGAACCAGAACCACATGTTGCCGAGCCTCTGCTGAATGCCCATCCACTCGCCAGCGAGTGAACCGCCGACAACGAGGATGAGCGCGCCGAAGAGTGCGTTGACGCCAAGCCGCTGATACTTTGGCTCGTGACCGCTCACGGCGGGGCCAACATAAAGTCCTGTTGCCAACCATGACGTTGCGATCCAGAAGATGGCTAGCTGCAGATGCCATGTGCGCGTGACAGCGTAGGGCAGGTATTTTGCGAGCGGGAATCCGAAGAAGGACAGCCCCTCAACGCCGTAGTGAGCGGTCAAGACGCCCATCAAGATTTGAACGCCCCAGAGGATGATCACCACATAGAAATACTTCAACGTCGCGCGTTGCGATGGGGTGGGTTTGAAGGCCAGGAATGGGTCTTTTTCCGGGTAGGGCCCATGAACGAGTTCCTTCTCCTGCGACGCGTACCACCAGACAAGGCCGCCTATTCCCGCTAACAAGCCGACGAAACTCAGCACGCTCCAGAGGACTGCACCGGACGTTGGTACGTTGCCAATCAGGGGCTCATGCGGCCAATTATTTGTGTAGGTCGTCTCGGATCCAGGTCGATCCGTGCTGCAAGCCCACGAGGTCCACCAGAAGAATGCGGCAAGTTGATGCTGCTTTGCTGCGTTGGTCAATGCACCGCTCGGGATGGCGTATGCTGACCGGCCAGTCGCAAAGACATCGGTGTAGTAGGCCCGAAGCTCCTCAAACGCTGCAGCGCGGTCGGCACTCAGCGTAACGCGATTGCGCGACGCATCGTACGTGTTCGTCCGCATCTCACGAATCAGGCGCGCTTTGAAGATGGCCTGTTGGTCCGGCCCGAGAGATTCGAAATTCGTCGCCCCAGCTCTGACAGCCCAGGTCTTCAGCAGAATCTCCGATTCCCGATGCAGCCAATCCGCGCTCCAGTCGGGTGCGACATAAGCGCCGTGGCCCCAGACGGTACCGATCTCCTGTCCGCCAATTGACTGCCAGACCCCTTGCCCATCCGTGATGGAACTCCCGGTGAAGAGAAGCTGCCCGTCAGCGTTGTACACATCGGGGATCGGGGGAGCTTCGCTGATCATCTTCCTGCCGACTCCCCCGAGCACGGCGAAAGATCCAATGATGACGATGGCCAGTGC
>JBAVWC010000230.1:0-4908 GCA_049697595.1 Alphaproteobacteria bacterium
TATGGATGGGTGTCCGAGTGGTTTAAGGATCTAGTCTTGAAAACTAGCGTGGGGGCAACCCCACCGTGGGTTCGAATCCCACACCATCCGCCAATTATGCGTTCCACACAGTTCCAGAACGCTCCAAAAACCCAATAAACATTAGGATTTTTTAACTTTTTCGTGAGGCAACGATCTGCATGGCTCCCCTATTTTTGCGTTTTTCGGGGAAGTCATGCAGATGTTACATCGCTTGTTATTTGTCCTTATCAGGTGGAGTAGGGCCTCTTCTGTCATTATCTGACGAAGTCGTATCTCTTCTGTCATGGGCAGGGGGCGGCGTAGGGGCTCTTCTGTCGCGCGCCGTTCTTCTGTCGGTGGCTTTTCTCCGGTCGGGACCGTCTTTTCTCACATCTGTAGCGGGCGCGACTCGTCTCTCGGTCTTTTCTCTTCTGTCTTTGGCTGCCCGCTCCTTGGCTGCCGCTGCCTTTGCGACGGGATCCGGCTTCGGCGCGCCGAAACCAAGAAACGTTCTTCTTTCTGGCACTGCGCGTCTTTCGCCGGCTCGTTGATCCACGCCTGCCTTCGCGCGACGACGCCAAACATGTATGACCAGCCATATCGGGAGGAAAAGGCCGATCATCCAGTGAATCATGCTGAGGATATCCTGGTTGCTATCGTTGCTTGCGTAATAGAGCAGATATCCCGACACAATCTGCGTGCCGACAATGGCAAGAACGGTCATTCCCGAATTACGGCCCTTTTTTGCATACCAGCCTTTGGTAATATGGGGCCGCACCAATGATCCATACATGAATAATCCCAGCATCACGGCTGCGCCGTGAATGCGTAACATCCACGGTTCGATCGGATGTTCGATTTCGCCGGGGGCTCTGAGGACATAGTGGGCGAATATCCAGACAAGACCCGTGACCGTCCAGGTAATGGTAGCCCCATAGATCGACCAGCGAATCCAGCGGGGCATGCGAATGGTATCGGGCGTCGTTTTGGGGACTCTGGCTGGCGCATTCATAATGTTAGGCCTTATGTGGATAGGTTACAAAGTTACTGGGTTAAGCCGTCGCCGCAGGGGCGTTTGAGGAAAGCGTGTATAGACCATCAGGATTAATACGTATCGCCGTTGCATTGTACTGCGTCAATACCTCAAAAATATTTTCGGGCATTAATCTCACAACCTTGGTTAGAGCATCGGCGGCCATGCATATCGGCGCCGTCACCGATATGCCGCAGCCCCATTCCATGCATTTATTCTGCTGCGAGGATACAATCGGATCGACTGTGCGGGAGCCGTCGGTTTTCTTGCTGTAAAATCCGCTGGAGCTAGCCACGGCAGAATCGGAAACCGTACCGAGAAGGTACATCCGGCTGGCGTCAAACGGGTCGCGAATATGCACAGGCTGGGCATCGCCGAAAATCCGCAAATCACCCCCTGCATTCACGCTGCCGTTTGAAATGCCGTGCTCACGCAAAATACCGACAGCGCGGTCCACGGCGTAACCTTTGGCGATGCCGCCAAGATCGATCCAGACATTGCGTTTGCGCATCACTTGGTTGTCAGGAAGAAGAACGATGTCGCGGAATGACGCCGTGCATTCCGGTTTTTCGGCATCCGAAAGCCTCGGCAGGAACCCTTCTTCGACCAAGGCCCCACCGACGGTTACGTCAAACGTACCTTCCGAGACGAGGCTGAGCTTCTCAGCAAAGGTCAGTACCTCGTATGTTCGGAAATCTATGGCGATAGCGGATAAAGGCGCTGATCGGTTCAGGCGCGAGACATCGCTCTCCGGCTCGTGAAAGCTCATAAGGTGATGGATTGCTTCTATTTCCCGAAATGCCGATTCGACCGCCTCTTCCGCATTCGCCCCATCCACGGATATATCTACTATAGTTCCGAGAATGGGGCGTGCACGGCGAACACTTGGCATGTATTATTTTCCGGACAACACGGCTTGGGTGACCAGCACGCGCTTGATGCCGTCGGTAATGTGTTGGCAGGAAAGCGTAGCACCGCTGATATTCTTGATATCCGAGTTCAACTGAAGCGTAGACGATGCGGTTTTTCCAGCGAACTGTTTGCGCCAATCGGCATCTTTAACCTGGAAACCATAGGTTTCCTTGTATTCCAGGACTTGGAAATCCTTAAAGCTTCCGTCAGCGTTCAGCCCCATAGCAAGGGTAATGAATTCATGCTTGCCCACGGCTTGGTCGAGGAGGAAATATCCGCCAGTCGATACTTTCCACATTTGAATATCTTTGTTGCGCACATTAACGCCGCCGGAGCGTTTCTCAATTTCCGCCGCTTGCGCATCGGTAAGCGTGACGAATGCCTTGGTGAAAGTTGCGCCGGGGAATAGGACCTGCTGAGCCTGTTCGGCGGTATAATATACCGTGGCATGTGCCGAGAACGGCGCTACGATTGCAACTGCGGGAAGCCAGAGCCATTTATTCATTTGTACCTACCGTTGGTTGATGTGGAGAGGGGGAGGATGACGCGAAGACGTATGGGCCTTTTAACCTAAAATCAGCTCGAAAGAAAGAGCTAAAAGTAATATCCGAATTTCATGCGCGCCTGATATTTGGAGAAATTCCCCGTAAGAAGGCGATTATCCTGGAGTTCGGCATGATCGGCATAATTATCGGCAATCGGAAGCTGGTCCAGTATGCCAAGGGTCACAAAGTATGCTTCATTGCCATAATGAACTGAGGGGCCCAGGAAAAATACGCTATCTAAGTCGTGCGAAAGCCCCAGGCGACCGAAATCGCGCTGATTGACGAGTTCAAGTCCTCCGGACCAATCCTCGATAAAGCGATACGAACCAGCACCGCTCAGCACCACGGCAGCATGCGGTTCAAAACCGGCAGCGCCGGTGGGCTCTATCTTTTCGCCGATATATTCGATATTGCCAGCAAAAACCACTTGGTCATCCATGAAGTCCTTTTGAAGAATAAGACGAGTGTCAAATTCGTCTATATTATTGCCGATGGTCGGCTCCGCCAGTACGGAAACGCCTACACCATCCGTAAAGGGGCTCAATATACGATAAAGGCCCTCGAGCGTAGTTCCTACATAATGTGCAGCATTCAGTGTGCCGTCGCTGCCCGCAGTGGCCCCTGCGATGGCGGAGGGTACATCCGTAGCGCCCGTTGGGCCATTGCCTGTTGCAGTAGCATAAGCATAGTTCGCATAGACGGCGGCTTGAAATCTATCCGAAACCCCATATTCAAAACCGGTTCTGCCCTGCAGCAAATCAAAGTTTCCTTTTGCCTGCCCGGACGAATCTGTCGCCCATTGGATAATTTCCTTCTGGCCTTCGGGCAACATATCGGTTGTGTACACGTAATCGAACTGGCTCTCTTCCGCCCGGACATTGCTGGGCAGGATACAGACGCTCAAGGCGAGAATAACAGCGGTGTTGAAAAGATAACGCGGCGTCACAAAACTCAATACCCTCATACTCTCACTCCATTTCCAATTGCTAGAAGATCAACATAGGCGATTATTGTAGAAAAATATAGGCGATTATTGTAGAAAAATAAGTGCGCGCTCCGGGGGAGGAGCCGCGCGCTGAATCGAACGCGTTACCTGAAGTGATAAGCAAGGCCGACGCGCATGGCCGTGTCTTCGGTTGCGCTGCTGGGCTCAAGAGATGTCGTCGTGACGTTGTTGGTCGTCGTCGTTTGAGCAGGGCTGGCGCTATAGTGGAAATGGTCGAAATCGAGCGTCGAGAAAAGCTCAAGTTGTCGTGTCAGGCTATACCCGATCTTCGCCCCGATTTTTTCTGTAAGTGAGCCGCCGAGGTCATAGTTGTGGTTGTTCGTTTTCAGATAGGCACCAAAGATGGTGCCGAGTTCGCCGTAACCGGATATCGTCAGGCGCTGGGTTGGCATGAATTCCACCATAAGGCCGCCGAGCACATCGTAATCCTGATAATTTTCCATCGGAGAATTCGGGATTTGGCGGCTCCAATAACGGGCCCCCATGTCAACATAGGGGATAATCATCGAGTCATCATGTACCCCAAACCCCTCACCAATTTTGCCGTTGAGGTTTGTGACCGTTTCACGAGTCGTTCCGCGAGCCGGAATATCAAACAGGCCAGTGTTGGCGTCGAAACTCGCGCCGTTGTAATCGCCGTTGCCAAAAGATGTGGACCCGTCGAACGCGACATACAGATTTTTGCGCGTTAAGAAATCCGCGCCAACCGCCAGCGAAGCAAGTCCGCCGTGATCGCTATCAGGCAGCGGCCTCACGGGTTCTTTGTAGTTTAGTTCTGACTCTCCGGCGGACACCCACATCGAGTTGTTATAGCGATATAAGGCGTCGCTAATCGGTGCAGCGACCGGTTGATCCGCCGCCGAAGGATCGGAAGCTTGTTGTTCCGGAACAGCGGATGGCGCAACCGATGCCGGAGCCGCATTCATTGGCTGTCGCACCGGCGTAATTTCTGCATACAGATGGTTTTGGGATGTATCTTGAACGTAGTAAGGCAAATAGCTGCTGTCTGCATGAGCCGCAGTCGCGCCAGCAAGCGCGGAAATCGCCAGGCACAAGGCCGTTTTAGTCGCAAAACGCATGATAGAATCACTCCCGAAAAAATGAACTCGGTGGCGACTGTATGCGATTCAAAAAAATAAGAAAGGGCTAAAGTAAATCATGCAAAATAATTTCCGTACAATGCCGGGTTTCTTGTAAACGACTTTTCTCTGATGCTTCTCCCAACGTCGTTTGTGTCGATGTGTACGGTTTTAGTCTTGTATTCGCCGCTTTTTTCGAATTTTCCCGAAAGATAAAAAATATAAATGGCGGAGTGTCTGCGGCGCGTTTTTCTCCGCGAATCGCTGCCGACTCGCGCCGATTCGCGGATGTGCTTTAAAGAAGAATGTTTTTCGAGAACGCAGCGATTAGGC
>JBAVWC010000231.1:0-11836 GCA_049697595.1 Alphaproteobacteria bacterium
GCTATATCCTTGACGGCGGCTTTTTTGTCGGCGGTGCGGCCACGGCGGGCGCGCAGCAGGTTTTCAGGGTCGAAAACCGTTTTGCATTTCGGGCAAGACGGTGGTTTCTTTTTCATGTCGTAATAGCGCATTCCGCAGCTTGGGCAGATTCGCTTCATTCCCCATTCGGCTTTTGACACGTCTAATTCTCCCTAAAAACTAGAAATATGCGAGGCTTTTCAAATCCATGCCCCGGCTGGAATCGTCTTACACGAAAAAAATCAAGTGTCAACGCACCATCCAGCAATTGCGCTTTGAATCACAAGAAGTTACACAATCTTATGAACTCTCCCCCCTCCTCACCCTTTGCTATTGCCGTTATTGGCGGCGGTCCGGCTGGTCTTATGGCGGCCGAGAAGCTTGCCGGGCATCTTGGCGGGCGGGGAATCATCACTGTGTACGATCATATGCCGACGGTGGGACGCAAGTTTTTAATGGCGGGACGGGGCGGCTTGAACCTGACCCACAGCGAACCGCTTGAGGCTTTGATCGAACGGTATGGCGAGGCGGCGGCGTGGGTGGGGCCTGTCATACGGGCTTTTCCGCCCGATGCCTTGCGCGCGTGGTGTGCGGATTTGGGGCAGGAAACATTTGTGGGCAGCAGCGGGCGGGTTTTTCCCCAAGGGTTGAAGGCATCGCCTTTGCTGCGCGGGTGGTTAAAACGTTTAGACAATTTGGGCGTGAAATTCGAATTGCGGCATCGCTGGCGCGGGTGGGATGCGAAGGGCGGCCTGATCTTTACCGACGGCGCAGGCTGCGAAAAAACCGTTCAGGCGAATGCCGTTATTCTGGCTATGGGCGGCGCGTCTTGGCCGCGTTTGGGAAGCGACGGGGGGTGGACGGAGATAATGCGCGCGCAGGGGATTGAAGTTGCGGCGTTGCGCCCGGCCAATAGCGGTTTTGCGGTGCCGTGGAGCGAGATTTTTAGTGCGCGCTTCGCGGGCCAGCCTTTGAAGCCGGTGACGATTTCCTTTCAAGGGCAAACAGTGCAAGGCGAGGCGATGATTACCAGACAGGGATTGGAGGGCGGGGTGATTTATGCTTTGTCTCCGGCTTTGCGCAAAGCGATTGAAACCACAGGCGAGGCGGTTGTGACGCTTGATTTGCGGTTGGGGTTATCGAGGGACGAATTGATCTCGCGTTTGCAGGCGCCACGCGGCAGCCAGTCGGCGACGAGCTATTTGCGTAAGGTAGCGGGATTGTCGCCCGTGGCGTTGGGCTTGATGCGCGAGAGTTTGGGGAGCGCGGTTTTGCCCACGGGGGTTGAAACACTGGCGGATTTAATCAAAGCGACGAAAATCAGGCTGACATCGACGGCGTCGATTGCACGGGCCATTTCAAGCGCGGGCGGGGTCAGGCACGCCGAAATCGATGCGCGTTTTATGTTGAAGAAAAAACCCGGCGTGTTTGTGGTCGGGGAAATGCTTGATTGGGAAGCGCCGACGGGCGGGTATTTGTTGCAGGGTTGTTTCAGTATGGGCGTTGCGGCGGCGAAGGGTGTCGCGGATTATTTGAAAGCTTGATCACCACGCAGCACTGGCCGCTACTTTCTTTTCGGTGGGGCAGATTTTGGATAGGAGCATGACTAATTCGCGGTCTTGTTCCCACGGCATTTTGCGGTTGGGATAGCGTTTCGACATGGCGTTCCAGCAATAAATCGCGTGCCCCACTTTGCCCAGACTGTTGCCCAGCGTCCAATAGGCTTTGCTGCTGTTCTGGAGAAACTGGACGAAATCGGCTGAGCCGGTACGGAGTTTGAACATCTTGTCATAGCTGGCCTGATATTCCTGCAGGACACGGGTGGCCGCTTGCCATTCTTTTTCCACTTGGGCTTTGGCGGCGTCGAAAATTGTCTTAAAGTCGGCCCGTTCTGCGCCCGTTAGGGCGGCGGCGGGTATTTTGAATTCCTTCAGCCACGTCATCATTTCAGCGAGCAGTGGGACGGACTGCTGCTGCTGGAAACCGTAATAGATAACACCTTTCCACGCCGCGAAGGCTTCCATCTCTCGACCCGGCGGCAACCGAAAAGCCGCAATCAACGGCTGGAGGGCTTCCATATCGCGGCCTTCCCATATTTTCTCGATCAGTTTGCGCGCGACTTCGTCCGACGAGACGGCATCGGGGAAAGCCGCCTTTGCCAAGGGTTCGAACCCTTGCAGGATGTATAATTCGATTTGATCCCATAATTCTTTGCCCACTTCGAAATAGGCCGGGTTCATTTCTATTTTCTCGTTGATAAAAACATCTTTGAGCAAAAACGGGTCGAGCGACGGCAGCCTGTCCAGAATGCGAAGGACGCGCATATCTTGCGCGAAAATCTCCTTGGGTAATGCCCCCTCACCGAAGCTGCTGAGAAGTGATTTTTCCACTCCCTTGTCATGCACGAACACGGTGCGGCCGCCTTCATAGATGTCGTTTTCGTTGAAGGGCAGGTAAAGTTTGGTGCCGATGGATGTTGCTGTGCTGCTGGCTTGTGGATCTGTATCCTTGATGAGCACCATGTTATTCAAGGGCTTGCAGCGAAAGAATGTCGAGGCGTTGGGTTCCTTGGCCAGAATTTGATGCGTGATGACATTGCAATTCAGGACGCGCGGCGACCCGACATCGAGCATAGGTTTGAGATATTCGCTGGCCATAGGAGGAAACCGGATTTATTTGTAACGTATAAGTTGCAATCCTAGGCCGAATTCAGTTAACAAAAAGTCTATGGTGACCGAAAGAGGTTATTAATGTAGGGCCCTCTTAACGGTGCAGACAATCTATGGTAGGAGGACTTATGGAATATGTACCCTCATCGCCTTCGTTGTATCTGGAAGATTTTCAGGTCGGCCAGCATTTTTCCACGCATCCCTGCACGATAGACGAAAAACATGCCGTTGATTTTGCTCGTCAATTTGATCCGCAACCATTTCATCTAGACGCCTCTGCCGCCCGTGATTCCTTCTTTCAGGGGTTGGTGACGAGCGGCTGGTACACGGCGGCCTCGACGATGCGTATGATCGTCGATAGTTTGCCGATTGCAGGCGGCGTTATCGGCGCGGGGGGCGAGGTTAGCTGGCCCCGGCCAACCCGGCCCGGCGATATTTTACGGGTCGAGGGGGAAATTATTCATATTAAGCAGTCAAAATCGCATGCCGATCGCGGCATCGTCACGATCCGTACCAAGACGCTTAATCAAAAAGAAGAGATCGTGCAGGACATGACATCGAAGCTGGTTGTGTTTCGCCGCCCGAATTAAATTTGCGATTAGGCGAGAGTTTAGGTAAGACTGCGGCCTTCTTAGCAGGCAATGTTGCGGCGTTTTTTAAGCGCCGCTTTTTTTATTAGAAAGATACCCGGGTTCCATGCTTTCCATTCAAGGTCTTAGTTACCGCATCGCCGGACGCTCATTGCTGGATAACGTGTCCGTCAATATTCCCGCTGGGTGGCGTGTGGGGCTGGTTGGGCCGAACGGCGCGGGTAAATCGACATTGTTCAAGATTATTGCTGGCGAGCTTGCCGCCGACGGCGGAGATGTTTCGTTTCTTAAAGGCTCTACGTTAGGCGTGGTGCGTCAGGATTTGCCGGATGACGAGACGACAATCCTCGATGTCGTTCTGTCAGCCGACACCGAACGCACGCAATTGATGAAGGAAGCCGAGACCACCGAGGATATGGAGCGCATCGGTTATGTTTATGACCGGCTGAACGAAATCGGCGCTTATGACGCGCCTTCACGCGCGGCGTCCATTCTGGCGGGGCTGGGGTTTAGCGAGGCTGCTCAGGCTGCGCCTATTTCGTCCGTTTCGGGCGGCTGGCGCGCGCGCGTGGGTTTGGCTTCGGTGTTGTTTTTACAGCCTAACGTATTGCTGCTCGATGAACCCACCAACCATTTGGATTTTGAATCTATGGTGTGGCTGGAAAACTTCCTGATGCGCTATCGCGAGACGCTGATTATCATCAGCCACGACCGCGATATTCTGAACAAGACAGTCGATCATATCGTGCATCTGGAAAAACAAAAATTAACACTTTATTCCGGCAATTACGACGCCTTTGAACGCCGCCGCGCCGAGCGGTTGCTGGGCCAGCAATCGCTGCATGAAAAGCAGGTCGCGCAAAAGGCGCATCTGATGAAATTCGTTGATCGGTTCCGCGCTTCCGCCGCCAAAGCGCGTCAGGCGCAGAGCCGTTTGAAGGCGATTGAGCGTATGGATATCGTTGATGCGGTGATCGCAGAGCGCGTGACGGCTTTCACATTCCCGGAACCCAAGGAAATGAAGCCGCCGCTGATCCGGCTGGACGGCGTCGATGCGGGCTATATCGAGGGCAAGCCTGTGCTGCGCAATCTGGAACTGACGATCAATCCCAGCGACCGCATCGCTTTGCTGGGCGCGAACGGCAATGGGAAATCGACTTTGGTCAAGATTATTTCCGACCGGTTGAAGCCGCAGGCGGGAAGGCTTTTTAAATCGGGGCAATTGAAAGTCGGTTATTTCGCGCAGTTCCAGACCGACGAGCTGGATATTACGCTGACGCCGTTTGAGACTTTACGCGCGGCTATGAACGAACCTTCGGAAGTAAAAGTGCGCGCGGCCTTGAGCCGATTTGGGTTTGACAAGCACAAAGCCGATACGCTGGTGGGCGGCCTGTCGGGCGGCGAAAAGGCGCGGTTGCTGTTTTGCCTGATGAGTTTCGACGCGCCGCATATCATGCTGCTCGACGAACCGACCAACCATTTGGACATCGATGCGCGCGAGGCTTTGATGCAGGCGCTGAATAATTACACGGGTGCTGTTATTCTGGTCAGCCACGATACGCATTTGGTGGAATGCGTCGCCGATCAATTATGGCTGGTGGCTGACGGGCATTGCAAGGCGTTCGACGGCGATCTCGACGAATATCGCAAGCAGGTTATTCGCCAGCGTCGGTTGGAGCGGGAAAAAGTAAAACAAGACGCGCGCGCGCCCAAAAAACAGGGCGAGTCAAACGCTCCCGACCCTGCGCAGGAGGCGGAGAGGCTGGAGCAATTGATCGCAGACCTTACGCAGCGCATGCATATTTTAGAAGGCGATATCGCAGCCTGTTTCGGCGAGAAACACGACGCCGCGCATCTGAAACATCTAAACGATGCTTATGCGGCGTTGCAAAAAACATTGGCCGACGAAGAGGCCGCGTTAGCGCGCGTGATTAGCAACCTTTAGCATCGCGCTTTTCGGGCGGTTGGCATCGATGACCGACTGTTGATCGGTCACGGCATAATTGCCGCGAACGGCTTTGTTCTGTTTGGTCTGCTGGGCCAATTCGTCGTCGATAAGTGCCAATAGATCGTTCCGCGCGGTGATTACTTGCCGGAAAACCTCAAGCCTGCCGAGCTTATGCAGGCGAAGGCCGATTTCGGCCAGTTGGTGCGCGATAGCTTCTTCCGCATCCAGCACGGGAAGGGGGCGCATTTTGGGTGCCCTGTTTGTAGAAACGCTCATTCTTTTATTCCAATCTAGCAAGAAGCCTTCGATGGGAAGGCATGTGATGGCGCGAATCACTTACAGTCAAGCAACACGCACCGGGTGAATTCCAGCGTATTCGCCTCAATAGACCCCTATTGATTGGCGATCGTCAGGTTATCGGTGACATGGGCGACGCCATCGACCATTTTCGCGTCTTTGACGGCTTCATCATCCTGAGCCTTGGTATCGACATTGCCGCTGAGCGTTACGGTGCCGTGAAGCGTATCGACTTTCACTTGCAAGACGCTGAGCTGGGAATCGGAGAGGATCGCTGATTTGACCTTGGCTGTGATCGTGGTGTCGTCAACGAACTGACCGGTTGTTTCGGCACACGCCGCCGCCAATCCTATTGAAAAGAAAAGGGCCGCCAGGGCAAAGAATTTGAAGGCTTGCGTGGGGATGATCATAATAAACTCCTTGTTTAGATTGCGATGAATTTCAATAACAAGCCACATCATGCCGTCGAAGGCGGGGCAAGAGTTTGATAAATGTCAAAACCGGGTGATGAAAGGAGTGAGATAACCGAATTGTTATCGAAAATAGACACAACCCCCGGAGCACATCATGAGTTTAGGCACCATCCTTCTGATTATTTTGATCGTCATGCTGATCGGCGGTCTGCCCACCTGGCCCCATAGCCGGGAGTGGGGTTATTACCCTTCGGCGGGCATAGGCACCATATTGATCGTCGTGCTTATTCTTATGCTGTTGGGACGCATCTAACTTCTATTTCATTTCATCAAGCTGGCCTTGCAACCAAAGGCCTGCTTCTATCTGCGTGCCGTCGGCAAAGCGGACATAATAGGGGGTCTCGGTTGTGGAGGAACTGCTGGCCACATAGTGAATAAAATCTTCCGCCGTATGCACACGCATACCGACCATAGCCATTTTCTTTTCAAGAAAAGCCTCGGCGGTTTTGCCAGGATATTCGACGCCATTGCGAATAAAAACGAGGTCGGATGATCTGACCACATTGAGCAGATAGGTAATTTTATATTGTTCCTCGCGCCAATCAGCCCGCGCCTTCGTTGGCAGGACAAGAGTCAGGGTTAGGGCAAACAGAAGAGGAAGCAAGGACAGGATGCGGGCATTTCCCATTTTCTTCTCCTTTACAGTTCGTCATCAATCGGGAGAAACGCAAAGAAGCTGTCGGTGAGGTTGCGCCAGAATCCGGCATGCGGGTTGAAATCTTCATAGATGATTTTGCCGTCTTCCTCGGTCATCCAGGCCAGGTCTCCTTCATAGACCGCGGGTTGATCGGCGGCAGGCACATCGCCGGCAAGCATGATGCGATAGGCAGAGGCGGGCGATGTCACATCGTCGAACAACAAAACAATCTGCGCGCATAATTCAGGGCTGTCGATGATCAGGACTTGTTCCGTATTCATATGCATCGATCTGGGATCGAAGTTGAAGGAACCGATGACCAGATATTGCCGGTCGATCATATAGATTTTGGAGTGCAGCCCGTTTTGGGAAGAAGGCCTGAACATGCTTTTAACGGAAGGGTGCGGCTGCGAGGCCTTGATTTCGTAAAGCTCGACACCCCCTTTCACAAGATCTTCACGGTAATGGCTGTATCCCGCCTGCGCGGGAACCATATCGGTGGAGGCCAAAGAATTCGTGATAATGCGGACGGAGACGCCGCGCGCGACAAGCCCCTTCAGCCAATCCACGCCGCTGTCGAGCGGAACGAAATAGGGTGTGAAGATAATAAATTCATGCTGCGCCTGATTTACGAGCTGATCAATGCGCGCTGCCGGAACGCTGAACGTGTCTTCGCTGGGCTGGTCGATCTTGCCAGGACGGTCGGACGCGAGATCGGCAGGTGCCCAGATGAGCGGCACCGTGCCGTTTTTGACCTTGCGGGGAAACGGCAACCTGCTGAGCTTCTTGCCGATCGGGGATTTCATCATCGTCTGCCAATGCAATTGCATGTCGTCGTGGAGTTGGTCGATTGCTTGCGCATCCGGCGGCGGCAGGTCGAGTGCGGAGACGGGGAAAGATTGATCGCTGTTCCAGAAATTGTCGAAATTTCTGGAAATCTGGCGGGTTACAGGGCCGCTGATAAAAACATCGGTATCGCGGAAATTGATGTCTTGTCCAGCTTCGAAATATTCGTCGCCGAGATTTCGTCCGCCCATAATGGCTATCTGGTTATCGGCGATAATCGCTTTGTTATGCATGCGCCGGGTGAACTGGTTCATGTCGAAAAACACGTTGCCGATATGGGCAAAAAAAGATTCATCGCGGGTTGAATAAGGGTTGAACACCCGGATTTCTATATTGGGGTGAGCGTTGAGAGAAACGGCGCTGGCTTCGAAATCGTCGAGATCCCAATCATCCAGCAGCATGCGTACGCGCACGCCTCGGGCAGCAGCGCGCGATATCGCTTCGAGGAGCAATTTGCCTGTTGTGTCTTCGCGCGTGCTGAAATATTGCAAATCGACGCTGCGCTGGGCCGCTTCTATCAAAGCGATGCGCATCATGAGGGCTTCAGGGCCCGAGGGAAGAAGGCGGAATCCAGATTCACTGGGATGTTGTTCTGCGGCTGCCCCATAGGCTTTGCTGAGCCGTGTATCCGATGTGTCTTGCAACGCTGTCGTCATCGTGCGCGGGTAATAGGAGGCGGGCAGCCGTGTGGCACACCCGGCCAACAAGATTATGAATGCAAATATCCAGCAGGAACGGAACGGGAATCGACACACGGAACAACGCTCCTTGGAAATTTTTATTTGATTCAGCAAGCTGAGAGTCTTTTGCAAAGCACTTTTTTATACACCCATCCCCTCGCGGAATTACATCTGCCGTTCTATTACCAGTTGTCACTCCGCGCCTCCCGCAGGGGGAGGGGAACACCATTGTTCTATTTTATTGATTGTGTGCTCTTACTTATGAACATGATTTATAGAGAGCCCGATGAATTGAGCATTTCAATTCATCGGGCATTTGAATTAACGCTTGTAGAGCATGCCAATGACAAACCCGGCGCTGAGGGCGATGAGGCTCGACTGGATGGGATTCTGGCGAATTTTTCTTGTCATCGCCTCGCCCACATCCTCGATATTATGCTCGGCTGACTCGGCCATGTCACGGACATGACGACCTGTGCGGCGTGCCGCCATTTCCAGATCGTCGCGAAGCCCCGTGCCTGCATCGCGCACTTCGTCTTTGAAACGACGCGCTGCATCCTTGGCATCGTCAAAGGCGTGGCCGCCTTCGTTGAGCATGTCGTCTTTCGACAAGTTTGATCTATTGTCTTTGGCTGAATTGTCTTTGGCTGTTGAAAACATATTAATCTCCTTCAGGGGTTTGAATCGTGCATTGGCTCCGGGCATGTGGGCTCTGATCCGCCAGAGGCGACTTTGACGGGAAGCTTATGAGGATTAGCTCAGACGCGGGAAAGCGATTTGATATTCATCAAATCGCGTCGATTTCCCTGACTGGGGCCGGGCGTGTGGCAATTTGCTGGTGCCGCATGCGATAGCGCGCTTTATCTTCGGCGCTGGTGGTGGCGTGGCAAGACGCGCAGGAGACGCCTTCTTCATAAAGATCGTGGGATTTATCCGCGTCTGTCAAGGGATTGCCGCAGGTGAAGCACATCGAGAAACGGCCTGTCGTCAGGCCGTGTCCGACCGCGATACGCCGGTCGAAGACGTAGCATTCGCCGTTCCAGCGGCTTTGTTCCGGCGCGACATCTTCGAGATATTTCAAGATGCCGCCTTTGAGGTGATAGACTGCCGGAAACCCTTCGGCGCGCATAAAGGCGGATGCCTTTTCGCAACGAATGCCGCCGGTGCAGAACATGGCTATTTTTTTATGCTGCTGGGGATCGAGTTTGGCGCGGACATAATCGGCGAATTCGGTGAAGGTATCGATCTGCGGGTCTTCAGCACCGGCAAAACTGCCGATCATCGTTTCATATTTATTGCGGGTGTCGAGAAGAACGACATCGGGATCGTCGATGAGCGCGTTCCAATCTTGCGGATCGACATAAGTGCCGGCAAGCGTCGCGGGATCGGCCGACGGTTGTTTGAATGTGATGATCTCGCGTTTCAGACGGAGCTTGAGACGGTTGAAAGGTTTTTCATCGGCGCAAGAAAATTTGACATCCTCGCGCGGCAGGCCGGTATGTTGTTTGAGGATTTCCAGCATCGCTTCAGTATCGGCCTCGGACCCTGCGAGCGTACCGTTGATGCCTTCGGGCGCGAGAAGAAGCGTGCCACACAAATGAAGCGGTGCAAATTTTTCCAGCAGCTCGCGCCGCAGGGAGGGGACATCCTGCAGTGGAACAAAGCGGTAAAGAGCGGCGATTACGTAACGCATAGGCTTTTCATTACTGAAAAACAGGTGGTGAGGTAAAGATAAATATTTAAAAACAGCGCATTATTCGCCGGTTTTGGGCTCTACGGTTAAAATTTTGAAGCTATCGGGTTTAAGCTGCGGGCGGGAATGGGGGCTGGCTGCTGTAGAGGCATCGCCCCCTTCCGTTTCGGCGGCTGCGAGGTAGATGCTGTGCGTTGCGGGGTCGAGCGCCATTGTGCGCGCCGTGGGCAATGTGGGCACCGTTTGCAGAACTTTGTAATGATTGGGCGTTGAGGCACCGATCACCGTGAGCGTACCCTCGCCGTTTGAGCTGAAGGCGAGGCCCGTTCCAGCGTCGAAAGCTGCCGCATCGCTGCGCGCGCCGATGGGCAGCGTGTCGATACTTTTTCCGGTTTCAGCTTGGGTGATAACCATAACTTTGTTCTCGCAGACGGAGAACAGGCGGTTGTGGGCGATGTCTATAGCCAAGCCAGAGGGGCTATCGCAATGGGGGGCGAGGTTATAATAAGTGATGAGTTTCGCATTTTGCGCGTCGATGACGGCGAGTTGGGATTTGTCTTCTATATTGATGTAGAGACGTCCTTTGCCGTCAACTACCGCGAATTCCGGTTTGCCGTCGAGCGGGATTGTGGCGAGGGGTTTTCCGTCCAAAGCGTTGATTACCGTTACATCATTGCTCGCGCCGTTGGCGGTGAAGACGCGCTGGGTTTTGGCGTCATAGACGATAGCGTCTGGTTTGGTTCCTGTTGGGACAGTGGCGAGGGTTTCCAGTGTTTTGAGATCGAAGATCGTCGCGGTGTTCGCAGTGCCGTTGCTGGTGAAGCCTTTGCCGAGATCGGGGGCGAGGGCGACGCCGTGGACGCCTTTGGTATCGGGAATGGAGCCGGTGATTTTTTGGCTGGCGACATCGAGCACATCGACGCTTTCGCCGCGCGTGATGAAGAGACGGTGATTTTGGGTGTCGAAGGCAAGATAATCCCAACGCGTAAGGCCGGGAAGAGGCAGCGTGTCCGTTAAGCTATAGGAAGAATTAGCAGCGGCTTGCGCGGTGCCGGAAAGAGAAAGAGCACAAGCGAGTGCAGCAAGCGGCAATATGCGACGCACTTGAAGGAACATGAGGACTCCACGGCTGAGGGATTGGCGGGCGAGAATTCGGGTTATACGCTAACACTGTTAATTTTTGTGGGCCACTTTTATGTCTTTTTGTTGGCATTAAATGTGCCTCCCCTGAAATTTGACTTTGGTCAAATGACGGCGTGCGCGATAGTCTATGAAAGAATCTTCAGCGCCGCGCGGGGTCATCTTATCCTGCTAAGGCGGGTGGAGATCAGATAAACCAATGGAGGAAATAATGAGAAACATACGTTCTATTGCCCTCGCGCTTGTTATCGGAGCGCTCGCCACCCTCTCTTGGGGAACGTCCAGTGCTCGCGCCGCGACGCCTGAAGATCTAACCAAGGATTCCGATGCGGCTTTGCATATGCTCACATCGACCAATCCATCGGCGGCTGATCTTGCCGGTAAAGCACGCGCGATTTTGATTTTCCCGAGCATCATCAAGGCCGGGTTTATTTTTGGCGCGGGTTACGGCGAAGGCGAGTTGCAGTCGGGCGGTAAGGTTGACGGTTACTATAACTCGTTTACCGGTTCTTGGGGATTGCAAGCCGGGGCCCAATCCTATGGCTATGTCGTGTTCCTGATGACCGACAAGGCCGTGAAGTATGTTCATCAAACGCACGGCTGGGAAATCGGCACGGGGCCGACGGTGGTTGTCGTGAATGAAGGGGTAGCCAAAAATCTATCGACTTCGACGATGAAAGACGATGCTTATGCTTTCATCTTTGATCAGCAGGGCTTAATGGCCGGGATCAATATCGAAGGCACCAAGATCACGCACATTCATAATCCGTAAGGCTTGATCTGTTATACGAATAGCCGGCGGATAAATCCGCCGGCTATTTTTTTGCCTGCTTGAATTACAGGGA